>JAGDBD010000030.1 GCA_017959225.1 Fibrobacter sp. | reverse complement strand
ATGGAATTTCTTTTGGCGTTAAACGGCGGGAATTCCTTTCGATTATCGGTCCTTCGGGTTGCGGAAAGTCGACTCGTATTCGTATTGCCGCTGGTCTTGAAACGGTGACGAGTGGACATTTTTTGCTCGATGGAAAAAAAGTTTCAGGAACTAGCGCGGAACGCGGGATGGTGTTTCAAAAGTACACGCTTTTTCCGTGGCTTTCGGTAAAACAGAATGTGATGTTCGGCCTGATTTCTTCGGGCTATGGAAATGTCGACGCCGAAGAAAGCGCTTTGCAGTGGCTGCAGATTGTGGGCCTTGAAAAGTACGCGGAATATTATCCGAAGCAACTTTCCGGCGGTATGCAGCAACGTGTGGCGATTGCAAGAGCCTTGGCACCGCAACCGCGCGTGTTACTGATGGATGAACCTTTTGGAGCACTGGATGCGCAGACCCGTTCGCAGATGCAGAAGTACTTGCTCGAAGTCTGGAAGAATATTGACATTACGATTCTCTTTGTCACTCATGATTTGGACGAAGCGGTGTTCCTTTCGGATCGGATTTTAACGCTCCAGGCAAATCCGGGTAGGGTGAAGGAACTCGTAACGGTCGATGTTCCGCGCCCTCGGACCGAGGAAAGCTTATTCCTTCCGGAATTCAAGACGCTTCGTTCGCATGTCGAAGATTTGATTCATCCGGTTTCGGAAAAGAAGTCTTTGGAAGAGGAATCTTTCAACATCGTCAATATGGTCGGCAAAAAGAATGCCGTTCGATAAAATTTCATTTAGAGAGGTAATCTTATGGAAAAAGAAAATGTCTTGCTTACAAAAACGATTGCTGGCGGATGGAATTATTCCCGCGTGGTGAAACGCGGACAGAAAATCCGTTTGACGGATTTGGAAGGTGGCGCAAACGCTTCGATCCTTTGCTACAACGCGAAGAACTTTTCGGAACGCTTTAATTTGGGCGATACTTTGAAAATTCAGCATATTTGCCGGATTGCTGAAAACTGTTGTCTCTACAGCGACATGGGACGCATTCTTTTGAGTGTGGTCAAAGATACGGTGGGCTGGCATGATCCGCTTTGTGGTTGTACGCATGCGGGACTCATTCGGGAACGTTTTGGTGAACATGACTACCAGAAGTTCCACAATGATTTTTACCGCAACGGTTACGATTCTTTGCTGGTGGAAATCGGCAAGCATGGAATGACGAAACGCGATTTTACAGAACTCGTAAACTTCTTCAGTAAGGTCGTGGTGACGCCAGACGGCAAAATGACTTTTGTGGAAAATAATTCAAAGCCTGGCGATTATGTGGAACTCCGCGCGGAAATGGATACGCTTGTCGTTATCGATACGGGCATGCATCCCTTGAATCCATCGAAAGAATATTTGAGAAAGCCGGTGAAGGTGGAA
This sequence comes from Fibrobacter sp., assembly GCA_017959225.1. Taxonomy (GTDB): domain Bacteria; phylum Fibrobacterota; class Fibrobacteria; order Fibrobacterales; family Fibrobacteraceae; genus Hallerella. The sequence continues at coordinate 33,947 of JAGDBD010000030.1, read as the reverse complement.
CTTCTTTCTTGTGAATTCTCGACGGCAGACGATCCGTGTTTCACCTGGTGCCCGGAAAACTCTCGCGGTTTCATTAACACGGCGGATTATAACCTGTAAAAAGGAGACGGAAGAATGTACACGAAGTATTTGGAAAGCTCCCTCAAGGAAGAAAATGCTGTTTACGTGGAAGACGTGCCGGCTGGTGAAGGTTGGCTGCATTTGATCAAAAAAGGTCAGACATTCCGAATCCTGGATTTAGAAGGAAACCAGGCGGTAGATACGCTTTTCATCAACGCGAATAATCCAGAGGAACGTTACAGCGTGCAACAGACCGTGCAACGTCAGGCGAATTGCCTTGTGGGAGTGGGAACTGTTCTTTATTCGAACGATGACAATCCGATGCTGACGATCACCGCGGACCTTTGTGGAGATCATGATACACTGGGAAGTGCCTGCTCCTGCGAAAGCAATACGTGCCGCTACTCCTTGGACAAACGTTACATGCATGCTTGTCGTGAATCGTTTTTGAAGGTCCTTTTGGAAAAGCCGGGTCTCGATAAACGCGATCAGGTGAACAATTTGAACTTCTTCATGTATGTGCCTTTTGATGAAAAAGGAAATCTGAATTTTGCGGATGGAATTTCGAGCCCAGGCAAGTATGTGGAAATGAAAGCGGAAATGGATGTGTATGCGGTCGTGAGCAATTGCCCACAGCTGAACAATCCGTGTAACGCTTACAATCCGACTCCGATCCGCATGATCATCTGGGATTAAACGAGGTGTTTTATGAACTCGAAACGGAAAGAAAGCGACCGTCAAATCGAAGAAGCTTGTTTTGATGTCATGGCTTATGCAGGCGAAGGCAAGATGCTTTTGCTAAAGAAAGGACAGGTGCTCCGCTTGATCGATGTCGAAGGAAATCAGTCTGGCGATGTGCAGGTCTATAATGCGCATGACACTTCGGAGCGTTATAGTGCGCAAAATACGATTACGGCTCAGGCGAATTCGATGATTGAACTTGGCACAGTCATTCGCTCGAATGACGACAATCCGATGCTTACGGTTATTGCGGACACGTGTGGCGAACATGATACGCTTGGAAGTGGCTGCTCGGCGGAAGGGAACTGTGTGCGTTATACGGACAAGACCCGTTACATGCACAGCTGTCGCGATACATTCGTGCGAACTTTGCAGGATTATGGCATGAGCAAACGGGATCAGGTCTGCAATCTAAACTTCTTTACCAAAGTGATTCTGGATAATACGGGCCGTTTGGAATTTGCAGACGGAATTTCGGGCCCTGGAAAGTACATCGATCTGCGTGCCGAAATGGATGTGTTGTTTTTGCTTTCCGATTGTTCGCAGTTGAATAATCCGTGCAATGATTATAACCCCACCCCGATTCGAATGGTTGTTTTCGATGCTTGATTTGGATGCTGCATACGATAACACGAAAGCGGTGGCGGAAAGCTCAGAGCTTTTAAGAGGTTTTGAAGCGCGAAGCGATGTGCTTGCCTCACGTTTTTCGGGGACGATGGACGTTCCGTATGGAAAAGGTGCCCGCGAGAAATTTGACTTTTTCCCGGGAAATCCGGGTGCGGGAATCTTTGTGTTCGTCCACGGTGGATATTGGCAAATGCGGCACAAGAATACGTTCCGTTTTTTGGCAAAAGGTCCGCTGTCTTTGGGAATGCATGTTGCTTCGGTCGGCTATACGCTTGCGCCGGAGGCGAGCCTTTCGGAAATCGTTCAGGAAGTACGAAACGCCATTCACAAGATTTGTGTGTTTGCCAAAGATTTTCTGGCGGATACGGAAAAGGTTGTCGTTTCCGGGTGGTCTGCTGGCGGACATCTGGCGACGATGATGCTCGATGAGCCTTCTGTAAAATCGGCTCTTGCGATCAGTGGAATCTATGACTTGGAACCGATTTCCAAGTGCTATTTGAATCAGGCGTTGAATCTTTCCCCCGAGGAAATCTTGAACTTGAGCCTGATGCGGATTCCGAGCGTTCCGAAGCCGATGGCGATTGCCGTTGGTGCGGAAGAACTTCCGGAGCTGCGTCGTCAAAGTCTTGAATTTGCAACACGTCGTGCTGCTGAAAAAATTCCGGTGACTTTTGGGCTGTTAGAAGGCTGCAACCATTTTACGATTCTGCACGAATTGGAAAATCCGAGCGGTGTTCTTTGCCGGATGCTGGCTTCGCTTTTGAAGTGAGTGAAAATACAGCCCAAAATTTGAAGAGGATATCTTATGTTTAAGAAAGTATTGATTGCAAACCGCGGTGAAATTGCTTGCCGCGTGATTCGTTCCCTCAAGGAAATGGGAATTCAGTCTGTCGCAGTCTATTCCGATGCGGATGAAAGTGCGGCTCATGTTTTGATGGCAGACGAAGCGGTACGTATTGGTCCTGCTTTAGCCAAAGAAAGCTATTTGAATGTGGATGCAATACTTTCTGCAATCAAACAGACCGGTGCGGATGCGGTTCATCCGGGCTATGGATTTTTGAGTGAGAATGCGGAATTTGCAAAGACTTTGGAAGAAAATGGAGTGGCGTTTATCGGACCGACTCCAACGCAGCTTGTGGAATTTGGGCTCAAGCACCGCAGTAAGGAACTGGCCGAAGAATTTGGAGTGCCGCTAGTTCCGGGAACGGGACTTTTGGAAAATGTGGACGACGCTGCAGAAGGCGCTGCAAAAATCGGCTACCCGGTTATGCTCAAAAGCACTGCGGGCGGTGGCGGCATTGGCATGAGCATTTGCCACAGCGAACAGGAACTGCGTGAAAGTTATGACCGCATTAAGCGCCTGAGCGAAAATAACTTTAAGAATGCGGGACTCTTTGTGGAAAAGTATGTGGAACGCGGGCGTCATGTGGAAGTTCAGATTTTTGGCGACGGAGAAGGAAACGCTGTGGTCTTGGGGGAACGCGATTGTTCTGTGCAACGTCGAAATCAGAAGGTCGTGGAAGAAACCCCTGCCCCGAGCCTTCCGGAAGAAACTCGCAAGGCTTTGCACGCATCGGCTCTTCGCTTGGCGCAAGGAGTGAAATATCGTTCGGCAGGGACCGTGGAATTTATTTATGATGCAAAGGCGGATCAGTTCTATTTCCTCGAAGTGAATACGCGTTTGCAGGTAGAACACGGTGTGACGGAAACGGTTTTTGGTGTGGATCTTGTCCGCTGGATGATTGAGCAGGCTGCAGGTGTTCGACCGTTTGAAATCGGGGCGACTTTTACTCCGAAGGGACATGCGATGGAATTCCGTGTTTATGCGGAAGATCCGGGTAAAAATTATCGCCCCTCGAGTGGACTTTTGACGGAAGTGAGCTTCCCCGAAGGCATTCGCGTGGATACATGGGTTTCGCGCGGAACGGAAGTCAGCGCTTTTTACGATCCGCTGCTTGCCAAAGTAATTGTCGCCGGCGACGATCGTGAAGACAATATTTTCAAGGCGAAAAAGGCTCTTTCCGAAGTAAGACTCTGCGGCTTTGAAACGAATATCAAGCTGTTGCGAGATGTTTTAGAAATGGAGGACTTTGTTTCGGGAAAAGTTTCCACTTGGATCTTAAACGATTACAAGTACGAAAACTCGACTTTTGAAATTGTGGCTCCGGGGTTACAGACAACAGTTCAAGATTATCCGGGCCGGCAGAATCTTTGGGACGTAGGCATTCCGCCTTCCGGTCCGATGGACAACTACAGCTTCCGTTTGGCAAATAAAATCGTCGGTAATGCGGAAAGTGCCGCAGGCCTTGAAATGACCCTTTCCGGTTGCTCAATCTGTTTCCATACGAAGACAGTCATTGCTTGGACGGGTGGTGAATTTCCGGCTAAGTTAAACGGAAAGCCTTGCCCTAAAAATCAGCCTGTAAAAATTGAAAATGGCGACATTTTGAAGTTCGGGATCACGAAACTCGGGCAACGGGCTTACCTCGCTGTGCGCGGAGGCATTGATGTTCCGGATTATTTAGGAAGTAAGTCGACGTTTACGTTGGGCGGTTTTGGCGGTCATGCTGGGCGAGCCCTTTCGGCTGGTGACATCCTTCATATTGGAAAAGCGACTGTGGCGGAACCGTTAACGCCTGCAGTTGAAGCTTTGCCCGAAATTACGACGCAGTGGGAAATCGGCGTGATGTATGGTCCTCACGGTGCTCCGGACTATTTGACAAAGGAAGATGTTGACGCCTTTTTTGCGGCCAATTGGGAAGTTCACTATAACTCTTCCCGAACGGGCATTCGTCTGATTGGGCCGCAACCGAAGTGGGCTCGCCCGGACGGTGGCGAAGCCGGATTACATCCTTCGAATTTACACGACAACGCCTATGCTGTGGGAACAGTTGACTTTACCGGCGATATGCCGATCATCTTGGGCGTAGATGGCCCGAGCCTTGGAGGCTTTGCATGCCCGGTTACGATTGTCTCTGCTGAGCTTTGGAAGATCGGGCAGCTGAAAAGCGGTGACCGGGTGAAGTTTGTTCCGCTCTCGGCGTCGGCAGCCGAAGAAATTCGCCTTGCCCGCGAAGCGAACCTTGAAAATCCGATAGATGCTCCGGCGAAAATTCCTGCCCTTGTTGCTGCAAAAGTGGAATCTCCGATCATTGCGGAATTCCATCAGGAAAATGAAATGGAACATATCGTTGTCCGTGCAGATGGGGATGATTATGTTCTTTTGGAATTTGGCCCGGCCATCATTGATTTGCGCTTGCGCTTTACGGCTCATGCGTGGATGCTTGCGGTAAAAGAAAAACTGAAGGATGTCGTCATCGACGTGACGCCAGGAATTCGTTCCATCCAGATTCATTATGACATTCACAAAATTCGTCAGGCGGAAATTCTTGAGAGCCTGGCTTCTTTGGCGGAACATTTAAAGAAGAATAAGGTAACGAAAGTTCCGACAAGAACCGTTTATCTGCCGCTCTCTTGGGATGATCCGCAGACGCGCCTTGCCATTCAAAAGTATGTCTCTACAGTCCGTCCTGGCGCTCCATGGTGCTGCCCGAACAACATCGAATTCATTCGCCGTGTCAACGGTTTGAAATCGGTTGAAGATGTAAAGAGAATCGTCTTTGACGCAGACTATTTGGTCATGGGACTGGGTGATGTTTATTTAGGAGCGCCTGTAGCGACGCCGCTGGATCCAAGACATCGCCTGGTCACGACCAAGTATAATCCGGCACGAACTTGGACGCCGGAAAATGCGGTCGGTATCGGAGGCGCTTACATGTGCGTCTACGGAATGGAAGGCCCGGGCGGCTATCAATTCGTTGGACGTACCGTGCAGATGTGGAACCGTTTCAAAAAGACGAGCGATTTTACTTTACCGTATTTGCTCCGATTCTTTGACCGGATCCGCTATTACGAAGTCAGCGCAGAAGAACTGCTGCAAATGCGAAAGGACTTTGTCGCGGGCAAGTTCCATGTGAAGATCGAAGAAAGTTCGTTTGACATCACGGAATACGAAAAGTTCCTTGCCGAAAATGCGGAATCCATAGCCGCCTTTGAAAATAAGCGCAAACAGGCGTTTGAAGAAGAAAAGGCTCGCTGGATTGCTACAGGCCAATTCACTTTCGAAAGCCATAGCGCTGAAACGGCTCCGGTTGCCGAAGTAAGTCTTGCCGAAGGCGAAGAGGGCGTTTACTCTCCGGTGGCGGGAAGCCTTTGGAAACTTGTGGTAACGGAAGTTGGAACAAAGATCAAGGCGGGGGATACTCTCGCGATTCTCGAAAGCATGAAAACTGAAATCCCGGTGGTTGCTGACGAAGATGCCGAAGTTACCCAGATTTTTGCCAAAACTTCGATGGAAGTCCGCTCGGGACAGTGCCTTTTTGCGCTGAAAACGGCCCGTTAAATTTTAGCCAATCCTCTCCAAATGACAAAAGTTCCCGTCTTCGGATGGGGACTTTTTTGTATGGATAGATTGTCCACACAAATCTTGGAATGGATGCGTTTGTACGGAATTGCGGAGCCTATTTTTCTAAGGGGTGTAATTTTTTAGCGAGGAGTGTATGAAAAAATTGCAAACCTTTTCAGCCGTTCTACTTCTTTTATCGTTATCGGCCTATGCCTATACTTTACAGGGAAAAGTCGTAGACGAATCGGGGAGTCCAATTTCTGGAGCAAATGCTTTGCTCCTTTCCAAAAACAAGTCCGCAGTAACGGATGCAAATGGGGATTTCAAAATCGAAGAAGCTTCCCTTGCGCTGCAAACGGATAAATCCCCTTCGGGATCTTGGTCCTTGCATCAAGGAACTCTTTCCATTTCCGTTAGTTCGGCAACCCCGTTGCAAGTGAAAGTCTTTGACTTGGTGGGAAACGAAGTCCTTTCGAAAAGAATCAGCGGAATCGGTGAACATTCTTTGAACCTTCAAAAGCTTTCCTCTCACGGCAAATATGTTGTGAATGTTCAGCAGGGCAGCCGTCGAGAAGTCTTTACGTTATCTGCAGGTGAAAATATTTCGGGAACATTCTTGAGTGGAAGTTCAAAAAGCAAAGTTTTGAAAAAAGAACTTGCCGAATCGGATGTTTTGCGCATTACGGCGGATTCTTTTGATACGCTGACGGTGGAACTCCCCAATTTGGATACCACAGTAACGTTGGCATTAAAGAAAGCAGAAGAAGTGTATGCTTTTGGCTGGGCAAAGGGAAATACTCCGGTGCCGACCAGCGGATGCGGAAAAACTTGGACTCGTGTAAAATCGGGCAGCTACGATTTCGTATGGAGCCGTGGTACGCGTACGATCCGTATCGATATCCCGGATAATTACGATAACAATAAACCGTATCGCTTGGTCTTTGGTATGCATTGCATGGGCGGCTGGGCCGGAGGTGTTCAGCAGGAAGGTTACTACGGATTGAAACCGTTGGATACTGAAAAGACAACGATTTTTGTGGCTCCGGAAGGAAACGGTAATTACGCTCCTTGGGGAGAAGAAGACTACACGTTGTTCGACGAATTGCTCGCCGATTTGCAGAGCAACCTTTGCATCGATTCAAGCCGCGTATTTTCCACGGGTTTCAGCTACGGTTCGATGTTCACGAATGGACTTTCCAGAGATCATCAGGATGTGTTACGCGGTGTAGCCGTGTATGAAACCGCTGACGTCAATATTTGGCTCCCGGAACATTCCGGAAAACCGATTGCATGGATGGGTGTGTTAGGCTTGCAAGATGACCTTTGCACGCCGGAAATGGGGCGCTCTGCTCGTGATACCGCTTTGAAGTATGCAAGTGCAGAAGGCAAGGATGCAACTCAAGAAGTGGCGACTGAATATCCGGGCTATGGCAACCATGTCTGCTACAATTACACGACTGTTGACCAGCGATTCCCTGTACGCTGGTGTACGCAGAACGGCGGTCATATTTGGGACCACAAGGATCCGGGCGCAAGTGAATCTTGGGTTCCGAGTGCGACTTGGGATTTCATTACGCAGTTCTAAATTTTGCCCAATCCAAAAAAAACCGCTCCTTTTTCGGGGGGCGGTTTTATTTTGCAATCAAACTGTAGCAGATCGGTAAAGCCGATCTGGTGAATTCTTAAAATTGCGAAAGGAAGCGCTGGTCGTTGGAAGTGATCAGCCCGATTTCCGGAATTTCGTGACGGAGCATGGCGATGCGGTCGAGACCGAAGCCAAAGGCGAAACCCGTGTACTTTTCCGGATCGATTCCGCAGTTTTTGAACACGTTCGGGTCTACGGAACCGCAGCCACCGATTTCCATCCAACCGGTGCCTTTGCAACGTTTGCAACCTTTACCGCCGCAGAAGACGCAGCTGACGTCCATTTCTGCAGAAGGTTCGGTGAACGGGAAGAAGCTCGGACGGAAACGGGTTTTAACGCCTTCACCAAAGAGCTTGTTCATAAAGATCTGGAGAACGCCCTTCAACTGGGCAAAGGTAATCGTTTCATCGACGACAAGTCCTTCGCACTGTTGGAACATCGGAGCGTGGGTCGCATCGTTATCGACGCGGAACACGTGGCCCGGAGCGATCATGCGGAACGGCGGCTTGTGGGTTTCCATGTAATGGATCTGCGTGTCGGAAGTCTGCGTGCGGAGCATGACTTTGTCGCCCAGGTAGAACGTGTCTTGCATGTCGCGGCTCGGATGGTCGGGAGGCGTATTCAACGCTTCGAAGTTGTACCAGTCCGTTTCAATATCGCGGCCGGAATCGACAGCAAAACCCATCTGGGAGAAGAAGTCGATGATTTCTTCGCGGACGTCGTAAACCGGATGTGTAGAACCGGCCGGAATTCCGTTTCCCGGAAGGCTTGTATCGGTCCAACCCTTTTCGAGTTCCGCTTCGAGAGCTTTCTTCTTCGCTTCTGCAAGGGCGTTTTCGATGCGTTCCGAAACGCTCTGCTTGAGTTCGTTGACGAGCTTTCCGAAGGACGGGCGTTCTTCTGCAGGAAGAGTCGCCATCTGCTTCATCATGGCGGTGATTTGACCTTTTTTACCGAGCCATTTGACGCGGAGGGCGTCTACGGCTTCCTTGACGTTCAATTTGGTTTCCGCCAGTTCAGCTTCGAACTGTTTGCGGACTTCGGAAAAATTTTCGTTCATAGTACACAAAATATAAAAAGAATGGGAATTCCTTGGCATTAGGGGAAGTCAAGATTTGTTGGTATTGCTATCTTTCACGCGAAACTTTTTAACACGAGGTCTATCATGGCTCAAATTTCTGCTGTTTTGATTTTCGGCGCACCGGGTTCGGGCAAGGGTACCGTCGGTGCTAAGCTCGCCGCTACCACTTCTCTCAAGCACCTTTCCACGGGTGACATTTTCCGCGGTATCGCTCCGTCGAGCGAAAGCGGCAAGCTCCTCGCTTCCTATTCCAGCAAGGGTCTCCTCGTTCCGGATGAAGCCACGGTCGAAATTTTTGGCCGCTATGTGGAAGGTCTCGTGAATACGAACAAACTCAATCCGGCTAAGGACACTCTCCTTCTCGACGGCATTCCTCGTACGGTTGCTCAGGTTGACCTCATCAAGCCGATTGTGGATGTGAAGCATATCTTCGTGCTCGACATCAAGGACGAAGAAACCATCGTGGCTCGCCTTTTGAATCGTGCAAAGATCGAAGGCCGCAAGGACGACGCAGATGTGAACGTGATCAAGAACCGCTTGAACGTTTACAAGGAATCTACAGCCAAGGTTCTCGAAAAGTACGATCCGAAGATCATCAGCCATATCGTCGGTGACAACACTCCGGACGAAGTCTTCCTGGACGTTCTCAAGGCTTATGTGGATTTCACCAAGTCCGCAAACTAAATTTCAAAAATTCCGTTTTTGAAAAAGGACCGCTTCGGCGGTCTTTTTTTGTGCCCGAAGTTCTTTATAGAGTTTTAGCTTTGAAAGCATATTTCTATCTTTGCCACGAATTCATGCATGATGCAAAAAAGGAGCTTTCAATGGCAACATTCGTGATGGTGAACGGTATCCCGGGAAATATGGGGAAGATTGTTGCAGAGACCTGCGTTGCTCGTGGGCTCGACCTTGTCCCGTTTTCTTTGACTGGCGAACAGATCGTTGAAAATGAATCGGAAGTGGCTGGAAAGACCATCCAACTTTTGAAACCGTCGAATCGCGAAGCTCGCATTGGCGAAGTCCTTGCCAAATATCCGGGCTTGATCGCTGTGGATTTTACTCATCCGACTGCGGTAAACGACAATGCCAAATTCTATGTGGCCCACAAGATTCCTTTTGTGATGGGCACGACAGGTGGTGACCGTGAAGCTTTGGTAAAGCTCGTTCAAGAAACGAATCACCCGAGTGTGATCGCTCCGAATATGGCAAAGCAGATCGTTGCGTTCCAGGCGATGATCGAATGGCTTTCCAAAACTTTCCCGACCGCATTTGACGGCTACAAACTTTCTGTGGTGGAAAGCCACCAGAAGACCAAGGCGGATACCAGCGGAACAGCAAAGGCTGTTGTCAAATCCTTCGAAGACATGGGTCTTGACTTTGACGAAAGCCGCATTGAAAAGGTGCGTAACGACAAGGAATCCGTGGAACGTATGGGAGTTCCGGAAGAATATCTTTCGGGCCACGCTTTCCACACTTATTCTCTCGACAGCGCTGACGGAACAGTGCATTTTGAATTCCGCCACAACGTTTGCGGACGAAAGATTTATGCAGAAGGTTCTGTGGATGCGGTGAACTTCCTTGCAGCACAACTTGCAAGTGGAAGCGCAAAGCCGTTCAACATGATGGATGTTCTCCGTTCCGGAACGATGCGTTAATTCGAGGCTTTGTATGAATCAAAAGTTTGCATTGGACCTACCGCGCCGTCCGCGTCGCAATCGGAAGAGCGCAACGGTCCGCGATCTCGTCCGCGAAACGGAACTTTCCGTGAAAGATTTCGTCTATCCGGTTTTTATCATGGAAGGTTCAAGTCGCGAAGAAGCGATTCCGTCGATGCCGGGAATGACCCGTAAAACGGTGGACGTCCTTTTGAAGGAATTGGAAGAATGCGTTGCTTTGGGCGTCAAAGCGATCGCACCTTTTCCGTCCATCGAAGAATCGAAAAAAGATCATACAGGTTCGGAAAGTTACAATCCGAAGGGTCTTGTTCCGACCTGCATTCGCGCGGTGAAAGAAAAATTCCCGGATGTCGTCGTGATGACGGATATCGCTCTTGATCCTTTTAACATCGATGGACATGATGGCATTGTGTCTTCGACCGGAGAAATCTTGAATGATGAAACGGTGGAAGTCCTTTGCAAAATGGCGGTTTGCCATGCGGCTGCCGGTGCTGATTTCGTTTGCCCGTCCGATATGATGGATGGCCGCATTGCGGCGATTCGTGAAGCGTTAGACGATGCGGGATTTACAAACACTTCGATTATGGCGTACAGTGCAAAGTATGCTTCGGCTTTTTACGGCCCGTTCCGCGATGCTTTGGATTCCGCTCCCAAATCTGGCGATAAAAAAACGTATCAGATGGACCCGGCCAATCGCAAGGAAGCGCAGCTCGAAGTTTCTTTGGACATCGAAGAAGGCGCTGACGTTGTGATGGTGAAACCGGCGTGCTACTACTTGGATGTTATCCGCGAAGTTTCGGATTTTTCGGAAGTTCCGGTGGCGGCGTACCAGGTAAGCGGTGAATATGCGATGCTTTGTGCCGCAGCTCAGAACGGTTGGCTCGACCGCGACCGAGTGGTGCTTGAAAGTCTCATGGGCATTAAACGTGCCGGTGCAAAAATGATCTGGACATACTTTGCGAAGGAAGCGGCAAAGCTTCTTTCGAAGGAACATTAAACGTCATGCGTCTTTTTACTCTTTTTCTTTTAAGTCTCGCTCTTTTCTCGGCAAGCTCCTTTGCAACGCCTCCGCGTACGTGGGATGCCATTTTCAATGCCGAAGGTCAAGGCGAATATGAAAGCGCTCAGATCGTTGGTCAGGTGCGCTTTTACAAGTACGAATATTACGGTGAAAAACAGCCTGTGTCTTTTGCTGTGAAAGAAGGCCCTTATGATTTCGTTGTTCACGGAGTGATGAAGGTCCCTGCCGATACCGTTGAAAACAAACGCTTTTACGGTATTTGCAATAAAACTCACGAAGCCTGGATTTCCTACATCGGGCAGCCGCAGACTTTTGGCAAGGAAGATCTTCAGGTGAACATCAAAGGCGTGGACATCGCCTGTGACGATGAACTTTACGCATTGAAAGACCTGAAAATCAAGTTCAAAAATGCGGCAGCGCAAAAGTATTGGACTGCCAATTTTGAACGGGCTGAAAAGAATCGCCGTGATAAGCTTGCAGAATTCCGAATTGCAGAACAGGAACATTTCGGTGAAGTCAAGCGGAACTCGGGCTTTGTGAAAGATCCCCGTGACGGTCAAATGTATCGCACGATTAAAATCGACGGCAGAACTTGGCTTGCCCAAAATATGAATTACAACATTCCAGGGGAATCTTGGTGCTACGATGACAAAGACAACTTCTGCGCTCGCAGCGGTCGTCTTTACTCGTTAGAAGGTGCGCGTAAAGCTTGCCCGAAAGGATTCCATTTGCCTCGCGACCGCGAATGGCAAGACATGCTCACCGGTCTTACCGGATGCTATGACGGTGTTCAGAAGTGCGAAGCTTTTGCATCTAAACTCAAAGCCCGTACCGGTTGGCAGGGCGGTGGCGGTACCGACGAATATGGCTTTACCGCTTTCGGCTCCGGACGTCGAGAAGTGCTGGGCCGTGGACATCGTTATGTAGAAATGGGTGAATATACGGCGTACTGGAGCTCTCAAAACGGTCGCAATTCAACCATCTGGATTTGGGTCCTTGGACGTATGGGCGATAACATGGTCCGCGAACTTGCGCCGAATGCGAACAACGGATATTCTGTCCGCTGCATCGATGGCGATTAATTCCGTTTTATTCCGTTGAAAAAAGAAAGGCCTCCGCAATGCGGAGGCTTTTCTAATGGAATTTCAGTAGATCTTATCCGAGAACTTTCTTTTCGAAGTCGCCGAGGCAGTCTACGAGAGCCTGCACGCCTTCCACCGGCATCGCATTGTAAATGGATGCGCGGAAGCCGCCCACGGAGCGGTGGCCCTTGAGCTGCTGGAGACCGCGAGCCTTAGCGAATTCTAGGAATTCCTTGGCGAGATCGTCGGCCTTGTCCGCAGCCACAACGTCCTTGTTGAACACGAACGGAACGTTCATGATGGAACGGTCTTCCTTAGCGGCCGTTCCGACGAACACCTTGGAAGCGTCCAGTGCGCTGTAAAGGAGTGCAGCCTTTTCGCGGTTCACCTTTTCGATAGCTTCCACGCCACCGAATTCCTTGAGCCACTTGAGGGTGCGGTTCATTACGTACACGGCAAATACCGGAGGCGTATTGAACATGTTCTTTGCATCGATGTGGGTCTGGAAGTTCAGCATGGTCGGAATGTTGCGATCCACTTTACCGAGCAAATCCTTGCGGATAATGGTCACGGTTACACCGGCGCAGCTGATGTTCTTCTGAGCGCCACCGTAAATAACGCCAAAATCAGAAACGTTGATCTTGCGGGCGAGGAAGTCAGAACTCACGTCTGCCATGAGGAAGCCGGACTTCGGAGTCGGGAACTTCTGCCATTCCGTACCGTAGATCGTGTTGTTTGCCGTTACGTGGAGGTAAGAAGCGTTGTCAGAAAGCTTCAGGTTCTTATCGATGTGGTTGTAAACATCGGCCTTAGTGTCGCAAGCGACGTTCACATTGCCGAACTGTTTTGCTTCTTTATAAGCCTTGTTTGCCCAAACGCCAGTGAGAGTGTAATCTGCGGTTGCGTTTTGGTTCAAGAAGTTCATCGGGAGCATGCAGAAGAGAAGGGAGCAGCCACCGCCGAGGAACACGATGTCGTAGTTTTCAGGGATGCCCATCAAGTCGCGAAGGAACTGTTCGGTCTGTTCGAACATGTTCTCGATCGGCTTTGAACGGTGACTCATGGAGAGAATGCTGATGCCGCTGTTTTCGAAGTCGATGCATGCAGCCGAAGCTTCCTTGAGTGCCTGTTCTGGCAGGACCGACGGACCTGCGCTAAAGTTGTAGACTTTATTTGCCATGGTTGTGTTCCTTGTTGTTTTGCACCAAATGAATTTAGCGCCAATAATACGCGGAAAAGATAACAAATTGCGAATTAAACGGCTACTTGGACGCGGAAGAAAAGAAAAAGCCCTGCGCTGGTGCAGGGCTCTTTGAAACGTGTTTTTAAGCTTACACGCCCAGTTCTTCGATGGCGCGCTGATACTTGCGAATGCGGAATTTGGTTTTCAGTTCGCGGTGTTCATGGCGAATATACTTTTCGTCCAGGAGCACGTTCAGAATGGCGCTTTTAGCCTTTGCCGCTGCTGCGTTGTCCTTCAGCTGAGAGACGAAATTCACAAATTCTTTTTCGCGGGCTTCGTAAGTGGCTTCTTCGGCGGGAACGCCTTCGGCCATCAGCTTGCAGCTGTATTCATCGATCCATCCCTGATTTTTGTGGTGGGTCATTTTTTGAATCAGTTCGACGGTTTCTGCCGGGACGCCCATCTGGATGATTTCTTCCGGGGTCTTTTTGGTAGAATCGGTGAGAACGTCCTGCAAGATGGCGAGGGTCTGGACTTCTTCCGGTTCACCCTTGCTTTTGAGATAATCCGCCACATTCTGCAAAAATTCGATGTAGGGTCCGCCGGCTTTGTCTTTTTGCCCTTGATGGACTTCGGCGGCAATCTTGTAGGCTTCTTGATACGAGAGCATAATAATCCTTTAATCGGTTAAATCTTGGGGGCGCTGATAACGCCATCGTACGTTCAATATACATAAAGAAAAAAGAAAGTTTGTCTTTTCTTTGTCTTTTTTCGGTGAAAAGGAACAATCCTGTTCTCAAAAATGTTCTCAAAAATATGTGTGCGTTTTGTGATGGAAGAGTTTAAATTATTAGAGTAATAGCAATAGCTGTTCTTCAACAAATGGAGAAAATATGTTCTCAAAAAAAGATAAATCCAGTTGCGGATTTGCAAAAAAAATGCCTTGGTTAGTAGGAATTCTTGCTTGCGGAACCGCTTTGGCTGCTCCGGATTTTAGCATGGTAGGCTTTGCAACTTTGGGCGGGGGAACTACGGGCGGAGCCGGCGGCGCTGTAGTGGAAGTGTCGAACTTCTCCGACTTCAAACGCTATGCGGAAGAATTGGAAACGCCCTATGTCATCATCGTGAATGGAGAAATCAACACGGGCATCAAAACCTACATCGATAGCGACGGAGCTGTTGCAAGTTCCGGAACGGAAACCACCTATGGCGAAATCGTGCTCGTAGGCAACAACAAGACCATTGTGGGTAAAGGCTCGAATGGATTCTTGAACCGTGTGGGTTTGAATATTCAAAAGAAGCACAACATCATTATTCGAAACATTAAATTCACCATGAGCGATGTGCCTATTAGCAAGACCGACGAAAACAAGGTCATCGCGTTCCGGAATGGCGCGGAAGTCCTTTTGAACGACCCGGATTGCATCAGCATTCAAGCGGATTCCGGTGACGTCGCCAAAGCGGATCAGGCAAGTTACAACATTTGGATTGACCACTGTGAATTCTACAACGCTTATACCGATAACAAAGATCGCTATGACGGTCTTTTAGACGCAAAGAACAATATTTACAACACGACGATCAGCTGGAATTATTTCCATGACCATCACAAGGGAAGTCTTATCGGTAACAGCAATAGCGATGATTTCCGCCATGAAATCACTTTCCACCACAATTATTACAAGGATATTGACGCCCGCACTCCGATGATGCGTTACAACAATAGCCATCTGTACAACAACTACCTGGAAGGACAAGGTGCAGGGAACGGTCCTAACGTGCGCAAGGGCAGCGATCTCTATTTTGAAAAGAATCATTACGCAGGCCTGAGCAAAGCGATCTTTGCCGGCGACGATGGCGTAGCAACGATCGTGGACAACTATTACGAAGGTTGCGGAAACATGATGTCGAGCGGATGCAATTCCAAGAAAATGAAAATCTCCGTGAACCCGGGAACGAGTCTCTCTGCGAACGACACTGTCTGGGTAACGTACAGCGATGAAATTCAAAAGGGTTCGTTCAATCCTTCGAATTATTACCGCTATACTGCAGACGCTGTGGGCAATGTGAAAGCTTTGGTAACCGCTTACTCGGGAATCGGTAAAATCGACATTAGCGAATATGAATCGGGAACGGTGATAGTCCCAGAAGACGAAAGCTCTTCGTCTGTTGAAGAAGAAAGTTCCTCGTCCTATGTAGAAGAAAGCAGTTCTTCCGAAGACAGAGAAGGAATCATTAATGTTTCGAATGTGCCGCAGGTCCATTTTTACGTAGAAGGAAACCGCATCACCTTTAGCGCTCCGGCTGGGGAACGTGTACAAGTGTTCTCCGTTGCAGGTAAGCTTTTGGCAGAGACCGTTGCGCAGTCGGGCGAAACGACTTTGCAATTGAACGTGCCGAACGGACGGTACCTGTTCAAAGCGGGGCAAAATTTTTACCGCTTTACGATTCGCTAGAGAATCTTATCCACATTGAAGTTGCTGCGAAAGTTTGCTATATTTGGCTTCTGCAAACGCTCGCGTAGCTCAGTTGGATAGAGCAACTGCCTTCTAAGCAGTGGGTCGTGGGTTCGATTCCCGCCGTGAGTATAAAAAGAGTCCTCCGAAAGAAGGGCTCTTTTTTTATTAAAAACGGAAATTCCAAAGTTGTATGTTCCGAGTTGGTGTAGTGCTCACGCGGATTTTTCTTGACTCGGAAAAAGGAATGCGGTAGTTTTATAGGTGAAGGGGCGCGACCCGACTGCCTTGGTTTAGCGAAGGGATGCTGGAGCAAACCGCAGGGTAGGGCACTCGGGTCGCGTACCCGACTATTTCATTGATCATCCTCCCAAGCGCAGGGCGAACGTCCTGCGCTTCCTTTTGCAAGGAAAGGAGAATGCGGAAAGATTTCTCTCTTGTAAAAATTAAAAAGGCGGGCTCTTGCGAGCTCGCCTTTTTGAATTCTCTGAACTTCGAGAAGATTAGCGCTGACCGGCCTTAGCCTTGTCGCCGTACTTCTTGATGAGTTCGTCCTGGATGTTGCGCGGAACCGGGGCGTACTTCTTGAATTCCATGGTGAATTCAGCCTTACCCTGGGTCATGGAGCGGAGGTCCGTTGCGTAACCGAACATTTCGGAAAGCGGAACTTCTGCTTCGATCGTGGTTTCGCCACGTTCTTCCGTGGTGCCGACGATGTTACCGCGACGCTGGGAGATGTTACCCACAACGTTACCCTGGAATTCGGTCGGAGTCGTGATTTCGACCTTCATGATCGGTTCGAGAATCTGAGCGCCAGCCTTTTCGAAAGCCTGACGGAATGCCATACGGGCGCAGATCTGGAACGCCATATCGGAAGAGTCAACTTCGTGGTAAGCACCATCGGTGACTTCCATTTCGATACCCACAACCGGGAAGCCGATGAGGGAACCTGCTTCCATGCAGCTCTGGAAACCCTTATCGCAGGACGGGATGTATTCCTTAGGAATACGGCCACCCACGACGGAGTTCACAAACTTGTACGTATTTTCTGCATCGCCTTCGACTTCCATCGGACGCATTTCGCCAACAACCTTAGCGAACTGACCCGAACCACCGGTCTGCTTCTTGTGCGTGTATTCGAACTTAGCAGCGCGGGTGATGGTTTCACGGTAAGCCACCTGCGGAGCACCCGTCTGAACGTCAACGTGGTATTCACGACGCATACGTTCGATGTAAACGTCGAGGTGAAGTTCACCCATACCCTTGATGATGGTCTGACCGGATTCCTTGTCCACTTCCACCTGGAACGTCGGGTCTTCCTTGGTGAAGCGGTTGAGAGCCTTGGACATGTTGTCCAGTTCGTCACGGTTCTTTGCTTCGATCACGAGTTCGATCACCGGATTCGGAACGTGCATAGAAGTCATGTTGAACTTGTTCTTGCCATCGGTAAAGGTCGTACCGGATGCGCAGTCGATACCGAACAGAGCGACGATGTCGCCTGCGCCGGCTTCGGCGATATCCACCATTTCGTCAGCGTGCATACGGACGAGACGGCCAACGCCAACCTTCTTACCGGTTGCCATGTTGACAATGGAGTCGCCCTTCTTGATGGTACCCTGATAAACGCGGATGTAGGTCAACTGGCCATAGCGGTCGTTGACGAGCTTAAACGCATAGCAAACGAGCGGTGCAGCATCTTCGGACTTGAGGACAACTTCTGCTTCGTTGTTGTCGATGTCGAGAGCCTTGTTTTCGACCTGGGTCGGATCCGGGAGATAGTCGATAACGCCGTCGAGGAGCTTCTGAACGCCGATGTTCTTGTGAGCGGAGCCCATGAAGACCGGGGTGAGTTCGAGAGAGATCGTCTGTTCGCGGATGGTCTTCTTGATGAGATCCTTATCGATTTCATCAACGCCGTACTTGCCGTCCATGGCAAGTTCCATGATCTGGTCGTTGTAGTCTGCGCAGCAGTCCACGAGCTTTTCGCGGTATTCCTGAGCCTGATCCTTGAGTTCTTCCGGGATTTCGGTCACGCGGACGTCGTCACCGTTTGCGCCTTCGAAGTAGTAAGCCTTCATTTCGACGAGGTCAACCACGCCCTTGAGTTGGTCTTCAAGACCGATAGGAATCTGCATCACGATCGGCTTGTGGTTGAGCTTTTCCTTGAGCATGACGGCCACGCGGAGCGGGTTTGCACCGGAACGGTCGCACTTGTTGACGAACACAACGCGCGGAACGTGGTAACGCTTCATCTGGCGGTCAACAGTAATAGACTGGGACTGAACGCCTTCCACGCCGGTGAGCACGAGGATTGCACCGTCGAGCACGCGGAGGGAACGTTCCACTTCAATCGTGAAGTCCACGTGCCCCGGTGTATCGATAATGTTGATGGTGTCCTTTTCGCCGGTAATGGAATGAGTCCAGCTTGCGAATGTTGCAGCAGACTGAATCGTGATGCCGCGTTCGCGTTCGAGTTCCATGGAGTCCATCGTGGCGCCGACGCCGTCTTTACCACGAACTTCGTGGATCGCGTGAATACGCTTTGTGAAATAGAGGATACGTTCGGTGAGGGTAGTCTTACCCGAGTCAATGTGGGCAGAGATACCGATGTTTCTATGGTGTTGGATATCTTTCATTGTTGTTTCCGTGAAAAGTTTGATAAAACTGGCGCCCAAAATAGAAAATTTTTGGACTTGGCTCAAGGCTTTATTTAAAAGGGGCCTGAATTTGGGATATTTCGCGGTTTTCGACGTTGCTGAAGTACGTTTTAGCGATTTTAGCGACCCCATAAGTGTCGAATGCGGCATAGGCTCCGCTGCTGACGGCTCCGAGGACGGGAATTGCGCGAGTGAAAGTTTTGAGCGGGGTCTTTTTGAGCAGTAAATGGGTGCCCGCGCGAACGGCGATATCCCTTGCGATTTGGAATCCGGACTGCTTGCAAAGGCACCAGACGAGAGATTCTTTTGTTAAATAGCCGAGCTTTCCGTAGACCGCTGCGATGTCTGCTACAAGCTGGGCCTGGATGCGCCAAATGGCAGCGAGGTCCGGTAGGGAAGAAATGATCCCCACGACTCCGCCCGGTGCAGAAAGGGTTGCGCTTACAACGGCCGCTTTGAGGGCTGCCGCTTCGGTTAGACGCTTGATTTTTTCGTCTGGGTTGTCTAACGGGGAAAGCTCCGAATTGGGAATTTCCGAAAAATAGTCTTTCAGCTTGAGATGCAGATTCATAGGCTAACTTTTAAACTATAAAAAAAGTTCACCAAATGGGTTGCTTCGCCCTTGCGGGGCTCGCAATGACTGTTAGGGGGACGTTACAAAAACGTTAAAACGAGTTTCGCTGCAAAGCCTGTGATGGGGAAATGGATGGAATCCCCTTTCGCTTCAAAAACCATTTTGAGAATTTCTTCGATCCAGGGCTTTTCGCAGTGGATTTTGGAAATGCGAAAATCGGCTCCCTCTGGAGTTTTTGTAAGCTCATACTCTGCGGAAAATCGGATGGGGTAAGGTTCTCCCACAAGTCCGATGTTCAGTTCGCAGGTATGTTCATTTGTATTTAAAGAAAACTCATGGATCGTCCCGAGCCGTTTGACTGCGGGATGGTCCTGGAGGACTTTTTTGATAACGGTGTCTCTTGCGCCGCCGAGCACTTTTACCTCGGAAGAGTCAGAATGTCGATGCCGTCTTTGGTCTTCACCATGGTGTGTTCCCATTGAGCGGAGAGGCTTCCGTCTACGGTCACGACTGTCCAACCGTCTTTTAACGTTTTGATGTCGGATTTGCCCATGTTGATCATCGGTTCGATGGTGAACACGTTGCCGATTTCAATCATGTTGTTGATTTCGCGGTTCGCATAGTGGAGAACGTTGGGTTCTTCGTGGAAGCCGCGTCCGATGCCGTGGCCGCAGTAGTCACGGACGACAGTGTAACCGTGATCTTCGGCGTACGGTTGAATGGCGCAGCCGATGTCGGAGAAGCGGGCTTTGGGCATAGCCGCTGCGCGGATGCCTTCTTCCAAGCATTCCTTGGAGACTTGGACGAGATCTTTTGCCTGTTTGCTCACGTTTCCGACGCAGAACATGGCGGAGCAGTCTCCGTGGTAACCGGAGAGGATTGTTGTGATATCGATATTGACGATGTCACCGTCTTTTAAAATCGTGTCTTTGCTCGGGATGCCGTGGCACACCACTTCGTTGATGCTGATGCATGCGTAACGCGGATAACCGTAATAGCCGAAATCTGCGGAAACGCCGCCGTGCTTGTTGGTGAAGTCGGCAATGAATTCGTCGATTTCAAGGGTGTTTACGCCCGGCTTGCACATTTCGCCTGCGCGCATAAGAGTTTCTGCGGCAAGGGCGCCTGCAGAGCGGATCAGTTCGATTTCTTTCTTGGTTTTGACCTTGATCTTGGACATTTATTTATTCCCTTCGTGTTCTCGCAGTTCTTCTCTTTTTTCGTATTCCTTCCAGTAGAACTTGTCGAGAAGATAGGCGAGAACTTCCTTGTCTTCCGGATTCGACGAAAGTTCGTCAACAAGCGGCAAGAAGCGGCGGAGACGCTCTTTCTTCATCTGCCCAAGGACGCGCTTTTCTCGGTCGAGTTCCGCAGCTGTGCGCTGACGGATGCGGTTGGCCAAGTCTTCTTCTGTAATCGCCGGCATTTTAATGAACTGGATGCCGAAATCGACAGCGGTCTTTTGCAGTTCAATTTCTTCGACAGGCGTAATGAGGGAAATGGCAACGCCACTGCGACCGGCACGGGCGGTACGTCCGCTGCGGTGCACGTACACTTCGTGGTCGTCCGGATGATCGTAGATGATCACATGGGTAACGTGGGTGACGTCAATTCCGCGGGCTGCCACGTCGGTGCAAATCAAAATGCTGAGCTTTTTGTTGCGGAACGCGGCGAGGGTTTCTTCGCGCTGTTTTTGTGAAATGTCCCCGGAAAGCGCTCCGACTCGGAATCCGTAGTTGGAAAGCACCTGTTCAAGGTAGCTTACATCGCGCTTCATATTGCAGAAGATCATGCAACTGTCTGGATTTTCCCATTCAAGGACTTTGATCGTCATCTTGTCCTTGTCCATGACGTCGCACATGTAGTAGCGATGTTCCAGGTTGTTTGCAATGACCTTGTCGTAGCTCAGGGAAAGGAATCCGGCGTTTTTACGTTGGAATTCTCGGGCAAGGCTTTTTACCGTTTGCGGAATCGTTGCGCTGAACATGGTGCAAGCGATGTCCTTTGGCAAGTAACGGCGGATGCGCTGCATATCCGGGTAGAATCCCATGGAAAGCATTTCGTCGGCTTCGTCCATGACGAGGTCGCGGATCGAAAGAAAGTCTACATTGCCGCGCTGTGCATGGTCGAGAAGTCGTCCCGGAGTGGCGACGATAATGTGCACGCCTTCGCGAAGTGCGCGGAGCTGCGGTTCGTAACCTACGCCGCCGAAAATGGCCACGGACTTGATGCCGGTTCCTTCGGCGAGCTTTTCGATTTCTTCTTCTACCTGCTGGGCAAGTTCACGGGTCGGGACGAGGATCAGCGCCTGGGGAAATTTATGTTCCCGGACGATGACCTGGATGAGCGGGAGCACGAAGGCCCCGGTTTTACCCGAACCTGTTTTGGACTGCACAAGCATATCGCGGGCGGCGAGCATGTAGGGCATCGTCTTGCGCTGCACGGGCATCAGGTCTGTCCAACCGTGACTTTCGAGAGTCGATTTGAGGTCGGCGGGCAAATCGTTAAAGGTGTAATCCGGAAGCTTGTTTTCGGGCTCCACAATGTGGATCGGATTTAAAAACGGATTGACCGGTTTGATTTCTTCACTCATAGCGTGACAAAGCTAGCAAAAAATTAGTCCCCGCCAACTTAAAAAAAAGGTTCCCGAATCTTTTCGGGAACGTAAAAAGGCTCTATTTGGAGAGTTTTGGATTACGCTTTCAGAGAAGCTTCGTACTCGGCGAGAGCTTTTTCAATGGGCGGAATCACCTGGTCTGCGATTTTTTCAAAGAACAGACACTGGGTTTTAATGGTGACATCGCGATGACGGGCTGCATGCTGCTTGATCCAATCGGAAACGGCGACCTGGCGCTCTTTGCTTGTGCCGGCGATCGCTTCTTTGATGGATTGGCTTTGACCTTCCATGTAGCGGCGCATGTCGAGAGGCATCTGCTTATAATAAAGGTAAAGCTTCATCAGTTGATGCATGTCCAAAGCTTCGAGAAACTGTTTCATCTTCTCTTGCTTGAAGGCGTACAGGTCAGCGATGTTATTTAGGATATACGGAAGAAAAAGCTGTTTTAAATAATCCAGCTTACCTTCAGCGTACGCTTTGTCAAAGTCGCGAAAAATCTTGCTTTGCTTGTATTCGTAGTCGCTAGAATCTTCCATAGTCATCAATCTATCTTAAGTGCGGTGGATCAGTCCTTTTTCAGAACTAAAAATGCAAATTTTTCGAATTTTGTGCGATGGATCACGTCGGAATTCAACGAAATCAGACCGTTTGTTCCCGGATGTAAGGCGTCCACAGGTTCGTTTTTGGCATTTTTCAGCTGGGAGATGCTCACTTCTTCGTGATTCTCCGGATCGAGCCAGTAAAGTTTGGAATTTCGGTCGATTCGGTTCTTGATTTGAACAAAAACGGAACCATTTGTTTCGATGTGATCGATTTGGGCTGCCACAGCGCCTGTTTTGGACGGCTCTTGCGTCATTTCGTAATTCTGCGGCAGAGGACCTTTGAAAAATCCGGGCATGCGTCCGCGGCTGTCGGTATCAGAAATCAGTTCGCGGGAAACGGCTGGGATAGGTTCTCCCTTCAGGGCTGAATCGATGGCTTTGCGGTAAGCGAGCACGACAGACGAAAGGTAATAGACGCTGCGCGTGCGCCCTTCGATTTTAAAACTCGAAAGCTTTGCGTTCACAAGATCCGGAATGGAGTCCAGGGCGCAAAGATCCCGACTGCTCATGAAGTAAGTGCCCCATCTGTCTTCATCGAGTCCGATGAGTTCTGCGGGTTTATCTTCGGGCGCGTTGGAGCGTTCCAAGAAAAATTCCCCTTCGTGGGCTTTGTAATCGTCGGACTGCACTTCGGGGTTTGCGTAAAGGCGGTACGGCATGCGGCAAGAATTGTTGCACATGCCCTGGTTCGCATCACGGTGGGTTGTCCAGTTGCTGAGCATGCAACGCCCGGACATAGCCATACAGACGTTTCCATGGACAAAGACTTCGAGTTCAAGACCAGGACATTTTTCTTGGATTTCAAGAATTTCTCCCAAGCGGAGTTCTCGGGAAAGAATGATGCGGGAAACACCCATGGACTGCCAGAATTGGGCGGTCAAATAGTTGGTGGTGTTGGCCTGCACAGACAGATGAATGGGAATTTCTGGACATTCCTTGTGAATGAACTGAATGATGCCCGGGTCGGCAACGATCAAAGCGTCCGGGCCGAGCTTACAGGCTTCAAGAAGCGCTTTCTGGAAAGGGGCGACTTTTGAATTTCTTGAAATGACGTTGCTTGTCAAATGGAATTTTTTCCCTTTGGCGTGGCAAATTTCAATGCCCTTTGCAAGATCGTCCAACGAGCGGAATCCGTTTTCTCGAGCGCGAAGGGAAAAAGCGGGTTGACCCGCATAGACTGCGTCAGCACCGTAAGCGAGTGCATATTCCAAACGTTTTAAATCGCCAGCAGGGGCAAGAAGTTCGGGAGTGTAAGTATTTACCATTTGAAACCTAGCCGCGTGTAAATCTTTTCGTCGTTAAAAAGAGTCATTTCTAGCATGTAAAAGAAGTAGTCGCCGTCGTAGCTGATAGCCGGAGACAGGGAGTACCGCATCTTTGCTCCATCGAGAAATTTTTTGCCTGTTTTGTTATGCCCGGAAGTGGGAGTCGTGTCGTTTACGGCGCTGCCGTAATCCGTTCCCTTCCAAAGCCAGGTGTTTCGGATGTTTACATTGATGCGTTTGGCGAAGCGTCCGTAAAGGGCAAAGTCTACGGTTTGACTGTTTGGACCGTTGGGATTTCCGAGAGGTTCGCCTAAGTGTGCTGCTTGGGCTGTATTCGGATGGAAGTGGCTGTACACGTAAGGTTCGATGCGAGCGTATTCCGCAATCACGCCGGCTTCCAGTGGATGCCCATGGATTTCAAAATCTTTGCCGATTTGCGTACCGGCCATCCAGGCCCATTTGGCTTCGATGTTGTCGTTTCGAATGAGGCTAATGGGACTTTCAAAATCGTCGATGTAAAATTCGGTGTAAATTCTCGCCAGGTTGAAAAGACGGTAGTTGGCGTCGAATGCAAGCGCTCCGTTGTTATTGTCTTCGGAAAAATTTCCTTTTTCCATAAAGAGCGGAACGATGGGAACAAAAAGCCACACCTTGTTTTCGTTGTAAAGGATTTGCGTTTCGCTCATGCCTAGCACGAGGTTTCCCAGATTGAGCTCGTAACGGTGCGCGTACAAGTTGCGATCGTTAGTATTCTTGTTGCTCATGCTGTTCGAGTAAATGCGCAAGTCCCCGTAGAGACTGATGACGGAAAGGGGGCCCACGTGGAATTCAAAAGAGAAGGTGTTGTACGGAAGCGCGAACTGGTTTAATGTCAAGTTGTTGTAATAGCCCGGTCCAAAGTGAAAAACGTCTCGGGCGAGCATCAAACGACCGAATCCGAGATTGGCTGCAATCATTCCGCGGTAACGCGCATAGCTTGCATACTCTACACCGCTGTTATTTTCTTCCCGTTGAAATTCGACAAATTCTTTGTCAAAGGATTTCGGATAACTGGCCGAATGATTTTCTACATAGATGCGGGCGTCCAACATGAATTCGACGGAATCGCGGTAACCGCGTAAATAAAGTCCACCGTCAAGACCAGGCCAGATGGTATCGCCTAAGGATTCTCCTCCCCGGTAATCGATTCCTCCGACAAGGCTTGCCGCAATCGCTTGCCGTTCGTCTTTGTAACCGAGAAGCGCGCGGCCTTCATTTGCATCGTAGTTTTTGCGCCAGTTGGTGTCACGCCTTGGGTAATAAAACATCTGTTCTGCATCGGTCGTCGTTAAACGGTGCATTTCAAAAAGAAGGGGGGTCGTTTCCAGTTGTTTTAAATTGCGGGATCTTTCGCTAGAAATAATCGGCGAAGCGGCGTTTGAAAAAGAAACGGCAAAACCGACGATGGCAAAGAATAAAATGCGATGCAAAATCATAGCATCAAAGGTAGAAAAGAAAGATTTTTGACGAACTTCGTTGACAGCGAATTTTGCGAAATATAAACTTATATAGGTGTTTGGAAAACAGAACCTTTGGGGTAAATATGAAAAAAATCTTGTTTGTGACTTTGGGGATTGTGGCTTTGACCGCATGTTCGTCTTACCATCCGCCTATCGATCCGCAGTTTTCCTGTGCAAATAACAGTTCCCGTACAAAAGTGACGCTTACTGGAAACGATCCGCGCCATACCGCAGTCGGTTATTGCCGCGGACAGATGCAGGTCAAAAACTGGGGATATTACTATGACGGGTTGCACTATATGACGATTAAATTCCGTGAAAATGAGGAAGTCAAAACCTCCTGTTTAACGGATAACAGCCGGTGGGCTTCTTCAACCGCTGCCGAATGCCGTGCTAAGCACGGACATTAATTTATTCGAAATCGCGGAAAATCGTGGTGAAGATTTTGTCGTTCAGATCGGGTGGTAACTTTGTTTCGCCGAGAGTATGAATGGCCATGACCACAAAGAGTGCGGCGTAAGGTCGCACTTTTTTTTCGAATTCAGCAAGCTTTGTTTTAGAATCCGTTTCGAGATATTCAGGAAGGAATTCTTTCCAAAAAGCATCGAGCTGCGGACCTGTCATGTGGAGCAGATCATGGATTATCGGTGAATTGTTCATGATTTGGCAGTTGAAGTATAGAACGCCTAAATCGATTAACGGGCTTCCGTAGGCGAAGTCTGCGAGATCTATCCAGTAGCACCGGCCGTCTGCGTAAATAATGTTCCCCATTTGAAGGTCGCCATGGATGCAGGTTGTGGCAGGTTCCATGGTGGAAAGAACTCGGATGACCCTTTCACGGGCAAAGTCGCTCAGGTGAATTTCTGAAAGGAATTTTTCCAGAATTTTTTTGCGGGGCTGGAAAATGTTTTGATCGCATTCGGTGGCGTGGAGCTTTTTGGCTTCACGGGCGAGCATTTTGGCGTAGGTCGGAATGTTTTCCGGGTCGTCGGCGCAAAGGCGGGCAATGGATTTTTTCCCGACGATACGCTCGTAGATAATGCCCAGGCGATTTCCACATTGGACAAGGCTTAAAGCGTGGGGCACGCGAATACCCATATCGCTAATGGATCTGGATGCGGTATATTCCCGTTCCGAAGAAGAACGTTCGACTCCTTCATTAAAAAGTTTGAGCATCAAGGTCGGATCTGTCTTGTGGTAAAAACTTTCTGCTGTAGCGCCACCGCCAAAGAGATCCCAATCTTCAAGTCTTATTGGCTTAAATTCGTAAGGCATCTATCCCTCCAGCTTAAATTTGAAAATCGACTCTTACTAATCTATATCGTTTTTTTCGGAAACGGAAGCGGATTCTTGACCGATGCCGATGGATTTGGCCTTTTTAAAAATACGCTCAGCCATTTCCTTGTTGGACGGACGCTGCCCGTAGACAATGTCTTGCAGCCAAATGAGCCCTTCGAGACCTTTCCCCTGGTGCAGAATGTAGACGTGGCACAGGTTTCGAATGCCAACGGTGGACGCCATGATGTCTAAGTCTTTACCTGCGAATTGGGATGCGGCAAGGGCATAGGCGTCAGCGGAACAGGTGCGGATCATCTGCTCAATATCTTCGATGGTTTTGAATCCCATCTTGTTGAAGATAAAGAGGTAAGAAGTGAAACTTGCGTCCTGGATTTCCAAGTTGTATGCCTTGGCGATACGTTGGTTGAGTGCGTCGAAAGGCCGCGTTTCGAGATAGCATTTGAAAGAATCCGCATCCAGTTGAACTTCGGAATAGCGTTTTTCGAAAATAGCTTTGTGGATTTTTTCACGGTAGGCGTGAAGTCCGTCGCGGATGTTTTTGAATTCGTTGTCGGCGACTTCGAGCAGCCCTGCCAAACGGTTCATGCTGCGGACATATTCGCGGGGAACGTCAAAATCGCTTTTGTAACCGGTATCGTGGAAAATGGTCGCCCAAACATCTTGCAGGGCGCTGCGCAATTGGATTTCAAAGCGGTACTGGTTGATTTCCGGATGGTCAGGGTCTGAATACATCGATTCCGGAATTCGACATATATAGTGCAAAGAAAGGTAGCCGAAACGGTCCGGGTCCAAAAGCTTTCTTTTGTCTACGGAGTTTTCCCAATCGATTTCGAAATGCTTGGTGACCATGTCGGCGACGATGTCCACTTCGTCGTTGAAATAGGTAACGATTCTTGCACCGAGAATGTCCGTGATGTCGAGAAGGTTTCGGTACTTGGATCCTTTGCGTTCGAGTTTTCCGGCGAGACTTTGGCTGGTTTTGATGCGTGCCGAAATGGAGTTGACAAGAAGTCCGCTTTGGGCGACGAATGCGTGCAACTTTTCGACGACTATTTTGGAAATCACTTCGAAAGAAGCTCGTTTTTCCCTATACTCGTCTAAAATCATTTCGCTGTGCAAATCCATGCTCGACCTCGGTTGTTGCTATCAAAATAATATTAATCGGCGGTAAAAATTGGGGGGTGCTTTAGAAATGAGAGGAATCCGGTGTACTATATTTAAATGCATGAAAAGTTCTGTGGGACAGATCCGTTTTTTATGCGGGGTGGTTTTTGCCCTCTGGGGAAGCGTTTTGTTGGCTTCGGAAACCGCTGTTTTTGTGGGGACAAAAATTTCGGCAGGCTTTTACGGAGCTCCCAAGGCGAGCGTATTCGCGTCGGATACCGTGGACCGATTCGGTTCGAATTGGCGTGCCCTTCAGGTGCCTTTGGAAACCGGTCGGCAGTACGAACAGACGATCGATCCGTTTTTTAGTTTGATCGTGGGAGGCTCTTACGAAGGCCTTTCCATTTACTTCGATTTTCCGCTTCGAAAAGATATTGAAGCTTGGTATGAAGACGATCTTTCTACCAACACGACGATTTCGCCGGACAATTTAGACATTAACGTTCCGACGAACGCTTATGGAAAATGGGACTATGGTGTGGGATTTGTGCAGGCGGGCCGCTTTAAACCGGACCTTGGACCTAGCCCGAATACCCTTGCCCTAGGAGGCGCTCCGTATCATGACGCTCTCCTTTGGGAATTTTCCCCGGGATTTTTAAGATATGATTTTATGCTCAGTTCGTTGAACGCCTGGTTGTACGGAACTCCGGAAACGGTAGGTGGGGAAGTGGATTCCACAACGGAAGTCTGGAAACAGGCGAATTTGCAAATCGATAACCAGCGCAAGCGCCAGTACACGGAATCGTACAAGAATTTGGTTTACCACCGTCTGGGTGTGGATTTTAAACACTTCTGGTTTTATGTCATCGAGCAGTCGGTGATCGGTGGAAAACAGGTGGAATTTCGCACCTTGAATCCTTTTATGTTCTGGCATAACAACTATGCAACGGGCTATACCAAGTCGAATGTGACACTTGAACTGGGCCTTCGACCGAACCGTTGGGCAAATTTCTACTATCAGCTGGCAATTGATGAAGTAAAAAGCCCGGTCGGCGAAACGGGGAAAAATTCCAACCGTGGAATTTTAAGCCACATGGTCGGTTACAATCAAAAGGTGAAGACCAAACACTACGGGGATTTTGACTTTAGATTGGATGCGGTCATTACGGACCCGGCTGCAGGCAATGAACGTTTGCCGCTTCTCAAGTACACCAGTCGCCGCATGTACCGTTCCAATTACCGCGATCAGTCGGATGCGGATTTTGCGGATATGTTCTTTGTGGATTATCCGCTCGGTTACCGCAGAGGCCCCGATGCAAAGGATCTTTGGTTTACGGCGGATTGGAAATATGGGCGTCATTCCCTGGCCCTGGAACTTGCCTGGCTAAGGCAAGGGGATAAGGATTTGACTGTAGACTATGACGTGGCTCTTGCGAGCGAAGAAACCCTTTCCGGGGTCGTTGAACGGCAATATGTGGCCGATTTGACGTATGGAATCGTCCTTTGGAAAGGATTTTCGGCAAAACTTGGCGGAGGAATCCGTAAGTACAAGAATTTGGACCATGTACTTGGCGAAAATGGCGTGGATTTGTGGGGAATTGCAAACGTGAGCTGGGATTTTACGTACAAAAAACGCTTTTGACGGGTGAAATTGTCTCGGAAAAGCTAGAACCCTGTTTTGAATTCGCTGTAAAATCTAAAAAAAACAAAAATTTTAGGTGGCGGACCACTTAAAAGTGAGCGCAGTCACGGCAGCGCTAAAAATGAAGCTTCTAGCGGTTTTAAAACTTTTATTTGAGCCTAGAAACTGAAAAAAAGCTAATTTTGGCGCTATGGAATTTAATACAAAGATTTTGTGCATCGGAGCCGGCTATGTTGGCGGTCCGACGATGACTGTAATTGCGGACAAATGTCCGGACGTGAAAGTGACTGTCGTGGACATTAACCAGGCGCGTATCGATGCTTGGAATAGCGATAGCCTTCCGATTTTTGAACCGGGCCTCGATGAAGTTGTCAAGCGTGCTCGCGGGCGAAACCTCTTCTTCACCACGGACATTCCCAACGCCGTTCGTGAAGCGGACATTATCTTTGTGAGCGTGAATACCCCGACAAAAACCTTTGGCCGTGGCGCTGGAAAAGCGAGCGACCTGCAATATTGGGAAAAGACGGCTCGTGAAATTCTTGAAGTGGCGACGAATGACAAGATCATCGTGGAAAAGTCCACGTTGCCGGTTCGCACTGCCGCTGCCATGGAACGCATTTTGAATTCCAACGACAAGGGCTTGCATTTTGAAGTTCTTTCGAATCCGGAATTCCTTGCCGAAGGCACTGCTATTAAAGATTTGTTTGAACCGGATCGCGTTTTGATCGGAAGTCATCAGACGAAGTCCGGCCTTGCCGCTTTGCAGAAAGTGGTAGATATATATGCTCACTGGGTTCCGAAAGATCGCATTCTGACGACGAATCTGTGGAGTTCTGAACTCACGAAGCTTACCGCCAATGCATTCCTTGCACAACGTATCAGTTCTATCAACTCGATCAGCGCTCTTTGCGAAAAGACGGGCGCAGACGTGGATGAAGTCGCATTTGTGATGGGCAAGGACCATCGCATTGGATCGAAGTTTTTGAAGGCTTCCATCGGTTTCGGTGGATCGTGCTTTAAAAAGGACATTTTGAACCTTGTGTACCTTTGCGGTTACTACGGACTTCCGGAAGTGGCTGCTTATTGGGAAAGCGTTGTAAGGATCAACGAATGGCAGACCCACCGTGTGATGAATCGTATGCTCGAACATATGTTCAATACGATTGCCAGCAAAAAAATCGCCGTGTTCGGTTTTGCTTTTAAGGCGAATACAGGTGACACGCGTGAAAGTCCGGCAAACCTTGTGGTTCGCGACTTGCTTGCGGAACATGCGCACCCGGTGATTACAGACCCGAAGGCGATTCACGATGCAAAACGTGATTTGGCAGATGTGATCGACCAGGTTGAATTTGAAGAAGATCCTTACAAGGCAGCAGAAGGCGCTCATGCCGTGGTCGTTTGCACGGAATGGAAGTGCTTTGCTGAACTCGATTGGAAGCGCATTTACAAGAGCATGGCAAAACCGGCTTTTGTTTATGATGGTCGAAACATCTTGGATGCGGCGGCTTTGCGTGAAATTGGTTTTGATGTAGCAAACGTAGGTAAAGGCAAAGCGGATTGAATTTCGCAGGGATTGGGCAGATAACTGAGAAACTCAACTAATGGCTGATACTCCTAAAAACAAGAAAAAAATCCTAGCGGTCGCGTCTATCGGCGGTCACTGGATTCAGCTGCTTCGCATTATAGCGGGCCTTGCGTCCGATTATGATGTTAGCTATGTCAGCTCCAATCCGAAGTGGGCGGAATCTGTCAAAGGAAAGTTCTATGCAATTTGTGAATTTTCCAGATGGGACGCTTGGAAAATGCTGATTTGCGTGCCATACGTTTTGATGATTTTGAAGAAAGAAAAACCGGATGTTGTCCTGTCAACGGGTGCGGCTCCAGGCCTTTTGGTTCTTCTTCTTGCAAAGTATGTGTTCCGCAAAAAGACGATTTGGGTGGACTCGATTGCGAATGTGGCAAAGCTTAGCGCTTGCGGTAGATATGCGGTAAAATTGGGTGTCGATCATGTTTATAGTCAATGGGAACATTTGGCTACAGACAAGGTGAAATTTGCAGGAAACGTTCTTGGCAAGTTAGGAGACGCAGAATGATTTTTTACACCATAGGCACACAGGCTCCCTTCGACCGTTTTATTAAAATGATCGACGAAGTCGCTCCTGCGCTTCAAGAAGAAGTCATTGTTCAAACTTTGAAAGGCGCTTACGTGCCTCAAAATGTGAAAGTCGTTGAATTCTTAACACCTAAAGAATTTAATGAACTGTTTGCCAAGGCGCGTTTGATTGTGGCGCATGCCGGCATGGGAACGATTATTTCGGCGCTTTGCCAAGATAAACCGATCGTCGTGTTTCCGCGTCGCAGAGAATTGAAGGAACATCGCAGCAATCACCAAATTGCGACAGCGGACAAATTGAAAGAATTGGGCTACCTTTACGTGGTTGAAAGCGCAGAACAGCTGAAAACTTTGCTTTTGACTAGCGAACTGAAGCCTCTTTGCCATATCGGTCCGATTGCGTCCTCTTCTTTGATCGACGCTGTTCGTCAAGACATTGAATCGCTTTAAGCGATTGAATGGGGGAATCTTTTGAAAACGGTATTGTTTTTTCCTCAGGCGAGGACGTTAGAAAATTTTTATCTCGGCAATTTGACCCGGACCATTTCGGAAAATTGTGAAGCGGTCGGTGTGAATGAACTTTTTCACGGCCGATGGAAGAAGTTTTTTTCTGCGGAAGTTTGCCATTTGAACTGGCTCGAAAATGTACGTGGAAATCATGAAGTCAAGTGCCTTGCCAATTTTTTGGTACGCTTGGCTTTTTTAGTATGCTTAAAAGTTTTTCGGAAAAAGATCGTGTGGACAGCTCACAACAAAGTTGCTCACGATCAAAAACGGGGCCGTAAATATTCACAGATTTTGATGAAACTGTTGATGGCGTGGAGCCATAAAATTCACATTCTGTGTGCTGCGACGCAAAAGGAAATTCCGGAACTTCAAAAGTACGCATCCAAAATCGTCTGCATTCCCCATGGGGATTACTTTGAAAACTTCGGCAGAGGGACTTTGGATGTTCGCGCAAAACATGGAATCGATCCGCAAAAGAAAATCATCTTTTTTACAGGCAAGATTGGCCCGTACAAAAATTTGGACTTGTTGATTGAAAGTTTTAACCGTTCTCGTTTGGCGGAGTCGGATTTTGCACTGCTGATTTGCGGCGCCTGCAAAGATGAAAATTACAAGCAGAAAATTTTGGCCAAGGTAAAAACTTCGCCGAGCGTTTATGCGGAATTCCACTTTGTGGAAAATTCCTTGATGGGCGATTATTTGGCCCAATCGGATTTGTTGATTGCGCCATATGATATTTCTAGCTCTTTGAATTCCGGCACTATGTGGATGGCTTTTTCTTATAAAAAATCCATGGTTCTCCCTGAAATCGGTTGCGTTCAAGGTGAAAAGGAAATTTTCGAAAACGCTTTTGTTTATCATTACGAAAGTGCGGAAGAACATGCTCTCAAGTTGTGCGAAACTCTCGAAAAACTGAAAGATGAAACCCGAGAATCCCTTTTTGAAAAGGGAAATCGGTTATATTCTTATATGCAGGCAAAATCCTGGAACGCGCACAAGGAAGAATGGCTTTCGCTTTATGATTAAAGAATCGCTGAAAAAAAATGGCATTGGAAAATATGTCAGATGGCTTGGCATTTTTTTGAAATGCTGCTTTGCAAAAATGATCCTCTGTTTTTGCCAAAAGAAATTTTCTCGTGTTTGGGTATTTGCGGAACGGGGAGTCGATGCCCGTGACAACGGACTGCATTTGTTCCGCTATGTGCAAAAAGAACACCCCGAAATCAACGCTTATTACATTATTTCAAAAGATTCACCGGACCGTAAAAATTTTACTTCTAAAGATCGCCTTGTAGATTTTGGATCGTGGAAGCATTACCTGCTTTATTTGGCGGCAGAAGCTAAAGTCAGCGCTCACATTTATGGCGGTGCACCTGAGCACAATCTTTTTTTGCGCATGGCTAAAGTTCCGGTTTTAAAGAAGATCTTTGTGACGGGAAAGTATATCTTTTTGCAACACGGCGTCACTCAGGCCGATGGTCCGTGGCTTCACGAAGACAAAGTCCATTTTGATCTTTTTGTGACCGTTTCGGAAAGAGAAACAGAATATGTGATCCATTGTTTTGGACATGCTCCGGAGGTTGTGAAAACGGTAGGCTTTGCCCGGTATGATGCGCTGCCTTTAGAACATTCCCCCACAAAGAAAATTCTTTTGATGCCGACGTGGAGGCATTTCCTTTCGGGAATTTCAGCGGAAGATTTCAAAAAGTCCAAGTATTTTCAGAACATTTGCGGGCTGATTCAGAATGCGCGTTTGCAGGAACTTTTGAAAAAATACGGTTACCAGCTGATTTTCTACCCCCATTTTGAACTGCAAAAATTCCTGGCGGATTTTGATGGGCAAAATGAGCAGACCGTTTTTGCCTCGTTCCAAAATTTTGACGTGCAAAAACTTTTGATCGAATGCGACTTGATGATCACGGATTATTCCAGTGTCCAGTTTGATTTTTCTTATATGAAAAAGCCCATTGTTCTTTTCCAATTTGATCGGGACGAATATCGCTCGGGGCATCAAGGCGTCGGCTATTTTGATCCGGACCAAGATGGTTTTGGACCGGTCGGTTTGGATGTGGAACGGACTGTGGACCTAGT
>JAGDBD010000029.1 GCA_017959225.1 Fibrobacter sp. | reverse complement strand
GTTAGCGTCCCAAGCCTTACCCTTGTCGCCGAACTTCTTCAGAGGAATCTTCACGAGCTTCCAGTCGGTGCCCACCTTGGAGCCTTCGATCCAGTCGTTCAGGCTGATCTTTGTCTGGCTCTTGATGTCGTTGCCCTGGTTGTCGAGGATACCCACGTAGACCTTTTCGCCACCGAGCTTACCCTTGATCCAGAAGTAGAGACCGCCCTTGTTGCGGACCTTGGAAAGGTCGATGTACTTGCCTTCACCCAGCGAGTAGGTCACACCGGACCAGTCGTTGTTGTCGATGTACATGGCGAGCACGTTCGGGTTGCCAGCGGTCTTGGAGTCGGCTTCACGCTGTGCGGTGAGGCCACCGTAAACGTAAGAGAAGCCTCTCAGCTGGTTTTCGTAGAAGACGCCGTTAGAAACCGGCTTGACCTTGCCGTCAAGCTTTTCCGGGTTCTTCGGACCGTCGATCACGTCGCTATTTTCATCCCAGTAGACAATCTGCGGCTTTGGCTTAGCCTTCTTGTTGCCCTTGACGATTTCGATGTTGTCGATATAAACTTCGAATTTCGGATTGGTACCCTTGTCGATAGAGAAACGGACTTCTGCAATCTTGTCCCAATCGATACGAGCCGGGAATTCGGACTTACGGGTGTTGTCCCAGTAGAGGCCGCGGTCCGGGAAGTCTACGAGAGGAATGGAAACCTTCTTCCAATCTGTGGTGACGTTGCCGCCCTGGATGTACTTGGCCATCGGGAGAGCGACCTGGGTCTTCTTGCCGTCGGAAACTTCTTCGTCGAGAAGACCGATCTTAAGCTGTTCGCCACCGTTCTGACCCTTGATCATGAATTCGAGCTTCGAGTCAAGGATGTACTTGCTCAAGTCGAAGACTTCGTTATAAAGGCAGATGGATGCGCCGGAGTATTCCGTCGGGTCGAGCTTGATGTTCAAAGCGGACTTGGACTTGTAACCACCTTCCTTGGTGATGGTCACGCCCTTGCTCGATCCACCGTAAGAGTAGTCAAAACCACCCTGGCGATACTGATCGTCGAACATCTTGTACACGACGATGCGCGGAGGTTTCTGCGCCATCGCGGCCGTTGTCGCAAGCCCCAAGAAGAGCAGGGACGAGGCCTTCAAGAATTGATGCTTCATTCGGTATTCCCTCTATGTGTGAGTGTTAATTCAATTCAGTTTTCGATTACTTCTTCTTTTCCTTAGCTTCCTTCAACAGCTTTTCGACGAGGTCCGGGCTAAAGCGGTCCTGACGCTTTCCGTTGATGTAGAAGTTCGGTGTGCCCTGGACGCCGACCTTGGCGCCGAGCTGGAAGTCTTCATTGATGCGGGCCTGCTTAGCAGAATCGAGGACCATGTCCTTTTCGAACTTGGCCATATCGAGTCCCACATCCTTTGCGACCTTCTTAAATGTTTCCGGAGTGAGTTCGCGGTTCTTGTCTGCGAGAGCGTAACGGTATTCCCAGAATTTGCCCTGAGCCTGAGCTGCCATGGATGCGGCTGCGGCACCCGGAGCGTCCTTGTGGAAGCTGAGGGGGAAGTGCTTGAATACGAACTTGATTTCGTCTTTATGCTTGTCCATGAGGTCGTGGATGACCGGAGCGATACGTGCGCAATACGGGCACTGGAATTCAGAGAATTCAACGATCGTGAGGAGAGGATCCTTGGTGTTGCCGAATACCGGGCTTGTTCCGACCGGAATATCCCAGACCTTGTTGTCTGCTTCCATTTCGGCTTTCATCTGTTCAATGGAAAGGCCGCGCTTTTCGAGACCATACTTGAGAATTTCAAATTCTTCGTGCATGGTCTTGACTTCTGCGGAGAGGCTGTCGAGCTTTGCACCGGTAGAACCGTCCGTTTTTCCGCTAGCCGAAGCTTCGTTACAGGCGGAAAGGGAAATAAGAAGGGCTGCACTCAGTGCCAATGGATATGATTTCATGAAATGATCCTTTGTGAAAATCGTTTTTGAAAATATATAAAAGGCGGTCTTTCGGAGCCCGATTTTTTAAGTATTCGGTTGCCGAAAGAACCGCCAATGGAAAAGAAAAATTTACAAGGCGCGTGCTCTATTTTGCGCTTGCCACGTAAGCCTTGATCGCGTCACGGATCTTTGTAAAGACCAGACGGAGTTCGTCTTCGTCTTCTTCAAGAAGGGTGATG
The DNA here is from genome assembly GCA_017959225.1 of Fibrobacter sp. GTDB lineage: Bacteria > Fibrobacterota > Fibrobacteria > Fibrobacterales > Fibrobacteraceae > Hallerella. Next base: position 13,440 of record JAGDBD010000029.1, on the reverse strand, counting down.
CGGAAGCCCTGAAGTTCACTGCAGAAGCTGCTGATCGGAACGACGCAGACGCCCGTTGCCGCAAGCAGGTAATACACGAAGCGGTAGTCAAGGCTCGGGACTTTTTCTGTCCACTGTTCCACGAGGGAGCGAATCTTCGGATCTTCGATGGGCAAGCTTTGACGATCGTTCAAAACGCCCGGCTTAAAGACGATGGTATTGTAGAACGCACCGTAGGTCGGGTTGAAATACAGTTCCGGAACGTCGGAAAGAATCTCGTTGATGAGAGCGCTGCGACGGCCAATGCGTTCGTTCAACGCCTGGCGGTGAACCGGATAGCGCGGATCGCCGAGAACCATGGGAATCGTCAGCTGCGGAATGGTCGTGGAGCAGACTTCGATCATCTTCGCATTGTCGATGGCGCGACAGAATGCGTCGAACTCAGGGTCCTTGTCGCGGTTGTAATATTCAACCCAGCCGCAACGAGCGCCCGGCCACGGATACTGCTTGGAAATGCCGTTCATGGAAATGCCCGGAACGTCTCCGATGTAAGTGGCCAGCGGATGCGCGTGAGCTCCGTTGTAAGTGATCTTGCTGTAGATTTCGTCGCAGATGATGCAGAGCTTGTAATCCTTTGCGATCTTCACCATCTTTTCGAGATATTCGAGCGGGTAGACCATGCCGGTGGGATTGTCCGGATTCAAAATCAAAATGCCGGCCACGTTGGGATTGTACTTGACCTTGTTTTCCAGTTCTTCAAGATCCGGAAGCCAGTGGTTTTCTGGGCGAAGATGGTATACCAACGGGGAAGAATGGGCGTGGGCCGCTTCGGCAGAGCTGTGGGTGCTGTATGCCGGGGAAGGTCCAATGATGCGGGTTGTCATCGACAGCTGGCTGTAGATGGTAGAAATGGCATCGCCGAGGCCGTTGAAGAAGAGGATGTCTTCTGGGGTGATCTGTACGCCGCCCAGCTTGTTTGTTTCGTTGGCGATGAATTCGCGGGTTTTGAGCAAACCCTTGGACGGGCAGTAGCTGTAGCTGTCGTTATCCTTTGCGATGTCGCTGACGATTTCCTTGATCCATTCCGGGACCTGGCAATGCTTTTGGATGGGGTCGCCGATGTTTTCCCAGTGAATCTTGAGACCCAATGCCTTTAACTGATTGGCCTTTTTGACGATCTCACGGATTTCGTATGAGAGCTCTTTTGCACCTTCAGTTAAAAGTCGTTTACGCATAATGTGTGTCTCCGATTGATTTTCGAATTCTGTTTTGTTAAATCTAGTTAAAAGATTTTGAGAGAAAGTTGGTTTCTGTTGAAGTTCTACCGTGGCACGGACGGCTTTGACCGCGAAGCGGTCGGCTCGCCTGCCCGGCGGGGGGCAAGGTAGGGGGCCCGCTCAGAGTTGCGAAGGCCGAGGGCCCCCTTCCTTGCATCCACCCCCGTGGCCACGCTTTTTCGCTTGCTCGCTTCGCTCGCTTGCGCTCGGGGGTAGGATTTGGGCGGATTATTTTTTTTTGTTTTTTATTGCCTCGTTGAGTTGGATGTTTAAAACGAAAAAGGACAGCCGAAAGAGCTGTCCTCAAAAATTGATGTTGCATTCGCTTTAAGCGAAATAGAACCTCATTTTTGTGGACAGCCGAACACTAGCTCGGGCTGCTGCCGCGCTTGCTGCAATGGCTGTTGCAATGAGATTCTGTGCAAAGTGTTGCTTCATACTGAAGTGAAATTAGTCTAAGTTTTCTGAATTGGCAAGGGGTGAACTTTCGCCAAAAATTTCGACACGTTTGTATTGTTTTACTTTTTTGTCTTCGGTAATGCCGTTTTCTGTAAGGAACTTGTTCAATGCTTGCAGAATCAGGTCCTGGGTGTGCCGGGGCACGGGCTTTTTGCCAAGACGAGCCTTTTGCACCATTTTATGGTTCAGGTTCAGCGGGAGCATTTCCACCAGATCGTGGTTGGATGCGTTCAGGGATTGAAGAATTTCGTCAAGTTTTGTCATAGTTCATTTGCTAGTTGTGCGTTTTTTACTGCCTATAAAATTTAGCTTATCTTTGTTCGATATGGGGAGCTTTTCTATATTTGGAAAATGCAAAAATTGGACTGTCTTTTTGAGCGCTATCCGCTGTTCCGCTATATTCCTGGAATTTTATTGCTTGCCATGATCTTTCGTACGTCATCCATCGACGGTGAAGGTATGAGTTGGCTTGTGCCGCCTTTTGACAAGTTCGTTCACTGTGGAACCTTTGCCGTTTTGACCGCTTTCTTTGGAATGTGGTTTGCAAATTTCCGATGGGAAAAGAACCGCTTGGTGGTTGCGCTGTATTGCGTTGGACTTTGCCTTTTGACCGGGATTTTAGACGAATTCCATCAGAGCTTTGTGCCTGGCCGGAGCGTTTCGGTCGGCGATATTTGCGCAGATGTTTTGGGCGGTATCTGTGGAATTTTTGCGTATGCGCTCGTACGGCCCTGGAAGCGGTTTCGAATTTTCCGAGAAAACTGATTTTTATTCGTCGATTTTTGTCATTTCAAAGGATGCGGTGAAAGTGGATTCGTCCTTGTTCGACCGGAGCGCCTTCCACTTCATGACGCCGTTCTGGATGGATTCGATTTCCCACCATTCGCGGTTTTCTTCGCCGTCTTCTACCCAGCGCGTGCAGAGCAATTGGCCATCTACAAAATAGTCGTTGACAACGTTATCGCTTGCCACCCAGTTGCCGTCTGCGTTTTGCACGTAATAGACGTAAGTTCCGTCGTTTTTATATTCCCAACGGTGCGTTTCACCGTCGTCGAATTCTGAACTTTTACTGGTGACTTTTCCCTGCCAAAGGCCAAGAATATCGGTGGTGTAATCTACCGTTACACGGGCGAAGCGCATGGGAACCGGGCCGATGGTACTGATGACGCGGCCAGCGTTTAGAAAATTCAAAAGGGTGATCGTGGACATTTCTTTTTCGTTAATGGCTTTGACCGTGTGCTTTACGGAAATTTGCAAGGAATCGTTTTCGGATACGGTCCACGAAATGGTGTTGCTGTCGATTTTGTAAATAAAATCGGAGCCGTCGTGCCAAGCGTAATCGCTAAAAGCGGTGCTGAAAGAGCCTTTGTTGTCTTCTTTCAATGTGTACACGCCTTTTTTGTTGGTGGTCAGAAAAACACCGTTTTCTTCAGCGGAAATCCATTTGCCAAGGACCTTTTCCTGGAGATTTTCCAGGACGACTTCGTTTTTGCTTTCGGTTGAACAACCGCTAAAAATGGCGAATGTTGCGGCAAGGATTGCAATGTATTTTTTCATCATTTCCCCGAAATAAATGGCTGTTTCAGATAAGATAAATAAAAATTATCCTTCCAGTTTGTTTTTTTGATAATGTCTGGATGTCCACGTAAAAAATAAGACGTCGGCCACTAGCAAAGCGACCGCACAAGTGAAGAATACCGGACGGTGCATTCCAAAAAATTCGGCCATGGATCCGCCGATCATGATGCCCGATCCGATGCCAATGTCCCAACCGCTCAAGTACGTGCTGTTCGCTGTGCCACGTTGGTCGTGACGGGCGAGGTTTACACACATGGTTTGATACCCCGGAAAAATAAGCCCGAGACTTGTACCGATGAGGAACGCAGAAATAAAGAACGCGATTGGACTATGGCAGAATGCGAGAAGCGTGTAGGCGAAAATGATCAGTGTCATACCGGAACCGACTAAATGCAACAGGTAGCCTTTGTCGATCAAACGGCCTGTCATAATGCGGTTCATAATGAGACCTGCTGCGATCAAAGCATAGAACCAGCCGGAACCTTCGATGCCCAGTTCTTTTGCATAAAGAGCGATGTAATTGGTAACAGGACCATAAGCAAAACCCACAAAAATGAAGTTTGCAAATTGCGGAATTGCACGGGTCAAAAAGAATCGGTCCAAGGAAAGCGGTGCATGGGGCTTTTTTTCTTTGGGAGGAACTTTCAAAGTTTGAACAAGAATCAGGCCGATTACACACAAAATAATGGACGTTGCAAAAACAATGCTGTCGCCAAATGCTTCGTAAAGGAACATGCCTGTCATCGGTCCTGTTGCAAACGCCAGATTCACGCTGATTCCGAAGTAGCCGATCCCTTCGCCACGTCTGCTCGACGGAAGAGCATCGATTGCGACCGTATTGCTCGCTGTGCTCGAAATCCCAAAGAAAAGCCCGTGGGCGAATCGGATGACGGCGAGGATCGGCAAAAGCCCCACCGTTTTATAACCTAAAAAGCAAAGGGTAAAACCGAAGAAGGTCCAAAAGTACAAAGGCTTTCGGCTAAGAGAATCCACCAAAAAGCCGGCGAAGGGTCTGCATGCTAACGCACCGATCGTGTACAGCGAAATGATGATGCCTGCCGTGGCATTGTCCGTTCGAAATTTTTCAATGATGTACAGCGGAAGGATCGGTAGCAGCTGATAAAAGCTGAAGAAGAGGAGAAAGTTCGCCGCAGAAACGGTAACGAAATTCCGCGTCCAGAGCGCGGGTTTCTGGGTATTTTCCGAACGGATCATTGCTTCAGTATGCATAAAAGTTTACATTAATATAGCTATCCCATAGGAATTTTGAGAAATTTTGCTTTCGAACATGAAAAAAATGAGCTTTCAAGTCTCCGGCAAGGCGGTCACGCTGTATAGATCGACGTCGTCGGACAGCCCTTTGATTGTGCTGAACACTTATACAGGGGATGGTTCATCGGTGGCGCAAGAACTTGAAAAGTTAGGTCCGCCGGAACATCACTTGCTTGTCATTGGAAATTTGGAATGGAACGTGGATATGTGCCCATGGGATTCTCCGGCACTTTCTAAACGGGATGCTCCTTGCTTCGGCGGTGCTGATGCTTATTTGAATTTGCTCGAAACGGAAATTATTCCGCAAACGAGGAATTTTTTACCGGGAAGCCCTCCTTGGATGGGAATTGCGGGGTATTCCCTGGCGGGACTTTTTGCCATCTATGCGTTATTTCGTTCGAATCTTTTTAGCCGTGCGGCAAGCGTTTCCGGCTCTCTTTGGTATCCGCATTTTGGTGAATTTGTGTGCAATTCAAAAATGAAAAAACTCCCGGAAAAGCTTTATTATTCTTTGGGGGATCAAGAAGCAAGAACGCGACATCCGATTTTACGGACCGTTCAGGAAAATACTGAATCTGTGTATGCGCATTGCATGAATTTGGGAATTCCCGTTTCTTTTGAAATGAACGTTGGAAACCATTTTAAGGAGCCGGCCTTGCGCACGGCAAAAGGGATTCTGTCGATTCTTGCTTGATTCTTTTATCTGATAATAACGATAAAAAGGATAATCCCGAAGAGGATGATTGCGGGGAGGATTTTCAAGAGCAGCGTAATGGCGCAGGCATCTGAAATTTTTCCAGATCCGAAAATCGCGACTAGAGCAAGTACGATGAGAAATGTGGTTAGCATAAAACCTCGGCATTCAAAGTACAAATTTTTTTTCATTTTTGTGCGTCACAAATCGGCGCTATAAGAAAAATTCATAATCCGCCATGAATTAATAGTATTGGACGAATCGTTTGACGGATTCTATTGTTGTGCTCGTTCTGAAAAACGTTAACAAACATATGGAGGTCCTAATGACTTTTAATCCGATTCGTACAATTGTTCCGCTCTCCCTTTTGGCATCCATCCTTTCTTTTTCTGCTTGCAGTGATTCCAGCTCTGCAAAAGATGAAGATCAAGAAGAACAGGAAGAACATGAAGGTCACGAAAGCCATTCTCATCATTCGGATAGCTCGGAAGGCTTGACGCTTGGCGATGATGATATTCAGGATGGTTTCATCTATTTACACGATACGACGATCACGGGCGTTTTGACTGTTTCTACAACATCTTCCGGACCGACGGTTTTGAAAAATGTGGAAGTGACTGGCAATTTGCTCATTAAGCGCTCGGGCCGTGTGGACTTTTCCGGTAGCGCTGACGTGGTGCACGTAGGCAGCAGCAACACGGACGTCTTTGCTTTTGACGATGAAGCTCAGGTAAACGGTCATCACTTCATGGGTCAAAATAACACCTTCACCACCAAGAGCTTTGCCGATTACCAGACTGTAGACTGGACCGAAAAAACGATCGATCTTTCTACAGGAATCCGCTTGGCGTATACGGTTACGGGTGACGAAAAGGCGACTCCGGTTGTGCTGATTCACGGTTTGACGGATGGTCGCGTTTCTTGGTCTCAGGTGGCGCCGGCTCTTGCGAAGAAGGGCTATCGCGTTTACGTTCCGGAATACCGCGGTAACGGTAAAACGGATAAGCCTATTGAAGAATCGGCTTACACGCTTTCCGAACTTTCTAGTGATATCGTTGCTTTCATTTCGGAAGTCGGCATTAAGAAGCCGCATATCGTTGGACATTCTCTCGGTGCTTTCATCGCTCAGGAACTCGCCATTTCGTATGCGGATAAGATTTCTTCCATTACTCTCATCGGTTCGGGCGTTTCTGTGGATGAAAAGAATGAAACCATCGACTGGCTCGTCAACGGTACAGGTGACGATTCCTTCGACGGAATCTACGCTTACGATTCTACGCAGAAGCTTCCGGAAGACTTCTTGAAAGCTTGGGCTTATAACACGAATCCGGATGAAGATTTCCAGGCTGCCAATTTGGAACATCTGCGCCAGGTTCCGTATTACGCATGGAAATACCTCGTTAAGAATCTCTTGAAGATCGACAATTCCAAGCGTCTCTCTTCGATCGAATCCGATGTGCAGATCATCTGGGGTTCTAAAGACGCTATCTTTAACAAGAAGGCTCAGGACGCATTGCAGAAGGGGCTTTCCAAGGCGAACAGCGTTGTCTTCCACGAAGTCGAAGGGGCTGATCACAATACCCATTGGGGATCTGAAAAAGATTTGAAGACCGTTGTCGGCTACATCGACGAATTCGTTCAGGATATTAAGTAACCATTTTACAAGCGGAGAGGGTATCCTTAAACAGATACCCTCTTTTTTATGCTATGAAAAAAAATCTTTTATTTTGCGTTTTGATGCTTTCGGCAGTGGTATTTGCCGAAATAAAGCCTTCTGTGGATCTTTCGGGAATGGTCATGGTGCATGCCTATGCCGATTGGAATACTGATGAATCTACGGTTTCCCACCGTTATGAATCCATGCTGGATTTGGATTTTGATATCCGTTACAACGATCGTTTTTCTGCATGGCTCGAAATTGAAGCCATGGGTATGGCGATGTCCGGAATGGACGATATGGAAGGCATGGAAGGAATGGACATGGGGGACGACGCCACCATGGATACGGAACATCCGGCGCTGGTTTTTAATGGGGCATACATTCAGTATGCGCATTCGGAACGCTTGAAATTCCGCATTGGTGACATGAAAATTTTTGAAGGTATTTTCCAGAATTATTACGATTTTGGAGATCCCCGCGACGATGCTGCCGGTATGAAGCAAAAAAATATTCGTGGCTTTGAAATCTTGTGGAACGGTTTGCAGTTCGATGCAGGCTTTGGAAGTGGAAGCAACGATCAAAGCTGCTATTATCACTTCATGTTTGGCGAATATATGGGAATGGACTGCAAAGAAGGCCTTACTTATGAAGTCCATGCCGCATATGACTTTGAATTTGCAGATCAGGTGATTCGCCCTTATGCCGATTATAAGAGCTATCAGCGCAAGGACTATAATGAACTTTACGCTGGCGTGGACCTTTCGCTTTCGCTGGGGAATTTTGCTTTACACGGCTTGTACGGCTACCATTCTGTTTTCTTGAACAGCGACGATCCTGTTCCGTATCATGTTGTTTTGGCGGAGCCGACTTTTGAAATTTCAAGGTTTTGCATTTTGGGAACTTTTTTCTACGCCTTTATCGACGATCCGGTGCGCACGAGTTTAGAAATAACGACTCGTCCGGAATACCTCTTTGCCGCGGTGGAACCGAGTGTCGCTTTGATCGAGTATTTGAGCGTCGGAGTTCCTCTCGAATGGCATACGAATTCTCTTGAAAAAGACGCCGATTTGGAATCGGTTCGTGTAGGCGGACGTTTCTACTTCCACGTTCCGGATTACAAGATCGATATTATTTCCATGGTTTTGGCGGACATCCCCTATGGAGATAACTGGCCCATCGAAGGAAATAAGAACGATCCTTCCTTGATTTTTGGCGTGGAAGCGATGTTTGACTTTTAGAGGTTTGGATGAAAAAAATACTCCTGCTTTGCATACTTCTTTGTTCAATTTCCTTTGCGCGATTTGATTGCTGCAAGCGTAAGCATGCCACGATCAAAAAGGAAGAAACATCCATTTCGTTAACGGTGGGAGTCTTCCGTGCCGAAGACGAAGCGTTCCTTCAAAAGATTGCCGCATCCCTTTCCAAGGAAGGCGTTCAGGTTCAAATCAAAAAGTTGGACAGCCAGAAAATTGCCGAAGAAGCTCTTTCCGAAGGTTACGTCGATGGCGTATACGTGGACGGTTTAAAAAGCCGTTCCGATTGCGAAAAGAAAGATGCCCTTTCCATTTTGAAAAAGAAAATTGAAAGCGCTTCCCACTGATTCTGGAAATCCTGGAATTTGACTTCCTAAATCTTCTAAATTAGATTTAGGAAGTGATGAAAGACATACTCGCTCAAAATTCTTATATGACAGAAGCCATCCGCGATGCTGTGGATGGTATTACGCATGGACACGGGGGGCCGTTTGGTTGTGTCATTGTCAAAGACGGTAAAATCGTCGGCAGAGGGCACAACCGCGTGCTTTCAAATCACGACTCGACTGCCCACGGTGAAATCGATGCGATCCGTGATGCGGAGCGCAATTTGAAAACTCATGACTTGTCTGGATGTGAACTTTATACAACCGGTGAGCCTTGTCCCATGTGTCTTTATGCTATTCTTTGGGCAAATATTGACAAGGTTTACTACGGCTGCACAATCCAGGACAATTCAGAAATCGGATTCCGCGATGAAAAGTTCGATAGTCTTGCCGGTGGAAGGGAAGCCTTTTCAGAATTTTTGCACTGTATTGATCGCGAAGCTTGCCTTGAGCTGTTTCGGTTTTACAAAAAACTGGACCACCGCATTTATTAACCCTCCGCAATTGAAATGCTCAAAGATGAAGTCTACCAATTTTTGACGAGGATTCCCTGCGGCAAAGTGGTAACGTATGGGCAGATCGCCGAGGCTTTAGGAAATAAAAGCTGGGCCCGTGCAGTGGGGAATATTTTACATGGAAATCCGGATCCAGCCCGGTATCCTTGTTACAAAGTGGTGAATGCTTCGGGGAAACTTTCGAAGCATTTTGCGGATGGCGGCATTGAAGTCCAAAGGGCGCGCCTTGAAAGCGAAGGAATCGAAGTCGTCCATTTTGCAGTGGATTTGAAAAAATTCCAGTACAAAAAATAAAACCCTTCTTTGGGAAGGGCTTTATTTGAATTTTGACTCCTATAATTGAAAATTACGGTGCGATTTTTCCGAGCATCACGACTTCGCGTTCCAGCTTGAATTTGTGACCGCTGTTTTCATAAACGCGCTGGATGACGAGTTCGGTAAGATCGTAGACGTCCTTAGCCGTTGCATTGCCCGTGTTCACGATAAAGCCGGCATGCTTGGTAGAAACCTGTGCACCGCCGACGCTCGTACCCTTGAGGCCTGCTTCTGCGATGAGAGTTCCTGCATATCCACCCACCGGACGCTTGAACATGGAGCCTGCGTTCGGAAGGTCAAGCGGCTGCTTCGTCTTGCGGGATTCCATCACTTTCTTCTGGGCTTCGACGAGTTCGTCTGCGTTGCCCGGAATCAGCTTGAAAGTCGCTTCGAGAATGATCTTCTTCGTGTTCTGGAAGACAGACTTGCGGTAGCCGAACTGGCATTCTTCGAAGGAGTAATCCTTGATCGTACCGTCTTCTTCAAGAACCTTGACGGAGACAACTCTCTGGCCCGCTTCTTCGTCGTATGCACCTGCGTTCATGTACAGAGCACCGCCGATGGTAGCCGGAATGCCGGCGAGAAGATGCATACCAGCAAGTCCGAGAGTTGCGCTCTTACGGGCGACCAGCGTCAGCGGTGTGCCCGCCTTTGCGGTCAAAGTGTCGTTTTCAAACTTGAAATCAGAGAAGCCCTTGCCGAGCTTGATGATGAGACCTTCGTATCCTTCGTCCGAAGCGAGAACGTTCGAACCGCAACCGATCACAAAGTACGGAATGTTCTTTTCGGCTGCAAATTTCTTTGCTTCGACGAGTTCTTCGAAAGTTTCAGGTTTGATGAAATAGCGAGCTGTACCACCGATACGGAAGGTGGTGAGCTTCTTGAGATCAACGTTTTCGAGTATATTTTTTGTAAGTTCCATGCGCAAAACATATACAATAATTTGAGAGATGGCAAATTATATTTTTACTTTCCAACGCATTTGGTAAAAAATGGCAAACGTTCGGGTCGATATAGACGCATTAAAAAATGCCCTTTCAATAACCCTGGTGGCAGAGCGCCTGGGGCATCAAGTTGTGCGCGGAAAATTCCGTTGCCCGTATGCGATGCGGCACGCTCATGGTGACAGGACTCCCAGCGTTTCCATTTCGGAATCCCGGGGAATTTTTAATTGCTGGGTTTGTCCGGATGTCCATGGGGATGTGATAAAGCTCGTGGAAATTTCGAAAAATCTGGATTTCAAAGGAGCGGTGAACTGGCTTCAAAATGAATTCGGAATGCCGCAGTCTTTCGATTTGGCCGCTCAAAGCGTCACGCCGGATCTTCAAAATGGAGAAGCTTCACCGCTGATTAAAGTGGTGCATAAAACGCCTGAACCAGAAATCGATCCGATTCTTCGCACCAAGATCATTCTCGCTTTTTTTGAAATGCTTTCGCCTGTGGAAGGTTCTCCCGCTGCACCGTGGCTTGTGAAACGCCGAATTTTCAAGAAAACTTGGGAAAAAATGCGGTTGCGGTTCATTACCGATTATGACAAAGTCAACCGTGAGCTATTGAATCGTTTTGGACTTGAAGTGTTGCAAAAGGCGGGGCTTTTTAACGACAACGGCAATTTGCGCTATTACAAGCATCGCTTGCTTTTCCCCTATCTCGATTCGAAAGTGATTCCGCGTTTTTTTCAGGCGCGTTCCATTGAACCGGATACGCAGCCGAAGGAATTGAATTTGCGCGGACAGGTGCCTTTTCCCTTTCACGTGTCTCTGCTCAATGGGGAACCTGGGTGGATTTACTTGTGCGAAGGCTGTGTGGATACGCTTACAATGATCGATCGCGGATTCCCGGCGGTGGGAATTCCGGGGGTCAAATCCTTTAAGTTTGAATGGGCTAACCTCTTTAAAAATAAGAGGGTTATCGTGTGCCTTGACCAAGATGAAGCGGGCCGTGCTGGAGCTCGTCTTGTTTTGGAAATGCTTCAAAAAGCTGGAGTCGAAGCGTCTCTTTACGGAGAGGGGATCACGGTGGAAGGCTTCCAGATGTCGGAAGGACAAGACATCAATTCGTGGTTCGGCGGAAAAAAATAGGCCGCCCTTTTCTATATTCGTGCTCGTGAAGCTTTTTCAACTGAAACAGTCCGCTTTTGATGGCTGGAATTCGCTTCCGCAAGGCTTGCGGAAGACCCTTTCCGTTGTATTTTTCGTTTTCAAATGGATTTACCGGATTTTGAATCGCTTGGTGCGCCTTGCGTTGCTTGGTCTTATGCTCTATGCGATTGCGTTTACGGTGGCGGCATCTGTGCTTTTGTACAAAGGCTTTGTCTATTGCTACGAAATTTACGATAACGTGAAGCAGCTTGAATATTCTAATCCGGAGATGAGCCGTTACATGGAAGCTCTCGTCGATTCGAATCCGGCGACGCAGATCAAGCACCGCTTTGTACCGCTGGACAGCATTAGCCCGTATTTGCGAAAAGCTGTGATCGCAAGCGAAGACGCAGGCTTCTATTATCACCCGGGATTCGATGTGCGGGCCATTGCCGAAGCTCTGGATGCGAACCGTTATTACGGCAAAACGAAGTTCGGTGGCAGCACGATCACCCAGCAGCTGGCCAAGAATCTTTTCCTTTCGAGCGAACGTTCATGGGAACGCAAGTTCAAAGAACTTGCCTATGCGCTTTTGATGGAAAAAATGCTCGGCAAGGATCGTATTTTAGAACTTTATTTGAACTACGCCCAGTGGGGCCAAAGCATATTCGGCTGCGAAGCGGCAAGTCAGGAATATTTTAAGAAGAGCGCTTACAAGTTGAACCTCGACCAGTCGATCAATATGGCCGCGGTCCTTGCAAGCCCGGGCAAGCATAATCCGAACGGCCGCTACAGCCGGTTTATGTCTAGCCGCCGCACGGTGATTTACCAGAACATGTTCCCGAAGCGTGACAGCTTGAAGGTGGACAGTCTCAAGGCGTTGAACGCTCCGCCTGATTCCACGGTAAATCCTGGGGAATAAATTTTCAAACTCAACAAGGAAAACAAAAACATGCGTGATCAATTTGAAAGCCCTCTGATTCAGCGTTATGCCTCGAAGGAAATGAGCTACATCTTTAGCCCGCAGTACAAGTTCCAGACTTGGCGCAAACTGTGGATTTACCTTGCCGAATCCGAAATGGAACTCGGTCTTCCGATTACACAGGAACAGGTTGACGAACTCAAGGCTCACGCAACGGATATCAATTTTGATGTGGCGGAAGCCGAAGAAAAACGTCGTCGTCACGACGTGATGAGCCACGTTTACGCTTACGGTGTCCAGTGTCCGAAGGCAAAGGGCATTATTCACCTGGGCGCAACCTCTGCATTTGTCGGTGACAATACCGACTTGATTCAGATGAAGCAGGGACTTATCCTTGTGCGCAAGCGTCTTTGCCGTGTCATGGACAAGCTTTCCCAGTTTGCCATGGAATACAAGGACATGCCGCAGCTGGGTGCAACTCACTTCCAGGCGGCGCAGCTTACGACAGTGGGCAAGCGTGCTTGCCTTTGGCTTCAGGACATGCTCATCGACCTCGAAGAACTGAACTTCCTCATCGAAGTGCTCCCGTTCCGCGGCGTAAAGGGCACCACCGGTACGCAGGCTAGCTTCATGGACCTCTTCAATGGCGATGAAGAAAAGATTATGGAACTGGACCGCCGTGTGACTGCCAAGGCAGGCTTCAAGCGCGTGCTCACCATTACCGGTCAGACTTACACCCGCAAGTGGGACAACCGCGTAAACCAGACGCTTTCTTCCATTGCACAGAGCCTTCACAAGTTTGCAACGGACATGCGCTTGATGCAGGGCGTGAAGGAAGTGGAAGAACCGTTTGAAAAGACCCAGTTCGGCTCCAGCGCCATGGCTTACAAGCGTAACCCCATGCGCAGCGAACGTATTTGCTCCCTGGCACGTTTCGTGATGGCTCAGGTGAACAGCACCGCCTTTACGCAGGAAACCCAGTGGTTCGAACGTACCTTGGACGATAGTGCGAACAAGCGCCTTGCCATTCCGGAAGCGGTCCTCGCCAT
>JAGDBD010000028.1 GCA_017959225.1 Fibrobacter sp. | reverse complement strand
TTATATGAAAAAGCCCATTGTTCTTTTCCAATTTGATCGGGACGAATATCGCTCGGGGCATCAAGGCGTCGGCTATTTTGATCCGGACCAAGATGGTTTTGGACCGGTCGGTTTGGATGTGGAACGGACTGTGGACCTAGTTGCAGGATACTTGGAAAGAAATTGTGAATTGGAAGATCTCTATGCAGATCGGATTCGTGAATTTTTCAAGTACACAGATGCGGAAAATTGCAAACGTAATTTTGAAGCCATTTTGGAAGTTTTAAAATGAAGGTCCTTTTCGTTTTCAACAATCCGTTGGATGTTTGTGCAGGAGGCGTTGAACGCGTCACCGCTTCGGTGATGAACGGCCTTTCTGAACAAGGGGTTGAAACCTTCTATTTGCAGGATACGGGAACGGAGCTATTCGAAAACGGAACCCCTGTGGACGCAAAAGTTTTTTTTGCGGAAAAGAAAATAGACGTGGTGGTGCAACAGCTCGCCTACAATGGCGTTGTCGCGCGGTTTCTTTCTACAGAAGAAAAGAAGATTCCTTATGTGGTGGCGTGGCATACGGCGCCTCCCACATGGAAAAAATCTTGGCGTGTCGCATGTACACCGGCATTTCATGGCATTTCTGATAAAGCGAAGCGGCTTTTTAGAATACTTCTTTTTCCTCTCTTTTACAGAAAGGAAGTTAAACGATTCTTGTTGCGATGGGAAAATGTTTTAGAAAGAGCGGACCGAATTCTGCTGCTTTCAAAATCCTTTTCCAATGATTTTCAAAAGCTGCTTGGTATTCCTGCAAGTAAAATTTGTGCCATTCCAAATCCCCTTTCTTTTTCGGAAATCGCTAGTCCCGAAATCCTTTTACAAAAGGAAAAAGTGGTGGTGATCGTTTCACGGATGAAGGATTTGCAAAAACGAATTTCCCTTGCGTTGAAAATTTGGAAACGGGTAGAATCCGCGTCGGAAGAGTGGCGCCTGCAAGTGATTGGTGAAGGGGAAGATTTGCCCGCATACAAGAAAATGGCAAAGGCATTGAACTTGCACCGCGTCGAATTTTTAGGCAGAAAAGATCCGCGTCCTTACTACGCAAAAGCTTCCATTGGGATGATGACTTCATCTTTTGAAGGTTGGGGCCTTACGCTTACGGAATCACAACAGCATGGTGTTGTTCCTCTTGCATTCGACAGTTATGCGTCAGCAAAAGACATCATTACAGATGGGGAAAACGGTTTTTTGATTCCCTATGGAAATCAGAAGCTTTACGCGGAACGATTGTTGGAATTGATGCAAAACACCTCCCGCCGCGAAGCGATGGCGAAAGCGGCTCTCCAATCGGCGGAGCGCTTTGAAATGCAAAAGATTGTTCCCCAGTGGAAAGAACTTTTGCAGGGTGTTGCTTTGAAAAGGTAATTCCCATGTTTTGGATTATCCTTTTTTCCCAACTTTTGCTTTCGAATTTGCCCGTTCCAACGGATGCTTTGCAAAAGGTGGACGCCCGCATCGAAAGATCTTCGCAAGCGGTTTGGGATAAAGATTCTTCCGGAACTTTTTTGCGATTAAAATACCCGGAAGGTTGCGTGGGAACATCCAAAAAAACGGGTTGTGCGATTCAGTTTTCTTTGCCGTTAAACGATTTGCAAGCAGACGAACTTTGGGGAGCTTACGAAGTTTTTTTTGAAGAAGGCTTTGATTTTGGAAAAGGCGGTAAACTGCCTGGATTTTGCGGAGGAAAGTGCTATACGGGAGGCGATAAGCCTAAAGAAGCCGATGGCTGGAGCAACCGCATTATGTGGAAAAAAAACGGTTTTTTGACGCAGTATGTTTATCATGTTAAGCAATCGCGTAAATATGCGGACAATTTCGTCTGGAATTTGAACGGAACTCTAGAACGCAAACGAATTGAAATCGGCAAATGGCATCGCATTGTGATGCATGTGAAATTGAACAACGTCAAAGGTGAAAACGTTTTGGATAACGGACATTTGCAAACGTGGTTTGATGGGGAACTCGTTGTGGATGTGGACACTCTTCGTCTGCGGAACAGCACCGATCAAAAAATCGATCAGTTTTATTTTTCCACGTTCCACGGCGGCGGAGATCCTTCTTATGCTCCGCGGTGGGATTCCTTTATCCGTTTTCGAAATCTTCAGATTGTTCGAGAAGAAGCGGATCTTCTTCGGTAGTGGCGTTTTCGGAATCGTCTTCGTCTGATTCTTCGGCTTCAAGACGTTCTTTTTCTTGATGTAGGAATCCGAGGGATGTGCCGATAAAGAGAAGGCTCATTTCTGTGTTACGCCCAATTTCGCCGGAAAGAGTTAAAAAGACGGCTAGGAGAAATGTTGTCAGCATGCCTTGCATCGCAAGCCTTGGATGCTCTTTGCGATGGAAGAAGAAAACCAAAAAGGTCTCTCCATAAAAAACGATCAGGGCAAAAGCTCCGAAAAGACCGATGTCTAGGAGTGTATAGAAGACAATCGATTCTAGCCCTTCTGTTTCTTCTTTGGAGTAGTACATATTGCCTTTGTCGCCGGCATTGGCCAAAATGGAATGGTTTGTATAGTATAGGCCATGCCCAAACAAAGGTTTATTGGAAAATTCAACTAGGGTGAATAGGAGCTGCTGTTGGCGCAGTTCCAAGGAACTTCCGCCTTCTTTGGCTGCAAAAGATTGAATCGCATAAGTAGACATGGTGATGGCGAGTATTCCATAGAGAATAATGGCGAATAATTTTTTGCGGAACGAAAGCTTGTCTGTAAAGAAAATGAGGCATCCGAGAAGGGCGCAACCGAGCGCAGTTCGCGAGCCGGAAAGAAGAATGACAAGGAATAGGCTGCCTAAAACAAATTTGATACGGTGAAACTGAAAATCATCTTTCAAGTTTTTGTAATAGGCTAGGGTAAACAGGAACATGGTGCTGAGAAGCGTGCCAAGGGCTGTAGGATGTTTGGTCGTAATGGAAATTCGAGTTCTCCAACCCGAAGCTCCTAAACCATGTGTGATCCCTGCTGGGCCAAACATATCGAGCGCTTTTGTCGAAGGGAAAGCCGTCGCGATCGCTTCGCGAATATAATTGTGATTGAGCAGATATTCAAAAACGCCAAAGCCGGAATAAATCAGCATAAAAAGGAAGAGCGAGCGGACCATCTTCTGCTCTTCGACTTCCTTGGCGCAAATAAATACCGCAACCATGGGAAGGTACTTGTCAAAGCAATATCTGAAGACTTCGTAATAATCGTGCCCGTCGCCGCCATTGGCGTAGGTTGTAAAAAAATAGGCGGCGAAGATGGTCAGCAGTCCAAATTTAACCGGGAATTGAAGAAAGTTTTTTTTGAATTCGCCAAAGTTCAAAAAGATTTCCTTGGCAAAAAACAGATAGGGCAAAAGTTGGAAGGGTGTGAGCTCCGGCTTTGCAATCAGCGCGACATTGATATAGAAGAGAATATTGACGAGAATCAAAGCGAAGAGCTGTTGATCCCTTGTGCCTTTAAGAATGAAGGCGACTAACGTGAAAAAAAGAATATAGGCGAAAAGGGATAATATAATCATGTTTTACACCTAATTCTTGAAAAGCTTTCGCTTTGCCTTATCGTATTTAAAGAAGATCCAAAACGATAATGGAAAAAGGAGGAACGCCTTGGCCCTGCATTTTTCGCTGAGGTTTAAAACCGAAGAATGGGCGTTATAAACTTCGCCGTTACGTTTTTTAATTTCCGCAAGTAGCGTTTGGTGGTTCCCTTTTTGCCGATGGACAAAAAGATAACGCTTGGCTGTAAAGTTCAAAAAGCTTAGAACGGCTTTGCGCAAAATTTTGACAGCCCCGATGGAATTGTAAAACTGGATCGCTTTTTGCTTGGCGTCAAGCCCATCCAAAGATTTCGGATTTGTGATGGCCTGAGAAATTCCCGAGCTGCGGATAAAGTAATAGTAAAGCTCTTGGGTTGTAAACGTGACTTTCTTTGCGAGGAATAGAACCTGATAGGTAAAGAATTCGTCTTCGTTGAACTTGCCGACTTCAAAACGAAGGTTTTCAAAGAGGCTTCGTTTGTACAGCTTATCCCAGGCGACAACGGTTTGCGTTGCAAATTGACTTTGGTAAAGGCGTTCCGCAGCGGCTTCCCCGGAAAGGGTGCATACAACAGGTTCCTTGTTCGACGGAGATACTTTTTCGGTAAACGGAGTGAAATTGCAGACCGAAATATCGGATCCGTTGCTTTGCAAAAGCGCAAACAGAGTCGAAATCATTTCGGGATGAATATAATCGTCCGAATCAATAAAGGCGATGTAGTCGCCCTTGGCAACGTCAAGCCCCGCATTTCGCGCATCCGAAAGGCCCCCGTTTTTCTTGTGGACAACTTGAATTCGGGAATCTTTTGGAAGATAGGAATCACAAATTTCCGGGCATTTGTCCGGAGAACCGTCGTCGACAAGGATGATTTCCAAATTGCGATAGGATTGTTGAAGAATGCTGTCTACACAGCGGTGCAGATAGGCCTCAACCTTGTAAATCGGAACAATGATGGAAATCAAGGGCTGATCCATTGGCGTTATTCCTTTCTCAATGCGTCAAGTTTATCGAGAAGTTCCGCAGACTTCGTTACCGAAATCTTTCTGCAGAAGAAGCATTCGCTCTGGATGATGTCTTCGTAATCGTCGATGCTGAGAGTACGAGGTAACGGTTCCTTAGGAACTTTTCGTTTCCAGTCGATAAAGCGCAAATTGTTGGGTACGATTTGGTTCGCAAGCGGACTGTTCATGATGATCATATGGAAGAACGATTCATCTGGAACGAAGGTGAGGTAAAAACGGCGAACGAATTTACGGTTGGTCTTGCAAAAATTTAATACGTAATGGACAACTTCTGCGCTTAAAGAGAACCATTGGGAACCGTAATAGAATTTTTCTTTTAACGGCTTCCGGATCGTGATGTAGGGAAGAAGTCTTTTTTGGATATCATCTGTATGCCAAAGGATGTTCTTCCATCTGCCGCGGCGATTGATGATGTCGTTGAACGTGTAAATCTTCAAGCGCCATTCAAAAGGGGTACCGTCCGAAATTCCGAGGTAACTTTGAGTAGTGTTGTTGAAAAAGTTGTCGAACTTTTCATTGGTGGAGCAGAAATAATCGGCTCCGGAAAGCAAATGGAAATAGTCAAAGTGAAAAGACTTGTCCGCTTCTTGCAAAAGGTTCATCGTTGCTTTCACAAGGCTGAAACCGCCCCAGTTGCAGCTGACTCTTTTTTTTAATAAGGTGCAATTGGGAATTTCTTGGAGACTCAAAAAATCTTCTTTGGATTTTTTATCGACATGGAGA
>JAGDBD010000027.1 GCA_017959225.1 Fibrobacter sp. | reverse complement strand
CTGATAACTTTCTTCATAGTGTTTTCCTCTTGAGCTTAGAGCCCGTTGGATTGTATTTCTGAACGACCCTGAGTAGTCCAAGCCCATTCGGTCGAGTTTTGAGTTTTGAATTTGACGATTTTTACAGGACCGCCGAGAACTTCAGCAGCGGCAACAGCAAAGATCACGGCGAGCTTTTCGTTGGAAAGGCCCGGGTGGATTTCCAAAGCGGAAATCGCGGCAATGCTGAGGAACGCCTGAAGTTGCTTGTTCGTGAATCCCGGATGCACGCTGGGAGCGTCCGGATCGCCAAGTCCCTGTGCAAGGTTGATCTTGATGGGTTCCGAAGAAGTCGAAGTCTGAGGAGTAGCCTTGGCTGCTGCCGGTGCCTTCTTTTCCTTCGAAAGGATCGGCGTGACGAACTTGTTCACCACATAGCTCATGAAGTATGTGAGGAACATGATTCCGATGATCACGACCATCACGATGATGAGACCCGTCATCTGGAATTCGGCGAGTTTACCGAGCGTAAACGTTTCGGCTTCGCCTTGTTCCGTGATGTATTCATCACCGAGTTTTGCTTTTGCAATCGGAAGAGCTTTGTTGGCTCCGTTGACAGTTCTAATGCTGTCTTGGCGAGCGTTGGCTTCACGCGACTGCGCATTCGTCTTATAGAGAATGGAGACTTTATGGCTGCCCTGGTAGATCTCAACGACCGCCGAGTCGGGCATCAAAGTCAATTGCTCTTTAAGAGGTGCGCTAATCGAGTCTGGCATAACTGCCAGCTGTTCCTTAAACCGTTCGGGAACGGGATAAGGTCCAGTCGCTTTGACGACGCCTTCTTGTTGTACTGCTGTTGTCATAGAGGACTCAACCCGTGTTTCTTATTTGGACGTTTGACACGCTTCGAGAGCAAAGTTCTCAGAGCGAGCGAAACCTTAGCGCGGGTTTCTGCAGGATTGATGACATCGGTAATGATGCCCGATTCTGCAGCTTGGTAAGGCTTCGAGAATTTTTCGCGGTAGTCGTCCACAAGCTGCTTGTAAAGGGCATCCTTGTTTTCGGCTGCTGCGAGTTCCTTCTTATAAATGATTTTGGCTGCGCCTTCTGCACCCATCACTGCGATTTCGGCAGTCGGCCATGCGTACACGACGTCACCGCCGAGATCCTTAGACGCCATGGCGATGTAAGCTCCGCCATAGGCCTTGCGCATAATGACCGTAACCAGCGGAACCGTGCAGGATGCGTAAGCGTAGAGCATCTTTGCACCGTGGCGGATAATGCCGCCGCGTTCCTGAGCAAGGCCCGGCATAAAGCCCGGAACGTCTGTCAGCGTAACGATAGGAATGTTGAACGCATCGCAGAAGTTCACGAATTCAGCGCCCTTGTCGGAAGAATCGATGTCGAGGCATCCGGCCTTGTACTTCGGCTGGTTTGCAACAATGCCTACAACCATGCCGTTGATTCTGCCAAAGCCCGTGATGATGTTCTTTGCGAAGTCGCGCTTCACTTCCAACCATTCGTTCGGATCCACGAGACGTTCGATGACCTGGTAAGCGTCCAGCGGGTGGTTCGCGTCTTCCGGAATGATCTGGTTCATGCTCGGATCGTCGTCGAGGGCGATGTCTGTGAGCTTGTGAGGCGGAAGTTCGGAATTGTTCGACGGGAGGAAGCTGAGGAGCTTCTTGATAATTTGGGAAGCGTGCTTGTCGTCGTTTGCGACGAAGTGGACGTTTCCAGAAACCGTTGCGTGCGCTGCTGCGGACGCGAACTTTTCGAGCGGAGCTTCTTCACCGGTGGAAGCCTTGATCACCTGCGGACCGCAGATGAACATGTTCGTATTGTCCTTGAGCTGAATGCAGAAGTCCATGAGAGCTGGGCTGTAAGATGCACCGCCTGCGCAAGGACCTGCGATGACCGCGATCTGCGGAACGACGCCCGAAGCGAGAACGTTTGCACGGAAAACCTTGCCGTAACCGGCGAGGCTCTTTACGCCTTCCTGGATACGAGCTCCACCGGAGTCGTTCACAGAAATAATCGGGGTGCCGAGTTCAATGGCGCGTTGCATCGCTTCGGACATTTTCTGAGCGTGACGGCTACCGAGAGATCCGCCGCTGACCATAAAGTCCTGAGAAATCACGGTGACCGGGCGGCCATCGATATTACCAATGCCAGTTACAACGCCGTCTCCGGCGAGCTTCTTCTTTTCAAAACCAAAACCGCGGACGTCATGGTCCACGTACATCCCAGCCTCTTGGAAAGAACCGTCATCGACGAGGTCGTCGATGCGTTCACGGGCAGAGAGAAGACCCTTCGCATGACGGGCTTCGAGCTTCTCCGGACCGCAACCAGAGGTGAGAGCGAACTTGCGACGCTCTTCAAGTTGATCGAGTAATTCTTGTTTAATAGCCATTTCTAGTTTCCTTTAGGATTCTATAGTTGCAGTTGAAAAATAGAATTCCAAAGCGAAGAGGTTATTCTTTCATCGTTCCTTTATCGAGGAAATTCAGATGCATATTGAACGCCCGATCAAGAGCGAACGGAATATGTTTTCCTTTCGAGGACCGCATGCTGTAATCTAAAAAATCATTGAGCTGTTGGCGATAGTCCGGATGGGCACAATTTTCAATTATTTTGTGCGCACGGGACATGGGATCGAGGCCGCGAAGGTCCGCAAGACCTTGCTCCGTAACAAATATGTGAGTTTCGTGATCGGAGTGATCCAAATGTGTCACAAATGGCACGATGGCGCTAATGGCACCGTCTTTTGCCGTAGATGGCGTCATAAAAAATCCCAGCAGGCAGTTTCTTGAAAAATCGGCAGATCCGCCGATTCCATTCATAATGGAAGACCCGCAAACATGGGACGAATTTACGTTTCCAAAAATATCGCATTCGAGTGCCGTATTCATGGAAATGACGCCTAACCTTCGAATGACTTCCGGATGGTTAGAAACTTCTTGGGAACGGAGCACGAACTTTTGTTTTAACGATGCCGCGTTATGTTTAAAATATTCCCGGGCTTCCGCGGAACAGGTGAGAGCGGTTCCGCTTGCTCCGACGAGCTTGTCTGTTTTGATCAGTTCAAAAACCGCTTCTTGGATGACTTCGGTAAAAAGGCTTACCGGTTCTTGCAAAGAATCCCGTGCCATGGCGGTAAGCACGGCGTTTGCCACGTTGCCGACACCGCTTTGGTAGGGAAGTCCTGCGGGTAAACGGCCTTTTTTCCGTTCGTGGGCAAGGAATTCAAGAATCTGCCCTCCGATGTTTTTTGAAATTTCATCGGGTTCGGTGAAAGGTCTAATCGTATCCCCTTGACATGTGCGAACAATTGCGATGATCTTTTGAGGATCGACTTGAACAAAATCCTTTCCGCCGCGGTCAAGGACACTCACGACAGGAATCGGGTGCGTATAGGGGGGAAGTTCTGGCAAGTAACAGTCGTGAATTCCGTGGAGCGCATCTCCGTAAATGGAATTGAGTTCCACAATGATGCGGTCCGCCATTTGAAGAAATTCTACGGAATTTCCGCAAGACGTTGTAAAGTAGATCTTCCCGTCGGAAGTCACTTCGCTCGCTTCTACGATGGCTGTCGTTGGGCGGGGGAGTGCTCCTGTGCGAACGAGATGTCCCATGATGCCGAGATGGGCGTCTGTATAATAAACTTCACCTCGGTTGATGGCGCTTCTTAAATCTTTATTTGACTGGTAAGGCGCTCTCCATTTGATGGCCTTGGCGCGGGCGAGAGCACCGTCGCATTCATCGCCTGTAGAAGCTCCAGAAAAAAGCGTGACTTGGAAGGGCTTTCCCTTGGCGTGTAAACGTTCCGCTTTTTTGGCAAGTGCAGTGGGAACTGCTTTGGGGTAACCGGCTAAAGTAAATCCGGAAACACCGAGAACTTCTCCATCTTGAATCAGTTCGGCAGCTTCCTCGGCAGAAATTTCTTTGGAAACTAGGTCAGAAGTCATGCGTTAAAATTACGATTTTTTGCGCAAAACTGGAAATGATTTTTTTCGGAAGTTCTTGTTTTGGAATCCAAGTGCCAGTAAGCCCTTTACGGTTTTTGGCTTCGACACATAAAACGCTGCAACGGATTTTGTAACGGGTAATGGAATGCTCAACGATTCCTGTAAAAGCGAATCTTTTTACGTTTTCAAAAGAAATGATGTTTTCGGCGATCCCTGGAAAAACATTTTTGAAAGCGTCGGCGTATTCGAACAACGGAAACGTTAACTGGTTTTTGAGAAACGGCGATTTGGGTGAGGATTGCAGTAAATAGTTTCCTTCCGAATCGCAAATGGCGATGGCGAATCCGATCCAGGAAACGTATTTGGTTTCTTTTTTAGGGGGAAATTCCGCTGCCCGATTATTTTTGAAAGCGTTGCAAATCTTTTGAATGGGACAATTTTTACAAAGAGGATTTGTTTTTTTGCAAACGGTCCTGCCGAGTTCCATTAAAGCTTCATTTGTCAGGAACGGGCTTCCGGCTTGGGCCCATTTGTAAGCTTCTGCCCAATAGGCGTCTTTTGAATTTTTGTCCTTGGTCGGTAAAAAATTCCATTCACAAAGCCTGGAAAAAATTCGGACAAGATTCCCGTCTAAAATAGCTTCCGGTTGGTGAAAGGCGAGGCTCAAAATGGCGCCGGCTGTGTAAGCTCCAATTCCCGGAAGGGATTCCAAATCTTTGCGGTTTTCAGGAAAACTCCCGCCATTTTGAAGGATCTGCTTTGCGGTTTTGTGAATGTTCCTTGCGCGGCTGTAGTACCCGAGTCCCTGCCAATGCAAAAGAACGCTTTCTTCGCTTGCGCTTGCAAGAACTTGAACCGTCGGAAAATCTTGCATCCATTTTTTGAATGCGGTTTGTACTGCGGAAACCTGCGTCTGCTGCAACATGGTTTCGCTGATCCATACAGCATAGGGGTCCCGTTTAGAAAACAGGTTCTTTGGCCGCCAAGGAAACTCGGCGTGGTTCTTTTGAAACCAAGCGCAAAGCGCGTTATTTGCCGCAGTAAGCTTCGTGGTAAACCTTTTTATAGAATTCCCATTGGGCAGCGGCGGCTTTTTCGAGAGTGTAATCCTTGCTGCGGCTGTATGCGTTTTCGCGAACCTTTTGGTATGCGGCTTCGTCTTTGCGAAGTTCTACGCATTTTTCGATTTGCGAAAGCCATGCTTGGGTGTCGTCTGCCGGGAGAACTTTTCCGCAGCCCTTTTCAAACACGATGTCTTGAGGACCGCCTTTGTCGGTGACGATTGCAGGTGTACCGGAGGCAAGAGCTTCGACGACAACGTTTCCAAACGTGTCCGTTGTACTCGGAAACAGCAAAAAGTCTGCATCGGCATAAAGACCTGCGAGAGTTTCTCCCCCTTGAACGCCTGCGAAATGGACTTCCGGCGCTGTTGCAAAATCCTGCTTCAGCTCTTCCAAGTACCAGCCGTCTCCGACGAACATCAATTCTGCATCCTGATGGGTTTTGCGAAATTCCATCCACAAATTGCGCAAAAGAGGAAGATTTTTTTCTTTAGAAATCCGACCGACGTACACAAAACGGACTTTGTCTTTTTGATCGGAAAATTTTTCCCAAGTGCCTTTACCGCGAAATTCAGGACTGTAGTTTTCAAGTGGAATGCCGCGACGGATAATTTCGATTTTGTCTAACGGAACTTTAATGTCGTTGTGCAAAATATTTTTGTAATCCTTGCAGGGGCTTACAACCGGTCGTGTAAAACCGTAAAAAATTTGCATGAGCATTAAAACGTAGCGGTGCATCCACTTGGCTTTAACAAGTGTTTTCGCATAAGTCGGCACGTCGGTGCGGTAATGGCTAATCACTTTGATGCCAAGGATCTTTGCGCAGAAAGCGATTGTCCATGCACCGGGGCTCGGCGTTTCAAGTTCAACGATGTCTACCGGGTAGCGTTTGAGCAGGCGAAGAATGGGCCGCACGTGGGGAATCGCAAGTTCGCTGTTTGCATAACCCAGCTGTTCCATGCTAAAAACGCGGGGCAACAACATCACGTAGCCGTTTTCCACGACACCGCAGGGACGCGTATTGAATGCGCTGCCTACAAGGGCAGCTTTGTAACCATGTCCCCGCATGTAAGAAATCACATGGCGCAAATTATTTGCAATGCCGTTTACTTCGTCCAAATTATCGGAATAGAATGCGACACGAATATCGTCTGCGGCATGCTCCTTCCGTTTTTTCTTTAAATAAAAACGCAGCTTGAGCAGTCGGGGAAGATTCCGGAGCACTTGCCAAAATACGACAGGGGGAATCATGCAAGTGCGGATATTTCCCGGTGGCTGATGCTTGAACGAAAAATATTTTGGGAACGTACTCGTCACGGTCCGTCCAAAAATAGGAGGACGGGAGTCGTATGTATTTTTCGAAACTTCAGTTGCCATATGCGTATCTGTCGATTTTGAAATCGTTATTGTTTTTGGTTGAACGAGACGCAGTCAGCATAACGCGTTCCCGAGCCTCCAAAGATATCTAGGGAGCTGCCGATGGTCAAGTCCACTCGTCCTAGAGAAATTTCTTTACATCGGATTAAATCGTCGATGCTCTTTGCGCCGCCGGCGTAGGTGACTTTAATCGGGCTGTTTTCGGCGAGAAAGCGGATCAATTCTTCGTCCATGCCTCGTTCGAGACCTTCCACATCGGCTGCATGTACAAGGAATTCGTCGCAGTACGTTGCGAGCTCTTTTAAAAGGGCGACGTCAACAACGGCATCGGTGACGGTTTGCCAACGGTTCGTGGCAACGTTCCAACCGCTTGCAGTACGGCGGCAGCTCAAGTCCAAAACAAGGCGATCTTTGCCCACGGTATCGGAAAGCCTTTTGACTTTTTCCATGTCCAGATGCGCTCCGTCAAAAATCCAACTGGTGACGATCACATGGCTTGCGCCTGCATCCAGAAATTCTTGAGCGTTTTCCGGGTGAATGCCCCCGCCTACTTGAAGACCGTTCGGGTATGCTGCAAGGGCTTCTTTGGCAGCATCCGTATTGCCTTTGCCAAGCATAATCACGTGACCGCCGCGGAGACCGTCCTTTTTATAAAGGTTTGCATAGTAAGCTGGGGACTTTTCGCTCACGAAGTTCGTCTTGGGAGTTTCGCTATCGGAAAGCGTTCCTCCGACGATCTGCTTGACGATGCCTTGGTGAATGTCGATACAGGGGCGAAAAAGGGTCATATTAAAATCCGGTAATGCTCCAGTCGTAGACGTAACCATCTGGATTTTTGGAACGTCCGCGCCAGAAGAAAATTTCTCCGCCGAGCATCACTTTGGTAGCCTTTTTAGCGAGCCAACCGTCAAAGTTTTCGAGCATGGAAAACTTTTGTCGAGGCTTCGACATGTCCAAGGTCAAAGTGTCTTCGGCATTTTGCCACGTAATTTGCAACGGGCCTGTGGGAAATTTAGAACCTTTATAGGGCTTTCCGTTTTCCAAAATCGCTTTTGGCAGGAGAATGTTCGACTTGTCGCCCTTCTTTTCGATGATGTAACCGAAGGGAGATCCGTCTTCGTCGAGGGCGATCCTTCCGGCATAGGCTCCGCGGGTCGCTTCGCTGATGTTAAAAGCTCTGGCAGCAAGATCGGTGGGATTGCCCGATTGCCAGGTGTGTTCTAGATAGCCGTAACCTTTGACTTCCAAAGTGTCGTTGTTGAACGCGATTTTTCCTTTGACGCGTCCGTAGGGAATCAAAACAGCTGCGCCGTAATGGCCGTTTCCGATTTTCCAGTTGCCGTCGCCAGGGACTTTTCCCTTGTTCGCGCTGGTGAAGGTTACGTCTAGAAGGAATTTGCCAAAATCCTCTTTATTTGCGGAAAAGAGGACTCGGTGGCCTTTGCCCGGCAAACCTTCCAGAATGTATTCGTCTTTAATGGAAATTTTGTTTTGATCTTTGAATTCCCGGATGCGTTCTAGGGGATATTGACGTCCGATATTTGGATTCTTCCCTTTAAAACCGACAAATGAAATGTCGCAGCCGATTTTTTTACCGGAAGTGGGAATGACAATCGTTGCGAAATTGATGTAGGCGCGAGTCCCGTTATCAAAGACAAATTGGTAAGTCCAGGCTTCTGTATTTTTCTCGGATTTGACGTTTTTCGCAAAAAAATCGGATTTTTCAACGTTTCGGGCCTCTGCTGCAGGCGTGTGAATTGCCGCCCGGGCCGAAAAGAATAGGCCTGAACACATGAGAAGAGTAAACACTTTTTTTAGTGAAGTCATACTTTCAACATAGAAAAAAAGAACTAAATTAGGCACATTATTTTAAGCTGAATGCAAGTTCAATTAACAAAGGGAGGTCCTATGAACTTGAAACTGTTGGCTGGAGCGAGCGTGCTCGCGTTTGCTTCCGCTTTTGCACAGGAAGACTATTTCGCTGAAGAATCGGCTCCGGTTGCAGAAGAAGCAGCTCCTGCTCCGTATGAATCTGAACCGGTGGCTCAGGCTCCGATCGCTGCTCCGGCTCCTGCTGCGGTTGCAGCACCGGCTGCTGCAGAAGCAACTTCGGGTTCTTTGCTTGCAAAGCTCGACGTTCTGCGTGGCAACGCTTATAATTTTGTCGGTAGCGAACTCGCTGCTACAACCGTCGGTGATCAGTTGGATTACCCGTACTTGATGGCTCTTGGCCAGTTCTTGTATGTGGAACCGACCAACGCACTCGGTTACGTTGCATTTAACAAGGGCATCACCTTCTACGGTGGTCTTGATAATTCTGCTTCTAACGTTGGCCTCTTCACGGCTGGTGTGGCTACTGCAGGCTTCGGTCTTGGTTTTGACATCGGTCTTTCCAAGAGCTTTGTAAGCGAAGGCGATGACGACGCGACTGTTGTGAACTTCGGCGATGAAATCGGCGTGACTTTTGCTCTCCCGCTGGGCGCTCACGCTTTGAGCTTGGAAGCCAACTGGTTCACAACGGATGACGAAGTTACGTCTGACTACAGCGAAGAAGATTACTGGGATCTCAGCTTGATCGCTCGCTTCACAAACTCTCCGAGCGCAAGCACTCTCGGTTGGACGGCTGGTGCTTTGCTCCTCCGCCACGCAGAAACTGTTGAAACGACGATTGCCGGCAAGTCTTCTACAAGCGCAGATGCAGACAGCCGTATTGAAATCGACCCGTACTTCAACTTTGCTGCTCAGATTCTTGGCAACGACATGGCTCGCGTCATGATCGGTTCGAACAACACCCTCGCCATTCAGCTTTATGACGGCGGCGATGCTGGCACCAAGTCCCACACGGAATTCGGTCTTCAGTTGGAACCGAACATCTGGGCTGACTTCGCTCTCAATGAAAACTTCCTCTTCTTCGGTGGCGTTTCTCACAACGTTCTCCTCTTCGGTTACGAATCTGTGAAGTATGTGGATGGCGGCAAGACTTCTGTCATTCAGCTCCACACGGAACGTACCAAGGCTCAGCTCGGTCTTCGCGCTCAGTACAAGATGGTGGCTGTGGAAGCTAGCTTGACCGATGAAATCTATTCCAAGACAATTGCAGCGGTTTTCAACGGCGACAACCTCGTTGCTGACCTCGGCATCTTCCTTAACTTCTAATCCAAGGAGAATGAAAAATGAAAAAGACTTTGATTGCAATGATGGCTACTCTTTTCGTTTCCTTCGCTCTCGTCGCTTGCAGCGCAGACAGCGTTTCGGGTTCTTGGGATAGCGGTGTTGTTGACAACAGCCTCTTCTCGAGCGATGTGGAATAGTTCAACCGTTTTATAAAAAAAAGGAGCTCTCTTGCGAGGGCTCCTTTTTTGGTTTTTGGGATCGTGTGAATTTTACTTGATGGAAATGGCAGTCTGCTTGCTTCCGATGCGAAGAATGTACTTGCCGGAGTTTGCAACGTTCAAATTCAGGTGCGTTCCGTTTGCACGGCCTTGAACCATGACTTGGCCGAGCATATTGGTGAGCATGTATTTGCTGCCATTTGCGATTCCATTTACAGCAATGTTCTTGCCTTGTACGGCAATGTTCAAGGGCGAAGCCTTAATAGCCGTTGTCGGAATGGCGTCTTTTTGGATGACCGCTGGGCTGTAACCGGTGACTTCTTCTTCGCACTTCAGATCCTGAATTCCGAGAGAAGTGTCAAAGAAGTCGTTCGTTACCACGAAGCGGAAAGCAGTTGCGGCTTCTAGCACAGGATACGTCGGAATGCCAGCCTGCCAAGCGTTGCTTGTCATCCAGCCGAGATCGATGTGGACGGTTTCCCATTCCGGAGCGTACGGCATTTCCACAAAGGGATAGTCCCAAACGCCTTCGCCAAAGTAGTCAACACTTGCGTTCCAATCGTAGTACAGGGTGAACTGGTGGTTAGAACCTTTGTACTTGTAACTCACCATTTTGCATTTGGAAAGGTCCACGCCTGCGCCGAAGGTGTATTCTGCACGGATGTAAGGAGCATAATCAAAGCCTGTGCCGACAGTGTCGAGCTTCATGTTATCCATCTGGACTGCGGTAGCGGTGGAGTTATCTGTGAAAGTGGAATTTCCCTTGTCACCTTGTTCGTCTCCGTAATCGTCAATGTCGCTGGTGGTGCTCCATGTGCCCGGAATGTCGCTAGAAGATCCATAAGTAACAAGGTTTGGAAGTGCGTCGGAAATGGAGGTTTCCCAGTTCACATTTTTGACATAGGTAGTTTTTGCCGGGAGAATGTTTGCTTTGATATAATTATCCACGTCATTGTCTTCGAGGTAAGGCTTTTCTACATCCCATTTGGCCATGGAAAGTTTCTTTTCGTTTGTCCAAGCGAGGAAGCTTTCCAGCTGAGTTTTGTGGGATGCGTTCGTGAAAATGTTGTCGATTCCGCCCCATTCCGTTACAAATACGCTAAGGCCTGCGGCCATGGCGGCGTTAGAGCTTGCAATGTGGCTGGATGTCTGGTGCAGATCTGCGTAGAAGTGGTATGTGTATGCGATGTTATCGTCTTGCACAGGGTTGCTTACCGCGTCGCCTGCCATAGAAGACCAGGTCGGCGTTCCGATGACCACGAGGTTGTTCGAATATTTGCGGATTTCTGTGAGGACGGTATCTGCATAAGCTTTTAGATCGTTCCAGCTTTCGCTTACCGGTTCGTTGTAAATTTCAAAAATCACGTGGGGATATTTGCCGTAACGTTCTGCCATACGGCCAAAGAAAGCAGCAGCATCCGCTGCAGAAAAACAAGTGGTGTTGTCGTTGAATTTGTACTGCGGCGTTGTGTTCGGATGAATGCAGTTGTAATAACCGCCTTCGCTGTGCCAGTCAATGAGAACGTAAACGTCGTTTTCGATGGCCGCCTGTACAACGGTATCCATTTGCGATTCAAAATATTCAGGGCGAGTCATGTAACCGCCATGACCCCAAGGCGGAACGACGCCCATAGCGGAACGGACAAGTTCCACATTCCAAGATCCCACGAGAGTATCGATAAAGGAATGTCCGTAGAAGCTTGATCCGTAGGGCCAGTACTGGCTCCAGGTGAGGCTCATGCCGCGTACCTGAACTTCTTTACCGTCTACGACGCCGTCAACGCTGCCGTAAATGCGGCCTTCACCAGCGGCGTTTTTGCCGGTTTGCAGCGCACCGTACTGGCTTACAGGGCCTACACGTGTGGGTTGAATGGTGGCAAAAGCACTGCTTGCAAGTGCGATTGCGCAAAGGGCAGTGACTGCCTTAAATGAGTTTTTCATAGTTCTCTCCGTGCCCGATGGGCTTATGTTTGTCGTCGCAAATTCAACAGATTAGAAGCGCATGCCAAGGCTTGGCCACATGCTGGGAGAAATCCCGTCAAAGCGGATGTTGTCTAGGAAGATTTCCGCATCGCTTTCTACCATAAAGTTCAAGGAATTTACCGCCACAAGTTCGGTATCAAAATCTTCGGCGGTCATGGTCACGTGCTGCCATTCGTCGGTGAGGGGAATGGGTTTTGTTTTGTGATATTCGCGGGAACCGTCATCTCCGCGTTTGGTGATTTGCAAGAAGAGCTCTCCAGAGCCTTTTAGGTCAAAGGAAATCGCGGTGGCGCTTCGCAAATCGTAGAAGGAGAACATGTCGTCTTCTTCGAAATCGTCCCCGATGGCGAATCCGGCAACTCCGTAATGGCCTTCGGTTTCTTCATCGATGTCAAATTTTACATGGAGACTGCTGCCGTTTTTGGCGCTGTCTCCGGAGACGAGGGTGTTGGGGCTTCTCAAATCTTCGCTGGTACGGCTTCCGCCGCCTTGGAGAGAATCCGTGCAAATGAACCACCAGCCTTGTCCAAAGCTTTTTCCGAGAAGTGTTTGACGGGTCGCCCAGTTTTCAAAGTCTTCGACGACGGTAAAAATGCTGTCAGCTAGATCAATTTGGTTTGTGGTGGCGCTTTCGGCAAGTCCGGTCTGCATTTGGTAAGAGAACTTTCCAAAGCCGCTTTCCACAAAGGCGTAATGCACTCCGGAGGGGAGGCTTTCAAATTCAAAGCTTCCGTCGGAACTTGTGATGGTGAATTTATCGAGAATGGTAATGGTTGCGCCTTCAACAGGATTTCCATTGTTGGAAATGATTCCTTTCAGCGGCACGCTGGAGTCCGCGGTGAGTGTTTGCGACGGTTTCTTTTCCAGGTCCACCCAGCGCATCGCCGAAAGAGAATCTCCGGAATGAGTTTCGATCAGCTGAATGGACGTGCTGTCTTCACGGCTGATCGTGGACTTGAATTCCAAAGTCCCTGACTCATTTAAAGTGTCTTCGTATGCAATTTTTATTGTATTGTCGTGCAAAATCCAAACACGGGCCGCTGCGTGGGCAAGAGGCTCTCCGCTTGGACCTGTGACTGTAATAACGCCGGCAAGTTCTGTTTCTCCGGCGTTGCTGCCGGTTCCATTTGCCACGGAATCTTGACTGCAATTACAGAAGAATGCAGTACAAAGAGCCCATCCGAAACATGCAAAAACTTTAGAAAGGAGTTTCATGTGGCGTCCTCCTTCAGTTTGGCACGAGGGACAAGTTGAAATCCCACGTGGCAGACTCGGTCTGGGTTTTGATCTTCTCTTGCGATGGCGAGAATCCGTTCGCGGAATAGAGCGATTTCGGCGCGCACTTTTTCGAAGCTTTCTTTGGAAAGGCTACAGGTGACGCTTGTGATGCTTCGGTCGGCGCTAGAAAGGCTGTCGTAAACTTCTTCGTTGATTTCCAGATTTTTTAAATGGTACTTTCGAAGAATGGTGGAACGAACACGAGGAGGCGTGGAAACAATAGGGGATGTTACCCTGTAATTTCCATTAGAATCACAAGTGATGAATCCTGCTTCGGTCAAGTAGCGGATGCCGCTTTGAACTTGGGGCGCACGAAGAGGCGGAGTAAAGAACCTACCGATCTTTTCTGCGGAAGTCCCTGCCGGAACTAACGGAAGAAGATCCCTGAGAACAGGGTAGTACCATTTGGAAAAGAATTGGAGTGCGGAATCCTGCAACGCGTACTCCTGCTTGCTCGCGCGGGCGGCGAGAAGCTTTTTCAACAAACACTCCCGCTTGTCTACATGTTTTTCGTTTCCAAATTGGACCAGGTTCAAAAAATACTCCGCTTCTTCGCTGCCCAAATTCCAAGACTTGGCAAGAATTTTAGCGTTGGCCACGGAAAGCGGACGCGATCCGTCTAAAATTCGGGAAAAGAATGCGGACCCCGGAACTCCTGCGGCTTCTTGAATGGCGCGCAAGGAAGTCCCTTCGGATTGCAGAAGTTCCAAAACTCCACGAATGTATTCGCGATAGTCGAAATACATAAATACGCTAATTTTGGAAACACTCTTCATAGTCAAAGAATATAAACAAATAAAGAATCTTGTGCAATAGAAAATAAAAATATTACAAATAAAAAACATAAAAAATGGAAACACTTAAAATGGACGTTTTTTGCAATATTTTCGCAAAAATCCGCATTTTTAGGGTGAACAGTTATCCTTTCCGTTGCTATCATTTCAAAAAACCAGGGAGAATTTATGCGAGAACTCAGTTCGAGAACGGCAAAATTTACAGAATCCGTCATTCGACAGATGACACGGATTGCAAACGAATGCGGAGCGATCAACCTTTCTCAAGGTTTCCCCGATTTCGATCCTCCCAAACCGATTCTTGACCGCTTGGTGGAAATCGCATACAAAGGTCCCCATCAGTATCAGGTGTGTGCAGGCGCAAAGGCTTTTCGCGATGCCGTCGCTAAAAAGTACGAACATTTTTCGGGGCTAAAAATTGATCCGGAAAGCGAAATCGTTGTAACATGCGGAAGTACCGAAGCGATGATGGCTTCTTTGACAAGCGTCATCAATCCCGGCGATAAAGTGGTGATATTTTCTCCCTTTTACGAAAATTACGGTGCCGATACGATTCTTTCGGGCGCAGAACCGATTTATGTTCCGCTTTTTCCGCCGGATTTTCACTTTGAAAAGGAAGTTTTGGAAAACGCTTTTAAACAAGGCGCAAAAGCGATGATCCTTTGCAATCCTTCCAACCCCTGCGGTAAAGTTTTTACCCGTGAAGAGCTTGAATTCATTGCGGAACTCGCCATTCGTTACGATGCCTACGTGGTGACGGACGAAGTCTATGAACACATTGTTTACGCTCCGCACAAGCATACCTATTTAAATACGCTCCCGGGAATGCGGGAACGTACTATCGTTTGCAATTCACTTTCTAAGACTTATTCCATTACGGGCTGGCGTCTGGGTTATGTTATCGCGTGCCCGAGAATTCTCGACCGCGTGAAAAAAGTCCACGACTTTTTAACGGTAGGCGCTGCCGCTCCGTTGCAGATTGCGGCTGTCACCGGGTTAGAATTTGGCGATGATTATTATAAAGAATTGCAAGAACATTACACGCACATGAAGGAAATTTTTGTGGGCGGCCTTCAAAAAATGGGTTACCGTTTTACCGAACCGCAAGGATCTTACTTTGTGATGGTGGACGTTAGCGAATTTGGAGTCCAGGACGATTTTAAATTCTGCGAATGGATGATTCGAAATGTTGGCGTTGCGGCTGTACCCGGGTCCAGCTTCTTCAGGGAAAAAATTAACAATCTTGTAAGATTTCACTTTGCTAAGAAAGATGAAACTTTAAAGGAAGCTTTAAAACGCCTTTCGACGCTTCGCGAAAAAGCTTTGGCCGCAAAAAATGTGGATTGGAAGTAGTATTTGAAAACCCTAATTTTTTAAATTGTGCGGTGAAAATTTAACCCCAATAGAGGATTCCCTATATGACAAAAATCGGCATTATCGGTTATGGTAATCTCGGTCGCGGTGTGGAAAGCGCTGTGAAGTATGCACCGGACATGGAACTTGTGGCCGTGTTCACCCGTCGTGATCCGGCGACGGTAAAGATTCAGACGGCAGGTGTTCCGGTGGTGAGCCTGAGCGACGTGGCCGCTTGGAAAGACAAAATCGATGTGATGATCCTTTGCGGTGGTAGTGCTACGGATCTTCCGAAGCAGACTCCGGAATTTGCAAAGCTCTTCAATGTGATTGATTCCTTCGACACCCATGCGACGATTCCGCAGCACTTTGCAGCTGTGGATGCAGCGGCCAAGGCAGCTGACAAGGTTTCCATGATTTCTGTCGGTTGGGACCCGGGTCTCTTCTCTTTGAACCGTGTTTATGCGGATTCCATTCTTCCAGATGGTAAAACTTATACTTTCTGGGGCAAGGGCGTTTCTCAGGGCCATTCGGATGCAGTCCGCCGTATTGAAGGCGTGAAGAATGCAAAGCAGTACACGATTCCGGTGGATGCAGCTCTTGAAGCTGTCCGCAGCGGTTCGAATCCGGAACTTTCTACCCGTCAAAAGCACACCCGTGAAGTTTTCGTAGTGGCAAAGGACGGTGCAGACAAGGCTAAGATCGAAAACGAAATCAAGACGATGCCGAATTACTTCGCCGATTATGACACCACGGTGCATTTTATCGATGAAGAAGAATTCAACAAGAACCATTCTGGAATGGCTCACGGCGGTTTTGTGATCCGCTCTGGAAAGACCGGTTGGGACAAGGAATTCACCAACGTGATCGAATACAGCATCAAGCTGGGGTCGAATCCGGCGTTCACCACCAGCGCTCTTGTCGCTTATGCACGTGCTTTGTTCCGCATGTATAAGGAAGGCGCTCGCGGCTGCAAGACCGTTCTTGACGTTCCGCCGTCCTATCTTTCTACAAAGAGCGACGAAGAACTCCGCAAGGAACTTCTGTAATCGGAAAAACTTTGCAAAAAAGACCGCTGCTAGGGCAGCGGTCTTTTGCGTTTAAAACAGATGCATCCATTGCATGGCGAAGCTGTCAAAATACCATTCCCTGCCACAGGCAGTCATCAGTGGCTCGTGATCGTCGTCTTTATATTTTTCACGGAAGCTTCTGCGGCTGGAAACGTTGGCAAGAATATACACGCGATTTTTTTTGTCAAAAGAAATTTCGGCCATGGGCCAAATGTCGATGGTCATAAAATCCCCGTTGTAATTGGACGCAAATTCTCCATAATCGTTTGAATCGTAATGTCCGGAAAGGGTCGTTCCCACTGCGATCATCGACAGTCGAAATGGCATCTGATAACCGAGAATATATTCCTGTTCGTAAATCCATCCATCCGCGAGAGCGTAATCGTTTTGCCAAAGCCAAATGGTGGCATCGGTTCCTGTCAGAGTTTGGTATCCGGCTTTATAGGTAGCGGAAGCGATTACATGGTGAAATTCGCCTTCCCAAATGGCGGCTAAGTCAAATTGGAAAGTTCCGCTGAACCAACCATTTAAATACCAGCTCGAAAAAGCGTCCCGCTTTTCATATTCCATTTTCGAAGCGTTGTATTCGGCAATTCCGTAGAACGCATCTCCCACGTTCCAACCGGAGCCTACTTTTCCGCCAACGGCAAATTCTAAGAATGCAACCGGTGAAAGGACAATGGATGCGGTAGGCGCAAGGCTCACCGGTGTAACTTCCACGCCGGCGTTAAAAGTCAAATGGTTGTCTTCGGTAAGTTCGTCAGAACCTTTTAAAAAGGCAAGGGTATAAGCCGCATTCAATTCAAATGCGAGATCGGCGCTTTCGTAAACGCCATTCACTTTAGAAAAATGAGATGATCCGGTTTTATGCTCGGCTTCCGGGTAAATCGCTGCGGATGTGGCTAAAGAAAGTTCCAAAGGCGATTCGGGTTGTGGAACTTCTTCTGCAAAAATCGCAGATGTGCACAGAATAAGGCTAAGGAAAT
The DNA here is from genome assembly GCA_017959225.1 of Fibrobacter sp. Classification (GTDB taxonomy): domain Bacteria; phylum Fibrobacterota; class Fibrobacteria; order Fibrobacterales; family Fibrobacteraceae; genus Hallerella. The sequence continues at coordinate 13,218 of JAGDBD010000027.1, read as the reverse complement.
ATTTTTTCATATAAGCTCCCCTAAAAAGTCATCCGGTTTAGAACGACATCTTTCCTTTGGCTGTAATACTGCTGAAATCACGATATTCGCCATACAAGCCTTCTTTGCCCTTTGGACCTTCCAAATACAAATCTCCGATTAAGCAAAGGGTTATGGCATCGGTCAACTTGTAATCGATTTCTAGTTCGCTTGCTGTCGAAAAATCTCGCAGGTCAAGGGCGCCCGATCCGATTAAGGTGAGCGTTTCATTCAAAACGGATTTTTCGATGCTCAGAGTGGCTTGATGTTCAAAGATTCTTCTGTCGAGATCGTCGGTGTAATCAAAAACGCGATCGACGATATATTGCGAAGTGATGGTCCAGCCGCCGCTAGGTGTCCAATCGAAACCTGCAAGGCCTACCGCCTGATTTTTTCGCTTGCTGGAAAGAACTTTGTCGTTCCAAAGGGACGCTTCTATCTGGTGCTGCAGATCGGTTTGAATGTGCCGTTTTGGGAAGAATGCTCCTTCAAAGCGGAAAACGAAATCCCCTGCCGGAAGCGCAGCGTCTCCGCCGATCATCGTCATGCGTTTGTACTTTCCAGAAACATCGATTTCTGTAAAAGATCCGCTAGCATCATGAACGTTTTTTTTCGGCGAATATCGAATCAGCGGAAGATCGTCCCAACCGTAAAAGCCGTAAAGTGAAATGTCCGCTAAAGAGGTGTAGGCGCTTGCACGCAAAGCGAGTTCGCTTTTGGAAAGGCGTTTTTCGGGAAGTTCGAAATCGCTATATTCATCGGGGGAATGAATTTGGATGCCGTTAGCTTCGTCTGGGAAAATTTTCGCTCTCAATGGATTGTTCTTTGCCAAGGGAAGAACGCTCGGGGTAAAGAAGGGAATCCAGTAGGCGTCTACCTGAGTTTTTTCGGTTAAAAGGGAAAGCCGCACAGCGTCAATGCCGAGCTTGGATTCGTTATAATCGGAAGCGATGATGTTTGATTCATCAGCAGGGTTCAAAACGTCCGTAATCTGAATGTCGTCCGCTTTTCCCCAGGATACAATCTGACGTCCCACGCGAATGGCAAAGAGTTCCCCTTTCCAGTCGATATAAGCCTCTTTGAGTTTTAACGCAAATGTTCCGTCGTCAGCGACGAATGCGGAATGGCCGTTGGTCGATTGCGTACCGATGGCGTCGTGGACAAATTCACCGTTCACATAGATCATGCTTTCGTCTAAATAGGATTTGATCGTCCCGTTAAACAGGGTCTGACCTAGCAAAAAGTCGCCTTTATTTTTGTGCGCATTCGGAAGCCCGACACCTGCTTGCGAAACCAAGTCCCCAGAAAAAATGGTTTCTTGTGCAAAAGAAAGCGAAGCGATGGAAAGTCCAATGACAACAAATCGATAAATCGAAAAATTCATGAACCCCTCCTTTCTTTTCCAAAAGGTTTTACCAAGGTCAATAATGCAGGCGTTAACGTGTAATCTGCAATCAGCGCACTAGAAAGACCGAGAATTGTTAAAATGCCGATGATCATCAAGAATCGCATGGGGCTAAAAAGATATACGGCGAACATGGCGCAAAGAATCAACGTTGTTAAGAACATGGAAGAACCGATTTCGCGGAAGGATCTTTCCATGGATTCCGAATAGGATCCGTTTTGTTCATATCCCATTTTTAAATGGGTTGTCAAGTGGATCGTATCGTCAACAGCAATGCCAAGAATCATCGGCAGTACAGTCACTGTTCCAAAATCCAGAGCGAAACCGCAAATTCCCATAACTCCGCCGACAACAATTACCGGAGCAACGTTTGGAATCATGCCGATGAGACCTGTTCGAATACTTGAAAAAGCAATGATTAACATTAAAGCGATGATGATAAACGAGAATCCAAAGGATTGCATTCCGCCGAATACAATGCGCCGACTCATTTCTGCGTACTGGATCATGTCTCCGAGAAGAATGCATTTTGCATTCGGAAAAAGTTCATGCAGTTTTTGTTCGAGTTTTGATGTATTTTCGATGGCTTCTTCTGTGGCATAATTTCCCATGTCCACATTGACAACGGCTATTCGGAATTCGTCATCCATGTTGTCGCTAAAATCTTCACGCATTTCAATGGAAGAAAGTTCCAAAAGCTGAGCGAGCACGTAAGGATCTTCGGGAACTTTGTAAAACGATTCTTCTCCTTCGTTAAGCGCTCGGTTCATTTCTTTTAAAATGCTTGTGACGGAAGAAACGCGAGCTTTTCCGCCAGACCATTTGGTGAGCGAAAGCGTGCCGATGAAGTCTTCCAGTTTCATCAAGGCGTTCATGTTTTGGGGATTCTTAAAAGCGCCTTCTTCATCAAAAGAAATCATGACTGTGTAACTGTACTGATTGCCGAGTTTTGCTGCCAAAATTTTTTTGATGTCTTGGATGTAGGGCATTTTTTCGCCGGAGATGGAAATGAAGTCCACTTTTGCGGTGATTTGAAACATGCCCGGTATGCAGACTGCAAGAATCGCTATGGCAATGGCGAATACGAACTTCCTCTTTTTTTGAACATAAGCGGACCAACGGGAAAACATCAGATCGATTTTTGTTGCGCCTTTTGCATCGGAAGTTTCGGGCTCTTTATCTTTCCCGAAAGAAAGAACAATGGGAATAAGCACCGACACGTAAACATAAACGGCGAACACGATCAGCGCAGCGGATTTTCCCATCCAGCTGAGGGGTTGCATATCCACAAATAAAAAGCTGACGAATGATGCCATTGTCGTGAGGACTGTAAAAAGAACGGACCAACCGCATTCTTCAATACAGCGGATTGCAGATTCCTTGCGTTTTCCCGTTCGCCTAAAGAAAAGTTTGAACATGTTCACATAGTGAACGGAATATCCGATGGCTAACGCCATTCCGAGAACAATCGGTATGGTCACAAGGGTAGAATCCGCTTTGATTCCCAAAAAAGACATTCCGCCAAAAACGGAAGCGATGGCTCCCACTGTCGCGACTGCAGGGACAACCACGCCAAAAACGTTTCGAATAAAAATGGCGAGAAATAGAAGCATCACGACAAATCCGAGCAGGACGCGTTTTGCATATTCGGGCATGTCGTAACGATCTTCTACAGCGTCGTCATAAGGAATGCCGCTTCCGTAGAGTTTGTATTGATCACTTTTAAATTCTTCACTTTCTAAAATCTCCATTAACTTGTAACCGATGGCGAGAGCGACAGCGTCTTTGTCGCCGTCAAATTTTTCTTCTAACTCTTTTCCTGCATAAGGATGCAGCGAAAGAAATATCCAGGTTTCCTTGCCGTCATCGCTTACAAGGGAATTGATCAACGCATTCGTTTTTTCATTCCCACGCATAATGAGGGATTTTGCCTTAGCAAGTTCTGAAGAATCCGAAGGAATCCCGTTTGCGTAGGGCTTGACCACTTCAAAGCCTTCGGCATTGCCAATAGGAATATCTACTTGGATAATGGATGTGAGCCTGTTTGCAAAAGGAATTTCTTCTGTCATGCGCGAACCGATACGGTCAATGACTCGTAACATTTCTTCGCTAAAAACATCGTTTCCATTCTGCGCAAGCACAAGGACGCCTAACCCATTCAAGTTCCCAAAGACTTCTTCATATTTCTTTTGGTTCACCTTGATTTCGTCTGTTCCGCTGAACCAGCCTTCATCGCCTACAGAAAAGGCGAACCGGCTAAGACCGGAACAGCAAATGCCTGTCACCACGAGAAAAATCCCAAGGATAATCCAACGGTAACGGATTTGCGCTTGACCGATTTTTCCAAAAAAACGGTTGATGAAGTTTACCTGCATGGAATCCTCGGCTACTTGACTTGTTCGCGTTCCAGAGCGCTTACCGTAAAGAAGCTTTCGTTGATCTTTTCGTCATATTGAAGATTTTTGACTTCGTAAACGGTTTTGTGGTTGGTTTGAACGTTCACCATGGTCTGTTTTAACGTTGTCCAATAGCCTTTTACTTGCTGAATGGATTCGCAGGTGAGCTTTTTTTGAAGCTTATTTTGCTTGTCGTAATATTCGCCCTTTTGAACGGTGTAATTTTTTTTGCTGATCCAAGTGATGCGACGGCTGATTTTCGCCTTGGAATCCTTTGCTTTGGCTTCCAAAATCCAGCAATCTTCGCCATTGACTTTTTCTTCGCCTAACAATTGAAATGTGTCTTTGGAAAGATTTCGAGTTCCCAAATCGTCATAGGTAAAGTCTGTGCCTTGGAAATCGTCGTCTTTGCTAGAACCGGAAACTCGACGCACTTTTTTCATGGCAGGAATGTAGATCCAGCTGTCGCTATCCACGCTTGAACCGTCCGCTTTGTCTGGGTATTCGTAAGACAGGTAACTGATTCCGGCTACGTCCCGTGGAGTTTTAAATACGAGAACGGTTTTATCTACGTCGCCATCTTTGAATGTGCGGGCGATCATTTGACGGCTGCGGGTTTTGCCATTTTTATCGACTAAGGTGATGTCGATGGTGCTAGATGAAGTTTTTCCGCTGGGTAAATCATGCACTTTTTTAGCGATATCATAAGCGGATTCGGCAAATATGGAAACGGCGCCAATAAGCGTAATCGTGAACAACTTTGAAAAAAGGTTCATATTTCCCCCTCGAAACATTTCTTGCTATACGCTTAATGTATATCAAAATTGGTAAAAGGGATTTTTTTTAGAAAAACGGAATCTTCTTTTTTGGAATAAAAAACATTTTTTATTATTTCTCCCAAAAGGAACATTTTTATGGCAGAACAGACCATTCAGATTCAATACTTGGACGATTCGATTAAACGCTTGGAATATATCGGTGGAAAGTCCGATTGGATCGACCTTGCTGCGGCAGAAACCGTTACGTTAAAAAAAGGCGAATTCCGATTGATCCATTTGGGCGTAGCCATGAAGCTTCCCCAGGGTTATGAAGCTCACATTGCACCGCGTAGTTCTACCTTCAAAAACTGGAAAATTTTACAGGTGAATTCCGTAGGCGTTGTAGACTGTAGCTACTGCGGCAAAGACGATTGGTGGAGAATGCCTGTGCTTGCAACGGAAGATGTGACGATTGAAAAAGGAAGCCGCATTGCGCAGTTCCGCATTTTGGAAAATCAGCCAAAACTGAACTTTGTGGAAACCGTTCTCGAAGACAAAAACCGCGGAGGCTTCGGTAGCACGGGAACAAAATAAAAGGGTGAATTTTTACGATTCGTTCAAAAATTGCATGAACTTGTCGTAGGGATTTTTTTCCGGAGGCAGAGTCTCTTCTACAGGCTCGCCTTTTGTTTTTGCGCAAATGAATTCCTTAAGGCGCGTGTAACGGAGCTGCATACGATTGTTCCGAATGGCTTCGTCAAATGCACCGTTTCCCGAAAGAATCCAAACGTGGCCTTTGGCTCGGGTGATCCCTGTGTACAGCAAATTCCGCTGTAGCATGCGAAAGTGGGAAGAATCCAAAACGAGAATGACGGCGGGGTATTCGCTGCCCTGACTTTTGTGAATGGTGCAGGCGTAAGCGAGAGAAAGTTCGTCCAGTTCATCGCCTTCATAGCCTACCAAATGCCCTTCAAAATCCACGGTGATTTTTTGATCGTTCTTTACAAGGGCGATGATCTTTCCGATGTCGCCGTTAAAAACGTTCTTTTCGTAATTGTTCCGCAACTGCATAACGCGGTCGCCGAACTTCCAATTGATACCTTGGGATTTAAATTCCTTGGTGGAATCGTTCAAAAGCTTTTGCAAAAAAGCGTTCTGTTCAACGGTGCCGAGGGGTCCCTTGTGCATGGGGACGAGCACTTGCAAATCTTTGACCGGACCTTTTAACGTTTGCGGAATGCGGGCTGTAATAAGCTCTGCCAAAATGCCCAAAGCCTCTTCCGGAGATTCAAAGGGCAGGTAATGAAAATTGTTCCCTTCAACGGGGGAAGGCTTTCGCCCCTGATTAATAAGAGTCGCTTTTTCTGCGATGTCGTTACCGCCTGCTTGGCGGAAAATACGCTCCAGTCGAATGCAGGGAATTTCTGGAATGGAAAGCAGATCGCGCAAAACGTTTCCCGGTCCAATGCTTGGCAACTGGTCTTTATCGCCGATGAGCACAAGGTGCGTCCGTTTGGGAAGCGCCCTCATGAGTCCCGCACAGAGCCAAGTGTCTACCATGGAAAATTCATCGACGATCATAATGCCCGTTTCAATGGGAAAATTTTCGTCTCGGGAAAAACGGCGGGTTTCCGGATTGATTTCAAGAAGCCTGTGCAACGTTCTTGCGTTGTGACCGGTGACTTCTTGCATGCGGCGGGCTGCGCGGCCAGTGGGAGCTGCCAGTGTGACGTCGATTTCTTCGGCTTCGGCGAGGGCGAGAATGCCTTTTAAAAGCGTAGTTTTACCGGTGCCAGGACCGCCGGTAATGATGAAAATTTTGCTCTGGAAGGCTTGGACGATACCCGCTTTTTGTACAGGATCATAAGTAAATCCCTGTTCCGTTTCGAATGCGGAAAGGAACGCTTCCAGCTCTTTGGAATCTCCGAATTCGGAAGTTTCACCTTCTTGAATTCTTTCGGAAACGAAATTCGCCACAAAGGATTCCGAACGGGCAAGGCCCGGCACGGCGATTTTCCCTGCATCTTCGCAAAGTTTTGAATTTTTTAAAAGCTGTTCCAGAGCGTACTGTAAATCTTGAAAAGCTTCTTCGCTGTCCAAGCGTAAGCGCATTTCTTGCGCGGCATTTGTAAGGAGATTTTCGCGCGGAAGGTACGTGTGGCCTTCGCCCGAAGACGCTTTGAGCATCGCGTAGCAAATGCCCGCTTCCAAACGTTCTTCGCTCCATTCGGGGATTCCGACTTTGCGAGCGATTTCGTCGGCTTTTAAAAATCCAATGCCCCAGACTTCTTCGCAAAGGATATAAGGGTTCTCGGTAATGATCGAAACGGTATTTGTGTTGTACTGCCGCCACAGGCGCAGAGCGACGCTTCCCGTAATGCCGTGGCCGTACAAAAAGAGCATCGTTTCACGGCTTTCCCGCATCTGCTTCCAGTCTTGCAAAAATTGGGTCACCTTTTTGCCCGAAAGCCCTTTGATCTTTTTTTGGGCAAGTTCATCCCCGTCACCGTCGAGGATGTTGATCAGGTCTTCGCCGAAGGTATCCACAAGGCGTTTGGCAGTGGCTTCGCCGATTCCCTTAAAAAGGCCTCCCGAAAGATAGGCTACAAGGCCTTCTCCGGATTCTGGAAAAAAGACTTCGCTCTTTTGGCAAAGGAACTGCCTCCCGTACTTCGGGTGGATTTTCCATTCGCCTTCCATGCGCAGGTTTTCACCGATGGAAAGTTCCGGAAAAGTTCCGGTAACAGCGACCGGGCGCACTTCTCCTGCCACAATGAATTTAAGCACCGAAAATCCATTTTCGGCATTGCGGAAGGTGATGGTTTTGAGCGTGCCTTCGATCTGTTCCATGGAGTAAAAGATGCAAAAATTCTTTTAAAATCCAAAAGGAATGCCTTGTAAGCATTCCTTTTAGCAATTTCCGTATGTCTTCGGAAAGAGATCAGCTATCAACTAGCGGATTTTCTTCTTCTGACGGTCACGACGACGACGCTTCTTACGCTTGTGAGTCGCAATCTTCTTACGCTTTCTTTTCTTTCCGCAAGGCATGTGCTTATCTCCAAAAAGGGTGAAACTTCAGTTTGAACGCCCCCAAAGAGAGAAATTTTTGGGCTATTTGTCAAGGGCGAACCTGGGACATGAAAGGGCTTAAACCGTTTGTATGCCGATTTTTAACAAAATTTAGCGGTTTTTTACAGAAATGTGGACTTTGGAAGCAAAAAATCCGGATCCAATTTTTAGAATTCCGGGATTGTGGGCGTTAAAAAAGTTAAATTCGCCACAATGAAAGCCTATATCATCCGCAGACTCCTTTTAATGATTCCCACGATTCTAGGAATTACGGTAGTCTGCTTTGCCCTGGTGCAGCTGATTCCTGGCGGTCCGGTCGAAGAGATGATTGCAAAGGTCCAGTCCGCAGCATCGATGCATGGCGGTGCGAATGCTTCCAAGTCCATTTCCCCGGAGCAGATTGCGCAGATCCAGAGCTATTTTGGATTTGACAAGCCCGCGTGGAAACGCTATTTGGAATGGCTGTGGAACGTAATCCATTTGGATTTGGGAACTTCTTACACGTACGGACTTCCGGTCTGGGATGTGATTTCTTCGCGGTTCCCGATTTCCCTTGCTTTTGGGTTGACTTCTTTTTTGCTGAGCTACCTTGTGTGCATTCCTTTGGGGCTTGCTAAAGCGGTCAAGAATCGGACGACTTTTGACAAAATTTCGTCTGCGGTGATATTTTCGGGATACGTGATGCCGGGTTATGCGTTGGGAATTTTGCTCATCATCTTTCTTGCGGGGGGATCGTTCTTTGACATTTTCCCATTGGGCGGAGTGGTGTCGGAGGATTTTGAAGATCTGACTTTTGCTGAAAAAGTAGGTGACGTGCTGATGCATTGGACGCTTCCGATGATCTGTTACATGATTAGCGAATTCGCTTTCCTTACTTTTTTAATGAAGAACAGCGTTTTGGAAGAACTGGGCAAGGATTATATGCGGACAGCGATGGCGAAAGGACTTTCCTTTAAGCAGGCGCTTGTACGCCATGCACTTCGCAATGCGCTGATTCCGATTGTGACACGCCTTTCCGAAGTTTTCACTTTGCTATTTGCCGGTGCGCTGTTGATTGAAAAAGTTTTTGATATCGACGGCATGGGACTTTTGTATTACAATTCCATGGTGAACCGCGATTATAACGTGGTGATGGGAGTGATTTTGCTTTCTAGCGTGCTGACCATGTTTGGCCGTCTTTTTAGCGATATTTTGTATACCTTTGTCGATCCGCGGATTCGGTTTAACTGATGGGATTTCTTTCTCCAGAAATGCAAAAGAAATGGTGCCAGTTCAAAAAGAACAAACTGGCGTTTTCGTCGCTGATCGTGCTGGCGGTTCTATATGCGTTTTCGCTTCTTTCTCCGTGGCTTGTAAATGACGAACCTTTGATGTTACGTTACGAAGGCAAAACTTATTTCCCTGCATTTATCACTTATGCCGAAACGGAATTCGGCGGAGTCTATGAAACGGAACCGGATTATCCCAAACTGATTTCTGCTGCCGAAGAAGATGGCAAGCAGGTTTGGGCTTTGATGCCTCTCATTGCTCAAGACCCTTTGAAAGCGGATCTTTCGGACGAAGGGACTCCGCCTTTCGCTCCTAGCGGAAAGCACCTTTTGGGAACGGACGCCCATGGCCGCGATGTGCTGTCTAGACTTATCCACGGGTTTCGCATTTGCATGAGCTTTAGCCTACTTTTGACTCTCCTCGGCACGTTCCTTGGAATCGTTATCGGAGGAATTCAGGGTTATTTAGGTGGAAAGTGGGATATTTTCATGCAACGTGGAATTGAAATTTGGTCGTCCCTTCCGTTCCTTTACGTGGTGATTTTAATCGGGTCGATTTACGGCAGAAGCTTTGTGCTCTTGATTGCGATCATGGCGATTTTCAACTGGATTTCTTTGAGCTACTACATGCGTGCGGAATATTTAAAGCTCCGTTCGCAACAGTACGTCCGCGCTGCGAAAATGCTTGGCATGGGCCATGTGAGAATCTTCTTTAAAGAAATCCTTCCCAACGCCCTCACACCGGTCATCACGCTTTTCCCGTTTACGCTTATCGGGGGCATTGGAAGTTTGACATCCCTCGACTTTTTAGGCTTTGGACTTGAACCGCCGACACCAAGCTGGGGCGAACTGATGAGCGAAGGATTGAACAACCTTTACGCTCCATGGATTTCCATTTGCACGGTCGCTGCGTTATTTGTAACGCTTTTGCTGACTACGTTTGTAGGAGAAGGCGTTCGCGATGCCATGGATCCGAAATCCGGAGACCGCTATGAATAATGCTCCGGTCATTCTTTCTGCAAAAGACGTTTCTGTTGTCTTCGGAAGTAAACAGGTTACTTTTGATGTTTCCTTCGACATTCATGCGGGCGAATTTTTTGCTTTGGTAGGCGAATCGGGCAGCGGGAAAAGCGTTACGTCTATGGGGTTGATCGGTCTTTTGCCAAGGCCTTCTGCAAAAGTCATTTCGGGATCGGCCATGTTCAACGGCAAAGATCTTTTGCAACTTTCGCTTCCTGAACTGCGTAAAATCCGCGGCAAAAAAATTTCCATGATTTTCCAGGAACCGATGCAAGCCCTAGATCCGGTGAGAACCATTCAAAGTCAATTGCTGGAAGCTATTCCGGAAATTCCCAAAAAAGAAGCGCTAGAAAAGATCCGTGAATTTTTGAAATCCGCAGGTTTTGCAGATCCGGAACGCGTCATGAAAGGATACCCCTGCGAAATGAGCGGAGGAATGCTTCAACGGGTATGCATCGTTATGGCGCTTTTACCCCATCCGGATTTGATCATTGCCGACGAACCGACGACAGCGTTAGACGTAACGGTTCAAGCTGCGGTGCTTGCCGTTCTCAAACGCATGGCAAAAGATTCTCGCACAGCGGTACTTCTTATTACTCACAACATGGGACTTGTGGCGCAGTATACAGAACGTGTTGCCGTGATGTACCAAGGCCGCATTGTGGAAACAGGAACGAGCCGCGACATCATTTTGCATCCGAAGGATGCTTATACGCAAAGGCTTATCGCGGCGATTCCCCGTTGATGAATTTCCAAGCGGCGACGGCCGCATTCGCGCCGTCCCCGATTGCCGTTGTTAGCTGCCGAACGGATTTTTCACGGCAATCGCCTGCGACAAAAACCCCGGGGGTTTTTGTCGCGCCGCTTTCGTCTGCAACAAAGTAACCGTTTTCATCTAAATCGGTCATTTCTTCAAAGGCTTTGTTGTTTGGAACTTGCCCAATCGCAATGAATGCGGCGTCCACTTTTAAAACCTTTTCGGAACTATCGATTTTATCTGTATAACGGATGCTCGTCAAATTTCCGGAGCCTTGGAATTCTTCGATGTTCACGTTCGGCAACCAAAAAATGTTGGGAATGCTTTTTGCTCGTTCCATCAAATTTTCGTCGGCACGGAATTCATCCCGGCGGTGAAGAATCGTCACTTCCGAAGCAAGCTCCGAAAGGTAAATGGCGTCGGTAATCGCAGTATTTCCGCCCCCGATGACAGCCACCGGGTGACCTTTAAAAAAAGCTCCATCACAAAGGGCGCAATAAGAAACTCCATGCCCTTGGAATTCATCTTCGCCGGGAACATTTAATAACCGATGCTTTGCACCCGTCGCAAGGATCACGGCGCGGCATTCAAAATTCCCATCTTCGGTAATGACGATGTGCGCCCCGTTTTCGCCCTTTTCGATCCGCAGAACGGTGGATAGTTCAAATTCGACGCCGAGAGCCGAAACCTGTTCGTACAGATTGTCGGCAAAACTCATTCCGCTCATTTTGGCAATGCCCGGATAATTTTCCACCAGTGGAGACTTGGCGATTTGCCCGCCGATTCCTTCTGCATCAATGATCCGAACCGTTTTGCCGGCTCTTGCTGCGTAAAGAGCTGCGGTTAGCCCTGCCGGGCCTGCGCCTACAACGATCACGTCCGTCATGAATTAGCCTTTCACGTACTTTTTAATGTTCGACACATTCTGGATACGTTCCACGGTGTTGCCGTTTACAATCACCAGCGTGGGAGCCTGCTTCACGTCGAATTTTTTGGTCAGGTCCACTTCGACTTCTGCATCGACAACTTTGTATGCATAATGGTCGTTATCCAGAATGGATTTTGCCATTTTGCAGTTGGGACAGGTTTTGGTGGTAAAAAGCATGGCGACTTTTCCGAGATCTGTCGGTGTTTCCGCCGAATTTGTAACCGTTTTTTGTTCTTTGGCTTGAGGCGCGCTTTCTTTGGAAATTGTAAGTGTTGATTTTTCGGGATTGTAAACCGTGCGGTCGTTGAATTCTTGCAACTTTCCGTCATTCCAGTTTTTGACCGGTCGGTAATAACCGGTGATACGGCTCCATGTTTCCGTTGGTTTTCCGCAGTGCGGGCAAACTTTTTGTTCTCCATTTAAATAACCGTGATCGGCGCAAATGGAATAGGTCGGGGAAAGGGTGTAATAGGGGAGCTTGTAATTTTCTGCGATTTTTTTCACAAGGTTTGCTGCGGACTTCCAATTCGGCAGGCGTTCCCCGAGGAATGCGTGGAAAACTGTGCCGGAAGTGTAAAGCGTTTGCAATTCATCTTGAACGTCGAGAGCGCTAAAGATGTCCTGGGTGAATCCGACTGGCAAATGGGAAGAATTGGTGTAGTAAGGAGAACCGATTTCGTTTGCCGTAATGATGTCTGGGAACTGGGCTTTGTCGTGTTTTGCAAAACGGAAGGCGGTGGATTCTGCCGGAGTCGCTTCCAAATTGTAAAGGTCGCCGTACTGTTCCTGATAATCGGAAAGGCGCGATCTCATGTGGTTTAAAACCTTTTTGGCGAATTCCTGCGCTTCTTTGTGAGTCAGGTCTTTGCCGATCCATTTTGCATTGAGTGCGGCTTCGTTCATTCCCACAAGACCGATGGTGGAAAAGTGATTGTTGAACGTTCCCAGGTAATGTTTGGTGTACGGATAAAGTCCTTCGTTCAAAAGCTTGGTGACCGTTGTACGTTTGACTTTGAGAGAGCGGGCTGCAATGTCCATCATTTTATCGAGTCGTGCAAAAAAGTCATTTTCGGAACTCGAAAGGTAGGCTGCCCGCGGAAGGTTAATGGTGACGACCCCGATGGATCCCGTACTTTCACCGCTGCCGAAGTAACCTCCGGATTTTTTGCGCAGTTCACGCAAATCGAGACGGAGTCTGCAACACATGGAACGTACATCGGAAGGTTCCATGTCGCTGTTGATGTAATTTGAAAAATAAGGAGTTCCGAATTTGGACGTCATTTCAAATAGAAGACGGTTGTTTTCTGTTTCGGACCAGTCGAAATTTCGCGTAATGGAATAGGTGGGAATTGGATACTGGAAACCGCGACCGTTGGCGTCACCTTCGAGCATCACTTCGATGAACGCCTTGTTCACCATATCCATTTCCTTTTGGCAATCTTTGTACTTGAACGGCATTTCTTTGCCGCCGACAATCGCGTTCAATTCAGCAAGATCGTTTGGAACTGTCCAATCCAATGTAATATTTGAAAACGGCGCTTGCGAACCCCAGCGGGACGGCGTATTCACACCGTAAATAAAGGATTCCACGCACTTCTT
>JAGDBD010000026.1 GCA_017959225.1 Fibrobacter sp. | reverse complement strand
CGTTCTGCTATCATCATGTGCAAGGACCGCACCATCCAGAAGATGGTGAAGGGCGAACTCAAGGAAGTTTCCCTCGCTAAGGAAATTGACAAGGTCGTGTTCCCGGGCATGCAGGGCGGTCCCCACGACCACGTGAACGCTGGTAAGGCCGTTGCATACCTCGAAGCTTTGCAGCCGGAATTCCAGACTTACGCGAAGAACGTCATCAAGAACGCTCAGGCTCTCTGCGCCGAAATGCAGAAGCTGGGTTACAAGGTCATTAGCGACGGTACTGACAACCACCTTATCGTTGTGGATATGACTTCGAAGGGCGTTTCCGGTAAGGAAGCCGAAGTGGCTATGGAAAAGGTTGGCATCTCTTGCAGCCGTTCTACCATCCCGTTCGATCCGCGTAAGCCTATGGATCCGTCCGGTGTGCGTCTCGGTACTGCAGCCATCACGACCCGTGGCTTCGACGAAGAAGATTCTCGTGAAGTGGCTCGCATCATCGACCGCTGCGTGAAGGCGAAGGACGACGATGCCGCTCTCAAGAAGATTCGCGAAGACATCGTGGCTCTTTGCAAGAAGCACCCGCTTTACAAGTAAGCGCTCCTTAAAAATTGGATTCGAAAAATCCTCGGGTAAATCTCGAGGATTTTTTGATACACCATGGAGAGATTGTAATTTTTTTTTATATTGTCCGTATGCAAGAAAACATGTTGAATCAAGAGCCTGCGCAATCTAGAAAAGCAGACGACGAAATTGATATCCTTGAACTGGTTGGTATTCTCCTTGCAAAATGGCCTATTTTGCTGGTGTTTGTTTTGGTGGGAGCCTCTGCTGGTTTTTTTGTTTCGAATTATATTCGCCCCGCATTCTCAAGCGATGCCTTATTGCAAGTTGACCAGAATGGAAGTTCTGCGGGTCTTGCCTTGGGCGATATGGGCGCACTGTTGGATGTGGCTTCCCCTGCCGATGCAGAAATTCAGCTGATTCAAAGTCGTCGAGTGCTTGAAGTCGTTGTTGATGTGGAACACCTTTCCTATGCGGCGACGCCAGTTGCATTGCTGCCGCGCCTTTTGCACAAGGAAGGCCGTGTGGATGTAGGCTTCTTGCATATTCCAAAAATTTACGAACCTTCTGCGAAGTGGTACTTGGTGGCGTCTTCCGATCCGGACAAGTCAAGTCAAGCATATCAGATTGTGGACCCGATGGAAAAGGTGATTTTGAACGGTATTGTGGGTGACACTTACCGAATTCCTTTTGCCGGAGACACTTTTGCCATTCGAATTTTGGACATGATCGCTTCTCCGAATGAAAAATTCCTTCTTTCGGAAGCGGATCCGCGCCAAGCTTTGGATGCTCTCCGTGGACAGCTCACGGTAGCGGAACAAGGTAAGAAGACGGGCATCATCCGCATGGAAATTCAGCATCGCTATGCGGACCGGGCTGCCGAAATTTTAAATACCGTTGCCGATACTTACGTGCGTCAAAACGTAGAAGCCCGTAGTGAAGAAGCCACAAAGACTCTGGAATTCCTCGAAGACCAGTTGCCGGCTGTGAAAGCGAAACTGGATTCGTCGGAACAGATCCTCTCTTCTTACCGTCAAGAAGAAGGCTCTATCGATTTGAACGGAGAAGCACGTGGCGCTCTCGAAAAGAGAATGAGCCTTGAAAGACATCTTCTCGAATTGCAACAGAAGTATCAGGAAACGACGCGTCTCTTTAAGGAAGATCACCCGACGGTCCTTGCGCTGAAGAAACAGCAACAGCAGGTTCGCCGTGAAATGGCAAAGCTTACCGAAGAAACCAAAGACCTTCCGACCAAGCAGCAGGAAATCTTGCGTTTGCAGGGCGATGTAAACGTGAACAACGCCATTTACACGAACATGATGAACAATATCCAGCAGCTTCGCGTTGTGCAGGCGGGTGAAGTGGGAAATGCTCGTGTTGTGGACCGTGCGCGTATTGAACTGAAACCGGTGAAGCCCCGTAAGAAGGTGATTCTTTTGGGCTTTGTCGCTGGCGGATTAGTTGTGGGAGCAGGTCTTATCTTCTTGCTCCGGATGCTTTCGAGCCGCGGCATTCGCTCTTCGAGCGACGTGGAACGGGAAACGGGCGTGAGCGTTTTTGCCAAGGTTCCGGAAACCCGTCAGGCGAAAAAATCCAAGCATTTCTCCCTGGTGGATCTGGATGGAGATGACCTTGCGTGCGAAGCTCTGCGTACATTGCGGACTTCTCTTGAATTTTCCATGATGGATTCCAAGGTTCTGTTGGTGACGGGGTTGACCCAGAATGCGGGAAAATCCTTTGTGGCAAAGAATTTGGCGGCTCTTTTTGCAGCGAACGGCAAGAAGACTTTGTTAATCGACGTGGACTTCCGTGCAAGTGTTTTGTCTCCTCGTGGACGTAAGCGAGGCCTTTCGGATTATCTCTTGGGAAAAATTTCGTTGGAAGATGCTTTGGATCATATGAATCCTCAGCTGGATTTGTTGGGAGCCGGCTCCTATTCTTCATCTCCGTCCGAAATGATTTCAAGTAAAGCGTTCGAAACCCTTGTGAACGAAATGAAGCCGAAGTACGATCTGATCATTATCGATTCTGCTCCGGTGCTCGCTGTCGCCGATGCTTTGATTGCAAGTCGTTATGCGGACTTTGTGCTTTTGATTGTCCGTTATGGTCGCGATTCCATGGAAGCTTTGCGCGAAGGGCTTGGCCAGTTCGATAAGGCAAATGTGGAACACAAGGCGATCGCCTTTAACCGCTGTATTTATGAAGGTGGCCACGGTTATGGCTACGGCTATGGTTATGGCTACGGTTACGGCTATGGCTATGGTTATGGCAAGTACGGGTACGGAAAGAAAAAGAAAAAATCCTAAATTTGAAGGTGTGAAAAGAAACACCCAACCCAATAGAAGTCACCTTCTGGCAGCGCTTTTTTTGCTGCTGGTGGTGACTTTTTTATTTGCACGAAATCCTGCGGAAACCCCTGCTAGGCATTATGATTTTAACCATGCTAAAAAGCAGATGGACCGCATCTATTATGGCGATTTACGCGTAACGGTTTATTGCGGCTGTCCTTACGAAAGTAATTCTAAACCGTACAATATCGATTTTTCCGCTTGTGGCTTTGCTCCGCGGAAGAATGCCAATCGGGCTTCGCGCATTGAATGGGAACATGTTGTCACCGCTCATAACATTGGACTTTTTCGGCAGTGCTGGCACAAGGAAGGAGGAAGGAGCGCCCGCAAGAATTGCGAAGAAACCGATCCGGAATTTGCCATTATGGAAGGGGATCTTCACAATCTGATGCCAAGCATTGGCGAAGTGAACGGTGACCGCAGCAACTTTATGTTTTCGCAGTGGACAAACGATCCAAAGCCCATGTATGGATCTTGTGAATCCATCGTTGACTTTAAGGACCGTAAATTTCAACCGCGAAAAGAAGTGCGTGGAATGCTTGCAAGAATTTCCTTTTACATGGAAAAAACGTACGGAATCACTCTTTCCAAGGAAAAACGTCGTCTTTTTGAAGCCTGGGACAAACAGTATCCTGTAAATGCATGGGAATGTGAACGGGATGCTCGGATTTATAAAGTGCAAGGCGATCACAATCCGTTCGTATACGCAAAGTGCCGCGAAGCAGGACTCATATGACATCTCTTGAATTCCCCGAATTTTTGTCTTCCGAAAATTTAGGACAGCTTTCGGCTTTTGCCGAACTCCGTTCTGGAATGCTCCATGTGGAAGGGACGACTCCGGCGTCTTCTGCGTTAATGGTCGCGGACCGTTTTTGCAAATATCCCCAGAGCATTTTGGTTGTGGTTGACGATTACCGCACAGGCGAAATCTGGATGCAGAACCTGCAAAGCCTTTGTGGAGAAAAGAACGTTCACTTCTTTCCGTCTCTTGGAGTGAAACCTTATGAAGCGAAGCTCCCTTTTGCAGGAATTCTTGAAGAACGTTTGAAGTTTTTTAAGGCTTCCCAGGGTAAACTTCCCTTTATTGCCGTTTGCCCGTTGGATTCTTTACTGCTCCGTTTACCGGAACCGAACTCCCTTGAAAAAAAGAAAATCGTTTTCCGCAAGGGAGATGTCATCGATCCGCTTTCTTTGAGAAAGATCCTTGGCGACATGGGTTACACGGAGCAGCCCGTGGTGAGTACGGTGGGAGAATTTTCCATCCGCGGATGCATTGTGGATATTAACCTGTATATGCAGGAACATCCGGTACGCTTGGAATTTTTCGGCGACGAAATCGAAAGCATCCGTTCCTTCGATATTTTTTCTCAGCGATCCATCGATCAGCTGCAATCGGTGGAAGTATACCCCCACGGAGAATTCAACCTTTCTGTACAAGAAAAATCCGGAATCCCGCTGGAAGAAGAAGAGCTTGTTTGGTGGCGTCGTCCGGAATATGAAGTTTTAAAATCCAGCGTTTTCGATTACATGCCGGATGCGGCGATCGTCTTTGATAAGCTTTCGATTTTAGAAGAGTCAGCTGGTAAAATCGGAGCTGCTCACGTCAAAGCTTACGAAAAGGCAATTTCCCAGCAGCAGAAAGTTTCTTCGCCAAACGATCTGTGGTGGCGCTTTGAAGTTTTTGAACCCGAATTTTCAAAACGGGTCGTGCTGGATTTTACACGTGCCCATATGGAGTCTCGCGATTGGATCTCCATTTCGGCACGTCAGCAGACAAAAGGCGTTTCAGGAACAAGCGGTCTTGTCAAAGAAATCGAAAGCTTTTATGCGCAAGGCGGAATGGTCTATATCGTTGCCCATTCCGAAGGGAGCGCTCAGCGTGTACAGCACCTTTTTGATGACGCTCCCATTGCGGGAATTCTCATCGGTGATCTTTCGGACGGCTTTGGATCGAATCGGAAAACGTCGCCTTTTTGACCGAAGCGGAAATTTTTAACCGCACCGGTAAAGTTCGCCGTAAACATGCCGTTTCGGGATCGATTTCGGACGCGCTTCTTGTGGAAAGTTTGACACGGGGCGATTATGTTGTTCACGAAGATCACGGTATTGGCCGTTACATGGGACTTGTCCGCGAAAAAATCGGCGGCGGTCTTGTTGACTGCATTCAATTGGATTATGCGGACGGAGACCGATTAAAGTTCCCAGTTTCGGATTTGCGAAAGATTGAAAAACTGCCTAGTTCTGAAGAAGAATCCGTTCCGGAACTTGCCCATCTCGGCAGCAAAAGCTGGGAAAAACTGAAGGAACGCGTCAAAAAACGCGTCATTAAAATTGCACGGGAACTGGTTCAGTTGTATGCAAAACGGGAACTCATCGAAGGCTTTGCCTTCCCACCGGATTCCCGCATGCAAAAGGAATTCGAAGACGCTTTCGAATATGAACCCACACCCGATCAGGTTCGGGCCACAAAAGAAATCAAGGAAGACATGGAAAATAACCGCCCCATGGACCGTCTCGTTTGCGGAGACGTGGGTTTCGGTAAAACGGAAGTGGCCATGCGGGCCGCATTCAAATGCGTGTATTCCAAAAAACAGGTTGCGGTCCTTGTGCCGACCACAATCCTTGCGGCTCAGCATTACGAAACTTTCAAGGAACGTTTTGCCGCTTTCCCTGTGAACATCGCTCTGGTGAACCGTTACAAAACGGCCGGTGAAAAAAAGAAGATTTTCAAGGAAGTTTCCGAAGGCAAATATGATATTGTGGTGGGAACTCATGCGCTTCTTTCGAACCAGAATTCCTTTAAAGATTTGGGACTTTTGATTATTGACGAAGAGCAAAAGTTTGGAGTGAAGCAGAAGGAACATTTGCGCGAACTGCGTTTGACTGTAGATACGCTCAGCATGAGTGCGACTCCGATTCCTAGATCTTTGCATCTATCGCTTACCGGTGTGCGCGACATTTCGCTTATCAACACGCCGCCGATGAATCGCTTGCCTGTAGAAACGAAAATTTTGCAGCGTGACGATACGGTTCTTGCCGAAGCGATTCACGACGAGCTTTCCCGGGGTGGACAGGTTTTTGTGGTGAACGATCGCGTACAGTCCATAGAACATTTAGCAGAAGACATCGAAGCCATGGCTCCGGGTGCCCGTGTCGCCGTCGCCCATGGCCAAATGGAAGATCATGACTTGGAACGCGTCATGGACGCTTTTATCAAAGGCGACTTTGACATTCTCGTCAGCACGAGCATTATCGAAAGCGGATTGGACGTGCCCAATGCGAATACGATCCTCATTATGAATGCCCACCATTTTGGCATTAGCCAACTGTACCAGATGCGCGGTCGTGTGGGACGCTCGGATGTGCTCGCTTATGCTTACCTGGTGATTCCGAAAAATGAAATGATTTCTGCGGAATCGACCAAGCGCTTGCAGGCATTGGAACAGTTTACGGATCTGGGAAGCGGTTATCAGCTCGCTATGCGAGATTTGGAAATTCGCGGTGCAGGGAACCTGCTAGGATCGGAACAACACGGTTTTATTGCAGAAGTCGGTTTTGAAACCTATGTGCGTCTTGTACGTGAAGCTGTGGAAGAACTGCGGGGCGGTGGGGAAGAATCGACTCGAGTGCAACCCCGTGTGGAACTTTCCATCGATGCATTCCTTCCCGAAACGTATATCACGGATGGGCTTTCCCGGATTTCGATTTACCAGCGTTTGGCGAGAACTTCCAAATTGGAAGATTTGCCGCCTTTGTTCGCGGAATTAGAAGACCGTTTTGGACCTGCACCGGATGCGGTCAAAAAGCTCTTCCTTGTGACAGAAATCGCGATGATCGCTGCTCGGTTGCGCATTCAGGGAATCGAAGCTCGCCGAGGAATGCTCGTGTTCACCTTTATGGAATTCCCGCCTCCCGATCCGAAAATGCTTGCCGAACTGGCTGCCGTTTCGCCATTCGGAATGCGCTATGTGGGAAGCTCTCCGCTTCAGGGGGCGGTGGAACTTGGACGTGCTATTTCTGACGATGCAGCAGCGGAAGCCGCTCTTAAACTATTCAGAGCTTTCGTTCCGGTTATTCCGGAGAAGACTGCTAGTTCAAAGCCCGTTCCCAAAATGCCAACCGTCAAAATCTCTGAGCCCTCTCCGAGTTCGAAAAAAAAAGGTTAAGCGGCGTTCAGTTGTAAAAACTCTTCCCAAGGAACATCCGTCCCGTTTTGAACAGAAGTTCCGTTCGGAATGGTTAGAACATCAAAAAAACGCTCGGTAGAACCGAGCGTTTTTTGCAAACGTTAAAAAGGTTTACTTTTCTTCTTCGTCCGCGTAGGATTCCTGCGTCTTCTTCAGAGCAGCCTTCGGATCCAGTTCGATTTCTTCCGAAGCTTCTTCGACGAGAGAGGCGAATTCATCGTACCATTCGGTGTAGATTTCCACCTGGAGATGGTCCGGACCCGGGAGCGTAAGACGTACACCGCATTCGTCACCGATGCGTTCGTTGTAATTGTCCAGTTCCGGCTTCAAAAGGGCGAGGTCCATGCCGTCGAGATCTTCCGGATCGAGCCAAATCGGAGCTTCCTTGCCTTCTTCGGAATCATCTTCCACGACTTCGCCGTCTTCTTCACAGCTCAAGTCATCTTCGTCTTCGTCGATGCCGGAGTTGTAATAGAATTCTTCGTCTTCCAAGTAGAGGGTTTCCACGAATACGCATTTGGAACCCAGAGCTTTCGCTACTTCGACGAATTCCTGGAAGTTACCGCCGAAATAACGGCAGGTTTCTGCGTCGGAATTGATTTCCTGAACAGGAACCGGCAAAAAACCGTGGTCCTTCAGATTATCAAAAATTTCGTCTGTTACCGTTTTTTCTGCCATGAGGTCTCCTTACGGGTGATACTTGAGAAGGGAAGGTGCCTTTTCGCGGATAAGCTTCATGATGCGAGCTTCCGCTTCGTCGCCACGGGCCGTGTCGCGGACACTGCACATGGGCTGGAACAGCGGGCTATTGAACATGGTTCCGAGCGGGATCGGATTCTTGCGGCAGAAGGTGGCTTCCACAAAGTCGCGGGCTGCATCCTGCAGGTCGTCGCACTTTTGAGCTTCACCCTTCTGGAAGCTGTTGTAAAGATCCACAAAGATCTTAGCGGCTTCCGGAATGTTTGCCGTTGCGCTTACAAGGCCCGTTCCACCGAGTTCCAGCATATCGATGAAGAATCCGTCTTCGCCAGAAAGAACGGTGAAGTCGTTATTCTTGGTTTCCTTGATCACGCGGACCGTGTCTTCGTGATACTTTTCACCGATCCGGAAGTCAACTGCCTGCTTCAGACCGATGATGTTCTTGTCTTCGGAAAGGGAAATCAAAGTGTCCGGATGAACGTAGCTTGCGGTACGGCCCGGAACGTTGTAAATGATGATCTTTGCGCCGGTTTCGGAGCTCAAAGTCTTGAAATGCTTTTCGATGCCTTCCTGCGACGGGTTGTTGTAATAGCCCGTGACGCAAAGAACAGGAACTTCGGCAATCTTTTCGACTTCCTGAATCATTTCCACAGATTCGCGAGTGCAGTTGGAACCTGCGCCGGCAATGACCGGAACGCGACCGTCCACGTAATCGAGAGTGAACTTGATGATGTCCAAATGCTGCTTATGGGTAACCGTCGCACTCTGACCGGTGGTGCCGACAGGAAGAATGCCGGAAACGCCCGCATTGATCAGGTCGTCGATCATCTTTTTCATTTTTTCATAATCGATGGAATTATGAAGGTTCTTGGGATCGTCGTCCTTGAGGGGCGTAAAGAGGGCGGGAAAAACCCCGCAAAGTTGAGAAGCGTTTGTAATCTGCATAGGTAGCTATAAAATAGACAAAAATTAGGGGGGATTTCTCACATTTTCTTCGGAAAAGAAAAATTTTTACGCGTTTTTTTACTTCCAAATCGCAAAAAACGCAATAAACGGAACGAAAAGGTATAAATTACTAAGGCATATTCGAATAGGTGGTGTGATATGATGAAGATTGGGAAGTCCTTGGCCGCGGTAGCGCTTGGAACTGTGTCTTTCACTACGGCAGCTGTTGCCGCAGATACCGAGTACAAATGGAGCAATGTGAGCATGGGCGGTGGCGGTTTCGTTTCCGCTGTCATTGCGTCTCCGGTAGATGAAAATTTGTTCTACGCCCGTACGGACGTGGGTGGTGCATACCGTTGGAACAATGCGACTTCCCGTTGGGAATCCATGATGGACTGGGTGGATGTAACGGAACGTGGCCTTTTGGGCATCGAAGCCATTGCCGTAGACCCGCAAAAAACGGGCACGGTTTACATGATGGCGGGAACGAGCTACTGGAACAGCGGGCGTAGCGCCTTCTTGCGTTCTTCCGACCGAGGCTCAAGCTGGGAACTGGTTTATACGTGGGACGCTGACGGATCTAAAGGAGGAACCGTTCAGAATTTTGGCATGCATGGAAACGGCATGGGTCGCGGAAACGGAGAAGCTTTGGCTGTGGATCCGAACAATTCCGACAACATGTTCTACGGAACCAAAAACAAGGGCCTTTGGAAGTCAACGGATAACGGTTCGACTTGGAGCCATGTATCCGCTTGGACTACAGCCGCAGGGAGCGATACCACGTGGAACGGTTCAGGATTTAGCTTTGTTCAGTATGCGCCTGGAAGCTCTGATGTGATTTACGCAGGCTTCCTTCGGGAAGGGACAAAGTCCAACGGGACTTTTGAAAACGTTTTTACTTCGACGGATGGCGGTGCAACTTGGACAGCTCTTCCGATTCCCGATGCGCTCCGTTCTACAGCGGGCGGTGGCATTGTGCGATTGATGCCTCAACGAGCCGTTGTCGCTTCGGATGGTTCTTTTTTGATGGTGACATTTGCTGATGGCGCTGGCCCTCATACCATGGCTTGGGACGAAGGTTGGGGCATGATTTACGACGGTTTTGGTCGTGGTGCGGTGCTTAAATATGACGTGGCTTCCAAAACCTGGAGTGACGTTTCACCGGAAAATCTCCTTTATTACGATGGAGCTGCTTACGATGAAACGGATTATGCTAGCGGCAAATATGAATATTGCGGACCATATGGCGGCATCGCTATCAATCCGAACAATTCGAAGGAAATCGTGGTGACGACGGAAGGCTATACCGGTGCGCAGTATTGGAAGCTTCCGGGTGGAACCTATGACATGGACGGTCAGTGGGGAACTCAGATTTACTATTCTACAGATGGCGGTGAAAACTGGGTGCAGTCTTTTGCGTACAACGTAACGACGGTGACCATGAATGAAAACGGCATCGGTTGGATGAACAACAGCTCGATTCACTGGTCTGGAAGTGCTGCCATCGATCCTTTTGATTCCAAGCGTGTATTTGTTTCTTCGGGCAACGGTGTGTTCCGTACCGATGACATTACCGATTATACTCTCGTTTCGGATCCCTATATTCATGCGGGAACTCGTGTTTACGATGCTTGGGGTGCTGTGACGAATAATCAGGAATGGAAAGTTTCAAGCCACGGCGTAGAAGAAACGGTCCCTTATGAAGTGGTGAGCATTCCGGGTGGACCGCTGGTTTCCGTAATCGCCGACTACGACGGATTCCGTCATGATGACATCGCAAAATATCCGAGCACGCGTCACACGACAAGCGTGGGCTCTGATGTGCACTTGGGATCGACTTGGGGACTTGCGTACGCTTATAAATCCGGAAAACTGGTGAAGGTTTCTGCGGCACGTGTTTACGAAGGCAAGTACAGCAGCGTTCCTTATGCACCGCTCCAGTATTCGACGGATTCCGCGACGACCTGGGCTGTGGAAACCTATACCGGACCGGATACAAGTTATACTGGTGGAACGGTTGCGATTTCTACCGATGGGGCTGTTGCTGTTTGGGTTCCCGGATCGGGAACGACCAAGGTCATGCGTAATTACAATTCGACTACGTGGGAAAATGTTTCCGGAATCGATGCAAATTCCTTTGTCGTGGGAGATCCGGAAAATGCAAAAGTCTTTTACGCCTACGACCGAACCACAGGATCTTTTTACAAGAGTTCCGATCAAGGGGCAAGCTTTAGTTCTGTCAGCACACCGGGAAAAAGCAACTTTAAAAAGTTCCGCGCTATTCCTGGATACGAAGGAGACCTTTGGCTTCCTATCGGTTTACAAGATGAAAATGGCAATCCGTCTAGCGGTAAGCTTTTGCATTCGACGGATGGAGGCTCCACTTGGAGCGAAATCAGCGGAGTGGGCTACTGCGAAGCGGTCGGCTTTGGCGCTCCGAAGACCAAAGGCGATTACCCGGCGATTTATGTACAAGCAAAGATTGACGGTACAAATGGAGTCTTTGGTTCTGACGACAAGGGCGCAACATGGAATCGTGTGAACGACGACGCTCATGAATTCGGCGGACTTGCCAATGGTGAATTTGTGATGGGCGATATGAACACTTACGGTGTGGTCTATATGAGTACCGCAGGTCGAGGCGTTGCTGCCCGCGTCCCGAGCGATTGGGACATGGGAAGCTCGGAATCTTCTTCGGCGTTAAAACCGGCGAACCAAGAATCTTCTTTGAAGTTTAGCCGGTTTGCAACCATCGAAGGTTCTAATTTGAACTTGACTGTGAACAACGCCCGTGTGAACGTTGCTTTGTACGATCTCAAGGGAAATCGTTTGTTCAGCAGAAGCTACACTTCGTCAACGGTTGTTCCGCTGAACGAAATGGCGAAGGCTCGCGGAGCGTACGTTGTCCGTGTCACAAGCGGATCCACGGTGATGCTATCTGCCAAGGTGAATCTCCATTGAGGTTTTCCCGGTAAGCAGTTGTAGAGAGGCTTCCATTTAGGAGTAAAAAATGTATAAGATCGGAGTTCTTTCTTTAGCAGTCGTTACAAGCCTTTTTGCTGCAGGTAAAGTCGCATGCGTCGGTAATAGCATCACGTACGGCTATGGAATTGAATCTTGGCCGGATGAAACTTCTTACCCCCATCATTTGCAGACTTTCTTACGTGCAGAAGGCGGCTCTGCCGCATCGGATACGGTGGGGAACTTTGGCGTCTCTGGGCTTGCCATTCGGAAAAGCGACAACGCTGCCTACTGGAATGGATATCAGTTTACTCCTGCTTTGGATTTTGCAGCAGACACTGTTATCATCGGGCTTGGCACGAACGATACCAAGAGTTATAACGCATGGATTTCCGCAGAACAAAATGCGGCTCTCGATGAAGAAATCTTTACCGATTTCAAAAGCATGATCGATACGTTCCAGGTGCAGTCCAAACCTCGCGTATTCATTTGCCTTGCGCCTTATGCAAATAACAGCGAATGGGGAATTCTCGATACCGCTCTGGTGAATCATGTGATTCCTGCGGCATTAAAGGCGGGCATCGAAAAAGGGGTGAATATCATCGATCTCCATTCGAATTTCAGCTATTTAGAACATCCCAGCTGGTATCTTTCGGATATGGTTCACCCGTCCGTGGAAGGTGCAAAGGAACTGGCGAAAATTATCTACAGCTATGTGCAAAAAGACAATCTCTCCGTTTCGCAGAACAAAAACGTTCTCTCCGCTCCTACAGGTTACGATTATCAGTGGTACAAGGATGGTGTAAAAATTGAAGGTGCGACGGAACAGAATCTTTTGGTTTCTGAAAATGGCGAGTATAAAGTTTCCGTAAAAATCGAAGAAAATACGCTTTCGCGCATTGTGACGCACCCTTATACGGTTTCGGATTTGGACGCAACGGCGCTTTTTTTGCAAAAGGCAAATGTTTCTAGCGTGCATTATGCCGGTGGAATCGTTTCCATTTCGCTTTCCCAAAAAATGCCCGTCGTATTTAAACTGATGGATGCGCAGGGACGTGTTCTGCAATCTAGAACGGTGCAAGGTCAAGTGGGAGAAAATGCGATTTCCATTGGAAAATATCCGGCCGGGAATTACATCTTCTGGGTACAGGGAAAGGTCTACCGTTTCCAGATCTGGTAATGGAAAGGAACTACTGGATTAAGCGTTTGTAAACTTCGTTGGATTCCACTTCGTTGGGCTTGACCCAGGATGCTTGAATCCCTAGGGCTCTTGCCGCTTCGCAGTTGTCTACACGGTCGTCTAAAAAAACGCTTTCTTCGGGAATCATTCCGGTTTCTTGTAACATCTTTTTGTAGATGCGTTCATCGGGCTTTGCAATGCCTATGCGGCACGAAAGGAAAATGGCGTCAAAGAGATCGGAAGTTTTATATCCCAGTTCCCCAAAGCGAATTTCACAGTTTTCCCAAATAACTTCGTTAATGTTGCTTAGCAAATAGATCTTGTACTTTTTTTTCAAAGCGACAATATGGTGCAAACGAATTTCGGGAATTTCTCCCTGTAGAACGGTAACCGTGTCTTTGATCTTTTTAAGGGTCGTTCCTTCTGCACAATATGTCTGAATATCATAAAGGACATCGTCCAAAGGGCGAATGCCGTCAATAAAATCATGCATCAAATGCCTGATTTTATCATGGTGCAACAGGAGCGTTTCATTTGAAATTCCCAAGTCGGAAAAAGTTTTTTGGACCGTTTCCTGGGGGATGTTTGCTATAACGTTCCCGTAGTCGAAGATGATATTTCGAATGCTCATAGAAATAAAATACACTTATTTTATTTCAAGAGATCCTCGGGGATGATTTCTGCCATGGCAGCGTAAGCTTTTGCACTGGGGTGCAGATGATCTCCGGAATCCATGCCTTCGGCAAAACGTTTTGGATTTTCGGGATCGCGTAAGGCTTTGTCGAAGTCCACGCAGCCGTCGAATTTGTCGCTTGAACGGAGCCATTCGTTGAATTCGTTCCGCACTGCGTCTTTGTCTGCGTTATAAGTGCGCCATCCATCGATCGGAAGGAGCGTTCCGCTGTAGACCTTCAAATTTTTGGCACGGGCATAAGGCAGGTAAAATTTTTCGATGCCGTTCGACAAATCATGGGCGGTCGGCATGTCGCTCATCGGTCGGAAGGGGTTGACTTCCACACCTACCGGATGGATGATGTCGTTAATTCCGTGTTGAATGATCACGGCTGTTGCTCCGGCTGTTTCGATTTCGATGGGAAAGCGGGTCTCGCCTTTTAAACCGTATGCCGCATAAGTGATACAGCTATATTCGCGCAAGATCCGCGTTCCCGAAACGGCCCGTCGAATAATCGAAACGTTTGAAAATCCTTCCCGCTTCACGCGCATCTTTAAGTAATCTGGCCAGTCCTGTGCTGTAATGGAATCTCCAAAACAGACGAGAGCGAAGTTCTTTTCTTCGGTCAGAATGTCTACCGTATTCAAAAAGTAGAACCAGTTGGTGGAACGGGAAAGGTCCCGGGGGAGCTTTCCGCTTTCGGCATAATTTCCGTAGCAAAAAGCGCCTTTGGAAAGAGGCCCCGTGATGAGAGTCCCGGAATTCATTTGGGTGAAGTCTTTAAAATAAAGGCTGACTTCTACGGTTTCTCCAGCCGAAATATCAAAAGGGATTTCGTCGCTTAAAAGTTCTTTCCCTGCCGGAATTTCGCCAAAAGTTTTTCCGCTGAAAGTGATAGCGACGGGAGTGTAACTTTCCGAAGCGCTTTGAATTTTTTTGGCGACGAAGGCGTTTGAAATTTTGACGGTATCCGTTCCTGTCAAATTCGAAAAGTGAAAACGCAGCTTTGATCCGGAAAAACAGATTTCGATGGGATAACGGAGAGTCAAATCTTTAGCGTAAGTCGCTTCCTTGCGGTCTGTGATGGAAGTGGCGTTGCCCCAACAGGCGACCCATTTGGTGTAATTTTCTGCGGACATAAGTTTCGGAAGTCCTTTATTAAACCGGATATCCGGATTTGAGCGATTCGTCGTAATGGGCCCTTTCTCCGCCGATGAACTTGGGACGGGTACGTGCAGCGACGAGGAATGCTTTTCCGATATGTCTTTGTTTCAGTCGGAGCGGGACGGCGACTTCTTTTAAGTGCATGCCGATGAGAGTTCCGCCGATGTCGATTCCCGCATCCGCTTTGATGTGCTCCAGGGCGACCGGTTCTTTGAATGCGGCGTAGCAGGCCGTTGCAAAAGAGCCACCGGCTTTCGGTTGCGGAACCACGTTCACGATTTCCGCATGGGGAACGGCTTCTCGTTCAATGATAATTGCACGATTCAAATGTTCGCAACATTGGGCGGCAATATAAATGCCGAGGGGATCGAAAACGCTTTGAAGCCCCGCAAGGATTGCTTTGCCGACTTCCGGAACGGAGTGGCTTCCCACCTGTTCGCCGAGGGTTTCACTTGTGCTGCATCCGATGACGACGATGCTTTTCGAATGGAGTTTTGCGACTTCCACAAGTTCCTTTGCCGCTTCTTTCGCATCGTTTCGAATCTGTTCTACCAAATTTTCGTCTTTGACTTCGTAAGTTTGAATTCCTGACATGTTTTGCCTCGTCCTAAAATTTAGGAAATACCGGATCCCGGGGTGATTTCCGTTACTAATTGTGCCGATTTTCGCCAGAAATAGGGATTTCCTCCCGAAATCTAGAAAATCTGTTAGTATATTTCCTAAAAATCAAGGAGGTTTCGATGGGCGGAGAACAGTTTTCCACGATCGATTCTTATGAAACGTTTCTTCGACAGACGAGAATCAAAATCAATGGAATGCTGAACAAGGTTTTATGGATCTGCATTATCACGGGTCCTTCTCTTGCCTTGGGAATTTGGACGGGAATTTTTCCGCGAGTCCAGTATTCGACGAGTATCGGAATCGCCATTTTGATGGCGGTCATCGCGATCTGCCACAAATTCTTGGTGGATAAATTTGCGGATTCCAAAGCGACGAGCTATTTTGCTTTGATCGCACTTGATTTTTTACTTTTTTATATGGCGAACTGCCATGTGAATATCGCCCTGACTTACTTCCTTGTTCCGCTGGTTGCCCTTCTCTTTTGCGATAAAAAGCTTTATTTGCAGGCTTGCACGCTGAACTTTTTCGTGATGCTTTTTTCCGTGTGGAATATTTCGGAGCATTATGCCAAGACGACTATTTTGAACGAAACTCCTGTCGAATGGTATTTGAACCTGATCGGCGGCTATCTCATTGAAACGGTGATTTTGGTTTCCACCGGTTATTTGGTGTGCAAACACATGGCTGTTTACTTCGCTAATTTCTACAAGAACCGGTCGGAACTTTTAGAAAAAGAAGAAAAGATTACGGAACAGTTCGCCGTTTTGCGTTCGATGACGGAAATCTACCAGTATATCAATCTGCTGGACTTGGAAGCGAAGACTTCCACCTTCTTCGGACAGGATAGCAAGGACTTAGAAATTTTGGACTGGTCCAAGCATACGCGTACCAAGCTGAACGACGAACGTTCCCGACAGGTGATGCTCGATCAATACGAAAACTTCCTCCATTTTACAAACCTGTCCACGTTAATCGACCGCATCGGAAAGAAGATGTCCATCAGCGAAGAATTTATCAGCGTGGTTCACGGCTGGTTCCGGGCACAGTACATTGTCGTGGGTCGTAATGCAAACGGCGTTCCGAACAAAGTGATTTACACCGTCCAAAATATCGATGACGACAAAAAGCGGGAAGAACATTTAATCCGCATTTCGAATACGGATGAAATGACTCGTGTGTTCAACAGAAGATCTTACGAAAACGACATTCGTCATTACAAGAACGCCAAGGATATCAACCCGAACCTGGTCCTTGTGGCAGCGGATGTCAACGGTCTAAAACAGGTGAACGATTCCCTTGGGCATGAAGCGGGTGACGAAATTATCCGTGGAGCGGCAAATTGCCTGGTTTCTATCATGGGAAATATCGGAAAGGTTTACCGCATCGGTGGTGATGAATTCATGGTAGTCGCTTATACGGCAACAGATTTCGAAAAAGTCAAGGACCGTTTCCTCGATCTCGTGAAAGAATGGTCGGGCAAAACGGTCAATCGTTTGACCGTTTCCGTTGGCTATGTCTGTGCAAAGGACTTCCCGGACGCGAACATTGAACAGCTCGAAAAAATCGTGGACGCTCGGATGTATGCGATGAAGCAAGAATATTACAAGGACAAAAACCACGACAGACGTGCTAAGGGATGAAGCC
Source organism: Fibrobacter sp. (assembly GCA_017959225.1). Lineage (GTDB taxonomy): Bacteria > Fibrobacterota > Fibrobacteria > Fibrobacterales > Fibrobacteraceae > Hallerella. Next base: position 1,940 of record JAGDBD010000026.1, on the reverse strand, counting down.
CTGGCATTCTGCCTGCTAGCAAGGCAAGCCTTCAGAATTTTTCTATATTAGGCGCAACATTTCGTAATCCCTACGAGAAGGTGTTCTATGGGCAAAAATTTATACCAGAAAGTGTTTGAAAGCCACGTCGTGGGCAAGCTCCCGAGCGGACAGTATCAGCTGTTCATCGGAACTCATCTTTGCCATGAAGTGACGAGTCCCCAGGCCTTTGCAATGCTTCGTGAAGAAGGCATCAAGGTCAAGTATCCGGAACGTACATTCGCGACGGTTGACCACATCATTCCGACGACTCCCGAAGCACGTGTTCGTCCGTTCAAGGATCCGATTTCGGAAGAAATTCTTGAACATCTCGAAAAGAACACTCGCGATTTCGGCGTGCGCTTCTTTATCCCGGAAGCGGGCGAACAGGGCGTGATCCACATCGTTGGCCCGGAAGAAGGCGTGACCCAACCGGGTATGACGGTCGCCTGCGGTGACTCCCATACCGCAACGCACGGTGCTTTCGGTGCAGTGGCTTTCGGCATCGGTACAAGCCAGGTGGCAGACGTTCTTGCAACGCAGACCCTTGCTATGAGTCCGTTGAAGACTCGCCGCATCAATTTTACCGGTAAGCTTCAGCCGGGTGTGACTGCAAAGGACGTGGCTCTCGCTTACATCGCAAAGCTCGGTGTGAACGGCGGTGTCGGTTACGCTTACGAATTCGCTGGTCCAGTCATCGAAAATCTCGATATGGAAGGCCGTATGACGGTCTGCAACATGGCCATCGAAGGTGGCGCACGTGTCGGTTACTGCAACCCGGACGAAAAGACGTTCGCATTCCTCCGCGGTAAGCCGTACGCTCCGAAGGAAGACAAGTGGGACGAAGCTGTGGCTTATTGGAAGTCTGTCGCTTCCGATCCGGACGCAACGTTTGATGACGAAGTCGAAATCGATTGCAGCACGCTTGAACCCATGGTCACTTGGGGCATTACCCCGGCACAGGCCATGCAGCTCAACGAAAACATGCCGAAGATCAGCGAATTTACCGGATCGGAACAGAAGGTCATTCGCGAAGCCTATGAATACATGGGCTGGGAAGAAGGCGGCAAAATGCTCGGCACTCCGATCGATATCGCATTCGTCGGTAGCTGCACGAACGGTCGTCTCCCGGACTTGATCGCTGCAGCAGAAATCCTGAAGGGACATCACGTTTGCCCGACCGTTAAAATGTGGGTCGTGCCAGGCTCCCAGAAGATCAAGAAGGAAGCGGAAGCTCTCGGTCTTGACAAGATCTTTACGGATGCAGGCGCCGAATGGCGCGAAGCTGGATGTTCTCTCTGCCTCGCCATGAACCCGGATAAGCTTCAGGGTCGTCAGGTCAGCGCAAGTTCGAGCAACCGTAATTTCAAGGGCCGTCAGGGAAGCCCGACCGGCCGTACGATCCTCATGAGCCCGATCATGGTGGCTGCTGCTGCCATCGAAGGTAAAGTGACCGACGTTCGCAAGTATATCAAGTAAGGAGCGCACAGATTATGTTGACTGTGATTGATACTGTAAAAGGTTCCGGCATTCCTCTGCGCGGAAACGACATCGACACGGACCGCATCATTCCGGCCCGCTTCCTCAAGTGCGTGACCTTCGACGGTCTCGGAAAGAGCGCTTTTGCCGACGACATCGCGGGCCTTGAAGCTCAGGGAAAGGTTCACCCTTTCCGCGATCCGAAGTATGCGAAGGGCACTGTCCTCGTTTCGAACCGTAACTTCGGTTGCGGATCGAGCCGTGAACACGCTCCGCAGGCTTTAAAACGTTGGGGCGTTCGCGCGATCATCGCTGAAAGCTATTCCGAAATTTTCTTCGGCAACTGCGTCGCAATCGGCGTTCCGTGCTTCCGAGTTTCTCACGAAGTCGCAGACAAGATTCTTGCCTGGATTGAAGAACATCCGTCGGAAGAAATCGTGACG
>JAGDBD010000025.1 GCA_017959225.1 Fibrobacter sp. | reverse complement strand
GACCGCGATTTTCAAGAGTCTTGACGGCAGCCGCCATCTTGGTGGCAATGTGCCCACAGCCGAGAATTGCAAATTTCAGGACCTTTTTGTTTTCCATTTTTATGATCTCCACCACGAGACAAGGAACGAGTTGTTTTTATAAAAATAATTTGTCTTAACTTTGATTTTGGACGAGACTCCTGTTTTGCAATAGCAAAGGCGTTCTTTACAAAAAAATTTTCCAAAGTCCGCTGCGAACGCCTTGGTACAACAAAAAACGCAAGTCCATATGGACCTGCGTTTTGAAATGTATAGCCGAATTCGATTATTTCAATTCTTCGAGAGCCTTCTGATTCTTCTCGATGATATCCATCTGAGTTGCGAGCTTGGTTCTTTCCGCATTCACCACGGCTTCCGGGGCGCCGTTTACGAACTTTTCGTTGGAAAGCTTCTTTTCGATGCTTGCTGCAAAACTCTTCGCCTTTTCGATTTCTTTTTCAAGACGTTCGATTTCTGCCTTCGGATCGAGAATGCCTTCCAGCGGAATGTAAAGTTCGCCGCCAGGAACCACAGCGCTTGCGCTGAACTTGGGCTTTGCAGCCTTCACTGCTACCGCAAAGGATTCAATGCCACCGAGTTCGGTAATGATCGCTTCGCATTCCTTAATGGACTTTTCCGTTGCCGCATCGTCCACAGAAACGACTGCATTCAGCTTTTTAGCCGGTGCAACTTTGTAACGACCACGTACACCGCGCACGCTTTCCACCACAGCAAATGCCTGCACAAAAGCCTTTTCAATATCGGCGTTGATCAAGCTTTCGTCTGCCTTCGGCCATGGACTGTGGATCACACGTTCAGAGCCCGGGAAGAGCGTTGCGTTCAATTCTTCCGTAATGAAAGGCATTACCGGGTGCAGCAAATCGATTACGCCGCGAAGCACATGGGAAAGAATTGCCATGGCGTTCTTCTTTTCGGCATCGAGGGTTTCGCGGTTAATGACAGCCTTCTTGATTTCCAAGTACTGGCTGCAAACATCATCCCAAACGAAGCGATAGAGGAAGCCGGCAAGTTCTGCAAAGTGGTATTCTTCCAGCATGCGGGTGGCGTCCTTAATGGTCGTCTGCAAGCGGGAAAGAATCCAACGATCTTCCAGCGTAAAGAGGCTCGGATCCATCGGCAACAGATCTTTGGAAAGTGCACCGGCCTGTTCCAAGTGCGGGAACAGGAAGCGGCAAGCGTTCCAGATCTTGTTCGAGAAGTTTCTTCCGATTTCAAACTTTTCGCTGGTGTTGATAATGGAGCCGTCTTCCTGCTTTTCCTTTTTAACCGGAAGACGCACATCCTGGTTGTCGGTGCAGAGGCTTGCCATCACAAAGCGGAGAGCGTCCGTGCCATACTTCTTTTCGATATCCATGGGATCCACGCCGTTGCCCTTGGACTTGCTCATGGTCATGCCATTGCCGTCCAAAATCTTCGGGTGAATGTACACCGTGTGGAACGGAACCGTGCCCATGTTTTCTTGGCTAAAGAGCACCATGCGTGCGACCCAGAGAGTAATGATGTCGCGGCTCGTCACCAGCACAGAAGTGGGGTAGTACTTTTTGAGAGTTTCCGTCTGTTCCGGCCAACCCATAGTAGAATGCGGCCAAAGACCACTGGAGAACCAGGTGTCCAGCACATCATCTTCCTGCTTCAGCACATGACCCGGCACGGCGTCTTCCTTCAGGTCTTCTTCTTGGCTGCATACCAAGTAACCGCCATTTTCCGCCTTGTAAAAGTAAATGTCTTCACGGCCTGCGAAAGCTGCATTCAATTCGTCTTCACTTGCGTCCGTGTGCCAAATAGGAATGCGGTGACCCCACCAAAGCTGACGGCTAATGCACCAGTCACGCTTTTCCTTGAGCCAGTCCAAATATTTGTTGGCATAACGTTCCGGGATGATTTTGATTTCGCCCGACTTCACTGCATTCATGGCGTTTTCTGCCAGCACGTCCATTTTCACGAACCACTGGTCGCTGAGAAGCGGTTCAATCACGGTCTTGGAACGGTCGGAGTGGCCCACCTTCATGTCGTGGTCTTCGATCTTAATGAGAAGTCCCAGTTCTTCAAGGCCCGCCACCACAGCGTCACGGGCAGCCTGCCCCTTAAGTCCGCAGAATTTACCGGCATTTTCGTTCAAACTTCCGTCCATGTTCATGATGTTGATCATGGGGAGCTTGTGGCGAAGGCCCGTGGCATAGTCATTGGGGTCATGGGCCGGAGTCACTTTCACAGAACCCGTTCCGAAGTCCTTATCCACGAGAATGGCGTCTGCAATCACCGGGATTTCTCGGTCCACAAACGGCACCTTCAAAGTTTTGCCAATGAACTGCTTGTAACGTTCATCGTTCGGGTGTACAGCAAGAGCCGTATCGCCCATAATGGTTTCCGGACGCGTGGTAGAAACCGGAATGAATCCCGAACCATCTGCCAGAGGATATTTGAAAGTCCAGAATTTTCCTTTTACGTCTTCGTAATAGATTTCGTCGTCGGCAACAGCGGTCTGGAGTTTAGTATCCCAGTTCACCAAGCGTTTACCGCGGTAAATAAGACCTTTTTTGAAAAGATTGAAGAAAGCGTGACGCACGGCCTTTGCGCAGACCGGATCCAGCGTAAAGCGCTGACGGCTCCAATCACAGCTAACACCCAGGCTTTTCAGCTGCTTCGTAATGCGAGCTTCGTATTCATCCTTCCACTTCCAAATGCGTTCGACGAGAGCGTCGCGGCCAATGTCGTGGCGGGTCTTGTGTTCGTCTTGGAAAAGTCTCTTTTCGACAACGGCCTGAGTGGCGATGCCAGCGTGGTCCGTGCCCGGAATCCAGAGCGTGTCGCGGCCCGTTTTACGGCGATAGCGGACGAGGATATCCTGGAGCGTGTCGTTCAAAGCGTGCCCCAAATGGAGGGCGCCAGTAACGTTCGGAGGAGGAATCACGACGGAGAAAGGCTCTCCCTTTCCGCTCGGAGAAAAATCATTGTTTTTGTTCCATTGGTCATGCCAACGGGCTTCGATCACTTTTGAATTATAACGTGTTTCCATTTCCATAGTGGTGGCAAATTTAATAAAAGGTGAGAGCAGCGGCAAAACGATTAATCGTTTTGACTTGGCCGAGCCATACTAAATCCGCTCTGAAGGAGTGGAAAATCTTTCATCACCCCCCTCTAGCGGGCTCTCAGTCGCCGGCCCGCAACGCCCCGTCTAAAAAAATGTTGCAAAAAATGATCGAATGTTCAAAATGTCAAAATTTGTCATTCTTGATGAGTATATTGAAAAAAACTCAAACAAGGAGGATTCCATGCCAGACGAAAAGAAAATCATCCGCGTAACAGGTACGGGATACGTAAAAACATCGCCCGATACCACAAGGCTAACCTTCGATGTATCGTCCCTACACGATACATACGAAAAGGCGTATGGAGAGGCCGCCGTGGGGAACAGAGAACTGCGAAATGCCCTTGAAAAACTGCACCTTTCAAAAGACGCACTCAAAACCTCCAATTTCTCGATAGAAAAAAAGACTGAATGGAATCGCAAAACGGAAAAATATGAATTTGTCGGGTTTAGGCTTCGGCAAACCCTTTCCATAGAACTCCCCTTGGATAGCGTCATTACGTCGAAAGTAATGTCTGCCTTGGGGGCCGCATGGCCCGAACTGGAAGTGAAAATATCCTTCATCAAAAAAGATACGCACGATGTCAAATTGCAAATTCTAGAATCCGCCGTGAAGGACGCTCGGGAAAAAGCCGAAGTCATTGCTGCTACGCTCGGTCACAAGCTAGGCGGAATCGTGTGTGTCGAATATTCTAAACGTCAGATAAATATCAACGTCCGCGAATCAATGTATGATTATTGTGCAACGGAAGATTCCGGGGCTGCAAATTCCATTGATTATACTCCAGACGACATTGAAGCAGGCGACTCTGTTGAAACGGAATGGTATCTGGAATAAAATAGGTCAATAAACAAAGAACTGCCGCAGACCCTGTGACAGTTCGTCTATAATCATCCCGAATGAAGAGCTTATTACTTTTCGACGCCCGTGAAAATTTCGTACAGGACAAATCCAGAAATCGGAACATCCGTATGAATCACGACACCGCCAAAATTCAAAGCGGTAGCTCCGTTCAGGTCCACAATGGTCGGGTTCGCCGTAATAGTTGCACCTTGGGAACCCAGCTTGCAGCCATAGGCGAACTTCAAAGTAAGCGTGCTACCGGAAACAGTCCATGTGCCGTTTTCTTCTTGGCCAAGGCACGAACCGTCGCTATTCAAATGGACGGAATTTGAATAAACGAGAGTAAAGGAACCATCTTCGTTAAAGTCGAGCGTTGTTGGGGAATCAACACCACCGGATTTCAAGTCTTGAATCGAAGAATAAGTGGTTTCGCCATCGTTGATGGTATAAAACGCGTTCATATTCCAAGTGGCCGCTTCAAGGCAACTTGTAGAAATGCCTTTTTCGCATTTTTCGGCTAAAGATTTGCTACCGCTGTTGCTTTCCGAAGAACATGCGCCAAGGAACAGGGCAGAAGAAAGCAAGCCTGCAAAGATCAAAGATTTTTTCATAGAGAATTCCTCCCAATTTTTGAAGAAATATACATAAAAAAGCCTTCAACCGATTGAAAAGCTTTCCTAACAAAAAGCATCAAAAAAGCCTCCCGTGGGGGAGGCTTTTGGAAGTTTTCACAACCGATTAACGGCGGCGCTTATTGCCCTTTGCTGCAGAAGAAGCAGAGGACTTCGGCGCTTCGCTTTCGCTACCGCCACGGATATCCTTCATCTTGAAGTTCACGTTGATTTCAGCGGTTTCCACCTTGGAAGAGGCGCCTTCGCTGTCCGTGAGCTTGAATCCGAATTCATCAAGGCCGTAGAAGCCCTTGTTCGGCTTGTAAACGAAGGATCCGTCCTTTTCGTTGATTTCGACCTTACCGTTCTGCGGACGACGGACGAGAGAAACTCGAGCGTCAAGTTTGCCATCCGGATCGGAAGCGCCAGCCAAGAGGCCTTCCTTTGCGGTCACGGTCAAAGTTTCCCCTTCCTTCGTCTGGTAAGACTTGGAAAGAGCGATGGGCGGGTCATTCACAGCGTTCACAGTGAACTTGGCAGTCGTCTTTGCGGATGCGCCTTCCGGATCCTTCACAGTAAAGGTGAGGGTTTCGGTCGGACCGTTCCAGTGTTCGTACGGCTGCTTGATGGTGACAATGTTACGAGCCTTGTCGTAGTCCACAACGAGCTTCTTATTGCCCGTGATGGTCCACTTGAGTTCGTTGAAGCTATTGTCGCGGTCACGCACAAACTGGTCCAGCTTGATCGTTGCGAGAACGCCGTTGTTAGCATCTTCACGCATAGTCACATCGCGAATCGGGCGGATTTCCGGAACCGCATTCACGTGCTTCACTTCAAAGTTCACAGGCATCTTGGCAACAGCACCAGCCGGATCCTTCACGATGAACGTGATGGTTTCCTTGCCGTACCAGTCAACACGGCTCGGGCGGATAGTCGCTTCGCGAGCACCGTTGATCATCACTTCGAGATGACGGTTACCAGAGATAGACCAGCGAAGTTCATTCGGCTTATTGTCCGGATCCTTCACGTACTGATCGAGCTTAATCGGCTTGAACTTAGTGCCTTCGTTCGTCACCATATCCGGAATCTTGGAAAGGGTCGGAGCGTCGTTCACCGGAGTCACAACAAACTGAATGTCAAGCGTAGCCTTTTCGCCCGCCGGGTCAAAGGCGTTAACCTTCACCTGATCCTTACCGTTCCAGTACTTGTCCGGAATCGTAACGGTCAAGACGCCAGCATCAGAAAGATCGTAAGAAAGCGGGTGCTTCACGGTCGGGCGCTTAGCCTTACCCATACGACCACGCTTATCCTTTGTAGCAGGTTCGCCGTCATCGAGAGACCAGCGGAGTTCCGAAGCGTTATTATCCGGATCTACGACCAGTTTCGAAAGATCGATCGGGGAGAATTCACCCTTTTCCTTGATCTGCTGCACAGGAAGCTTGTTGAAGTGCGGAGGATCGTTCACCGGAATCACCTTGAAGGTAGCCTTTACGCTTGCGCCAGCACCAGCCGGATCCTTCGCCGTAAAGACGACCGTTTCGGAACCGTTCCAGTGTTCATCCGGAGTCGTGATGTTTGCACGAGAACCGCGGATATCGAACTGGAGCGACTTGTTGCCAGAAACAATCCACTTGATTTCATTCGGACGGTTATCCGGATCGCTTACGAACTTGGAAAGATCGATCGGAGCGAAACGTTCCTTTTCCTTGATGGTCTGACCAGGAATTGCCTTGAGAACCGGAGCGTCGTTCACCGGAGTCACGGTAAATTCAACCTGCTGGGCATCGCGGCCACCTTCCGGATCGTGCACGGTTACGGTCACCTTTTCAGAACCGTTCCAGTACTTGTCCGGAGTCGTTACCACGAGCTGGTTCTTCTTGTTGATCGAAGCCTTGAGGCTGCGCGGCTGAGAGATTTCAAAGGTGAGAGCAGACTTCGGATGATCCGGATCGTTCACGAGGGAAAGAAGATCGATCGGAGCGAAGGATTCCTTTTCCTTGATGGTCTGGTTCGGGACCTTTTCAAATACCGGCGCATCGTTCACGGAGAGAACTTCGAGATTGATGGTCTTGGAGGCCTTAGCACCTTCCGGGTCCGTAACGGTAAAGGTCACCGTGCGCTTGCCGTTCCAGAACTTGTTCGCCACAGCGATATGAGCGACATGCTTGTCGTCAATCGTGACAGTCAAGTCTTCAGGCTTCTTTTCTTCGGCATTCGGCTCTTCCTTCTTAGCCTTTTTCGCCTTCTTCTTCGGAGCAGGTGCTGCGGCAACTTCTGCCTTCTTCACTACAGCGGTCCAGGTCAGCTGATTGCTGCGGTGGTCTGCGTCATGTACGTAGGAATCCAGCGGAATATCCTTGAACTGAGCCTTTTCCTTGATGGTCTGGCTCGGAATATCCTTCATTTCCGGAGCATCGTTCACGGAAGTGATTTCATAAGTCACGGTCGTCACGGCAGAAGCGCCCTTCGGATCCGTTACTGTCAAAGTCAAGGATTCCGGTTTGCACCAGAAGTACTTGTTCGGAGCCGTCACAACGAGCTTTCTTGCAGAAGTGATTTCTGCCTTCAAGTTCTTGTTGCCAGAAACGGTCCACTTCATTTCGGACGGCTTATTGTCCGGATCCTTCACGAATTCGTCAAGAGCGACCTGTTTGAAGAGTTCCTTTTCCTTGATTTTCTGGCTAGGAATCTTGGCAAGAGTCGGCGGATCGTTCACTTCCGTCACCACGAAGTCCATCTTGTGGGTGGCCTTTCCGCCTTCCGGATCCGTCACCGTGAAGGTGATCGTTTCCTTACCGTGCCATTGTGCGTTCGGAACACTCAGCTGAACGGTGTTGTCCTTGTTCAAAACAACCTTCAACTGACGATTGCCCTGGAAGCTCCACTTGAGCTGCTTAGCAGAATGGTCTGCATCCGTTGCGAGAGTGGAGAGGTCGATCGTCTGGAACTTTCCGCCTTCGCGGATCGTTTCGCCCTTCGGAGCGTTTGCCGAAATGATCGGAAGGTCATTGATAGACTTGACCGTGAAGGTTGCAGCAGAGCTGACCTTTGCACCTTCCGGGTCCGTTGCCGTGAAGGTAATCTTCGCAGCACCGTTCCAATACTTGTCCGGAATCACGATCTTTGCAACGTGGCTGTTGTCGATATCCACAGAGAGACCATTCGTCACAGAAGCTTCATCTTCGGCGTTAGCCTTCTTGCCCTTCTTCTTCGGAGCAGGATCGCTGTTCACCTTAGAAATCTTATAGCTCCACTGGATCGTTCCCTTCTTATGGTCCGGATCCTGGATCAGGTCATCGAGCTTGATCGTTGCGAACTGTTTCTTTTCGTCGATGGTCTGATCCTTGATTTCGCGGACAAATACCGGCGGATCGTTCACAGAAATAACTTCGAAGGTCACCTGGCGAGAATCCTTGGCACCTTCCGGGTCCATCACCGTGAATGTCACGGTTTCCTTACCATACCAGAACTTGTTCGGGGTGGTCACCGTCACCTTGCGGTCCGGAGTCATGGCGAACTTGAGAGCCTTGTTGCCAGAGATATCCCACTTGAGCTTGTTCTGCGGGTGATCCAAGTCAGAAACATAATCGTTCAACTGAATCGGCTTGAATTCCTGCTTTTCCTTAATAGTCTGGTTCGGAATATCCTTCATGACCGGAGCATCGTTTACAGACTTGGCAGTGAACTGCACAGCCTGATGAGCCTGAGCACCTGCGGCGTCAGCAACGGTGAAGGTCACCTTTTCAGAGCCGTTCCAAAGCTTGTTCGGAGTCTTGATGGAAGCGACCCCTTCCTTGGAAATCGAAATCTTCAAATCCTTATTGCCTGCAATCGTCCACTTGAGAGACTTGAAGGCATCATCCGGATCCTTGACGAGTTCGGCAAGGTTAATGTCCTTGAATTCTTCCTTTTCAACAATGATCTGATCGTTGATCTTTGCAAAGACCGGAGCATCGTTGATCGACTTCACCGTAAAGGTTGCGGTCTGGGAAACCTTTCCGCCTTCCGGATCCGTTACCGTAAATTCGATTTCATTCGAACCGTTCCAATACTTATCCGGAGCAACAACGTTTGCAACCAGCGTCTTCGGATCCACATTCACCGTAAGACCGTTCTTGGATCCCTTCACGTTAAAGGCCCATGTGAGATCCTGAATCTTATGGTCCGGATCCTTCACAATTTCGCCGAGCTTAATCGGGGCGAAAGGCTTCTTTTCGTCTACGTTCTGGTCGTTGATCTTCTTCACGAATTCCGGAGCGTCGTTCACAGATTCCACGGTGAAGGTCACCTTGCGAGAATCCTTAGCTCCTTCCGGGTCAACCACTTCGAAGTTGAAGGTTTCAGATCCGTGCCAGTACTTGTTCGGAATAATGACGGAGAACACGCGCTGAGCATCGATCTTGAACTTGAGTTCGTTATTGCCAGTGATGTTCCACTTGAGCTTTTCATTCGGATGGTCAAGATCCTTGACAAATTCGTCGAGGTTGATGTTCTTGAACTGAGCCTTTTCCTTGATGGTCTGGCTCGGAATATCCTTCATGACCGGAGCATCGTTAATCGAGTTCACCGTGAAGACAGCGGTCTGCTTAGCGGATGCGCCTTCCGGGTCCGTCACCGTGAAGGTGATCTTTTCAGATCCGTTCCAGAGCTGGTTCGGGATTGCGACAGTAGCCGCACCAGCCTTGTCGATATTCACCTTCAAATCCTTATTGCCCGAAATGGTCCACTTGAGTTTGTCAAATGAGTGGTCCGGATCAGAAGTCAATTCTGCAAGGTTAATGGATGCGAACTGAGCCTTTTCTGCAATAGTCTGGGACTTGATTTCCTTCAAAACCGGGGAGTCGTTTACGGATTCCACGGTGAAGAGAGCCGATTCAGAAGCCTTTGCGCCTTCTGCATCAGAAACGGTAAAGGTTACGATGTTTGCACCGTTCCAGAACTTATTCGGAATGGCGATCGTTGCAACGAGCTTCGCATCGAGATTCACCTGGAGATCACCCTGGGTATTCTTCACGCCCGGAGCGGCCTTCACGTCCACAGCCACGGAAAGATCCGAAAGCTTGTGGTCAGCATCCTTGATGATTTCGCCCAAGTTAATGGTCTTGAACTGAGTCTTTTCCTTGATCTTCTGATCCTGGAGCTTCTTCACGAATTCCGGAGCGTCGTTCACGGATTCCACGGAGAAGTTAACAGTGCGTTCATCCGAAGCGCCTTCCGGGTCCGTCACCTTGAAAGTGATCGATTCGGAACCGTTCCAATACTTGCTCGGAAGAGTAAACGTTGCCTTGTGGTTTGCGTCGAGAGCAACCTTGATATCCTTGTTGCCCGTAATGGTCCACTTGAGCTTATTTGCCGGATGGTCAAGATCTGTAACGAACTTGTCCAGTTCAATCGGCTTGAATTCATCCTTTTCCTTAATAGACTGGTCCGGAATATCCTTCATGACCGGAGCGTCGTTGATGGATGTAACGGTGAACTTGATGGTCGCAGATGCCTTGCCGTTATCCGGGTCGGTAGCGGTGAAAGTGACAGCTTCAGAGCCGTTCCAGTTGATGTCCGGAGTCTTGATTGAAACCATGCGGTTCTTGTCCACATTGATCTTCAAATCCTTGTTGCCGGAAACAGAAATCTTCAGCTGGGAAAGATCGTGGTCAGCGTCAGAAAGGTAATCATCGAGAGCAAAGCCTTCGAATTCATTCTTTTCTTCAATGGTCTGAGCCGGAATCTGCTTGAAGGTCGGGAGATCGTTGATGGAGCGGACAGTGAGGTTCACTTCCTGCTTGGCTTCTGCACCTTCCGGGTCAATCACCTTGAACGTGGCAACAGCCGAACCGTTCCAATAGGTGTCAGGGATTTCAATCTTTGCAATATGCTTGTCGTCAATGTTCACATTGAGCGGGCCAGTCGGATGTTCCTTGCCAACGCTCTTGACGTCCACTTCGAAGGAAAGTTCATCCTTCTTGTGGTCGTCATCCTTTACAAATTCATCGAGATTAATTTGTACAAACTGGTTCTTTTCATCGATGGTCTGGGACGGAATCTGCTTGACGAATTTCGGCACGTCATTCACAGATTCAACCGAGAAGCTCGCCTGAGTTTCGGCAGAAGCGCCTTCCGGGTCCGTCGCCTTGAACGTAATGGTTTCAGAACCATTCCAAAGAGCGTTCGGAATCAAGATCTTTGCCGTTTTGCCGGCGATCTGAACCTTCAAATCCTTGTTGCCGGAAATTTCCCACTTCAACTGTTCGAACTTGTGATCGATATCCTTGATATACTTGTCCAGTTCGATGGGCTTAAACTGCTGCTTTTCGTTGATCGTCTGGTCCGGAATCTGGTCTGCGAATTCCGGAGCGTCGTTGATGGACTTCACCGTGAAAGAAGTCTTGAAGCTTGCAGAAGCACCCTTCGGGTCCGTGGCGGTGAAAGTAAAGGTTTCCGTCGGACCGTTCCAGTTTTCGTTCGGAATGACCACTTCGGCAACGCCGTACTTGTCGATCTTCACCTTCAGATCCTTGCCGCCTTCCGCAGACCACTTGATCTTTGCAACGTCGTCATCGGCATCGCTTACGAGGTCGGAAAGGTTGATCGGTTCAAACTGATCCTTTTCGTTGATCGTCTGGTCCGGAGACTTTTGGACGATAGGAGCGTCATTGATCGGCTTGACGGTGAAGTTTGCATCCGTCTTGGCAGAAGCGTATTCGCCATCCGTCGCAATGAAGGTGATTTTGTACGCACCGTACCAGTTCGTATCCGGAACGATCACGTTCGCAATGCGATCCTTCGTAATGTCAACGGTGAGTTCGCCTTCAGCCTGATCCTTCGCAATCTGCGTCAGTTCATATTCCCAAGAAATCTGATTTTTCGGGTGATCCACGTCCTGAACGAAATCGTCGAGTTTGATCGGAGCAAACTTCTTGCCTTCATCGATCGTCTGATCCGCAATCTTCGAAACGGTGGGCGGATTGTTTACCGATTCGACAGAAAATGTCACAGTTTCGGAGCTAGAAGCGCCCTTGGGATCGGTGACCGTAAATGTGATGTCTTCAGACCCATTCCAATACTGGTTCGGCGTTTGAATGGACACGACATGGTTCGTTTCGGTGACAACCAGGCTCTTATTGCCGGTAATCTTCCACTTTAAGCTGGCAGGAGCGTCTTCCGGATCGCTGACATATTCATCCAACTTAATTTGCGCGAACTTGCCACCTTCTTGAATGGATTCCCCAGGAATGCCGTTCAGGGAAGGAGGATTATTTTCTGCAGCCGGCTGGGCGTCGGACTGGGCATCTTGTGCAAATGCACCGGTCGTCAGTACAGCTGCTGTTAAAAACAGGGCAGATACTATCTTCTTTTGACTCATTTACGATCTCCAATAAGACCTTCTTGGCATCACCGAACCACAAGGGGCGGTCCGACTTGCCAAAACCACTACACATCCGTCACACCACTTTTAAACCCAAAATTTTCAAAAGTGATGGTCGCCACCAAATATAAAGTTTTTCTTACGCATTTCGCGGAAGTTTTTTCACAATTTTTAGACAAAAAAATGACGCAAAAATGGCGAAAATTTTAAAAATTCGCAACTTTTTTACCGTAAGTCATTGACTTGCAACAAGTTAGAGAAATGTCAAAATTCGGGGGAACGGTAAGAGAAAAAATGGCGATCGGAGAAGTAGGGGAGAAAACGTTCCACTAAAGTCTTTTCAATGACAAAAAAGCGAAATTTAACTATTTTAGGCAAAAAATTGTTCAACAACGGGACTTCTATGAAATTTGTTTTCCTTTGCGACGACATTTATCTCAAGGGTGATTATGCCGCTTTCGTCAATAATTTCCCCACAAATCACGAATTGGTGACCATGTCCGGCGAAGCTTTCCTGCAGGCGAAGGGCTTCCCGGAGAACACGTTCGGTCTTCTCGTTGAACGTTTCACTTGGCAAAAGAACTTCAGCTTGTTCCGTTATTTCGGTCTTCTTCCGGTCCTCGAAACCGTTCCGCTGGCCGTCGTGAGCCGCGCACGCCGTTTTGACCCGCTCAAGGGCCGTAGTGCTCTCCGCGGTCAGGAAATGATCATCGCTCCCAATGCTTCTTCCGAAGAACTTTACTCCATGATCGACAAGTTCGTTGCCGCTCCGCCGCAGATGCATTCCTATCCGCGTTGCGCATGCAAGGCTTCGGCAAAGAAGCCGGCTTCCGTCTAAGATTTCGGTTTCATGCAACGCAAAGTTCTCGATTCGCTGATTGCCCGGGGTTCTTTTATCGGGATCATCGCTTCTAAAACTTGCGCTGTCGAAAAGTCGCTTCAAGATTTTGCGCGTTCCCTGTGCGGGAATGCGCCTTTTCTTTTTGTGGAATATTCGGCAATCGATGAAAACCCTAAGGATTTTTTGCAGAGTTTACGCGCAAAGCAAGCCGAAGGCGTGCGTTACGTCTTTGTGATTTTTAGAAGGGAAATCGATAGCGAAACGGCGAAGCTCCTTTACTCCATGCGTCTCACAATTATTTTGTCCGCAAAAGGAGAAGAACTTGACGCCGACACCCTTTCCGATTTGGAAGACGCCGGTCCTTATGATCCGAACTTTTTCTGGTGGGTCGCTCCGAAGCCGAAAGCAAAACGCTTTAAGCATTTGAAGCCTCATATTGCAAATTCAGTCATCAAACCGTTCCTTTCCGCCGAAGACATCGAAGCGAGTCCGGAAGCCGCCGCAAGCACGTTCAAGGCTCTCCTTGAAATCCGCATTCTGCGAGAAAACAAGCTAGTCGGTCTGCCAAAATACTTTCGGAAATTTTTCTTTCCTTTGTGCGTCATCGCCGCTGCGATTCCTTTTGTGGTGCCGTCCAAGGTCGTTTCGATCCCTCCCATGATGCGAAATGTCAAGTCCGAGCTTGCAATTTATGCAGACGCGCCTTATTTTGATTTTACCTTTAGCGGAACGGAACCGCTAGAACGCATATCCCGTTACGCCGTGGGACGCTTTGCCGCAGTTGTCACGAACGAATCCATTTTGAACGGTTACATGGGGGAGACTTTAGAAAAGAACGGAGTCTCCGCCGATCCTTGGAAAAAAGACCGTTTGCATTTCCCTCCTCAGGGAACGTCGCTACGTTTTTCAATTCCCGAAAGCATTTCTAATCCCGCGTACGATTCCATCGCACCGGCTTGGAAATACTTCACAAAAATCATCGCGGATTCGGTGGCCTATGTCACGGAGCTTTACCATCCAAAAGCCACAGCGCACCAGCGTTTGCATTTGGCGTGGGACGTGGCAAGCCGTTCTGGGGCGCGGATACTCGCTCCGTTTAGCGGAAAGGCGTGGACGTTTAAAGACGACCGCGGCGGTACCGTCATCGGAATCGCCGGTAAAAAGCACGTGATTCTTTTTATGCACTGCGATAAGCTGCTCTATTTGGACGGACAGAACGTGATGCAGGGAGATCCCGTTGCAACAGTTGGTACAACAGGGCATACCACAGGCCCCCACGTACATCTTGTAACCGGCGTTGTAGACAAGAAAGGGAACAAGCGTTTAGGTGATATTCGCTATACAGTTGTGAACCCCGTCACGTGGTATTATTCCTTAATGAACGAGTAAGTGAAATGTTACAATTTCACCCTTACTTTTTGGGCGAAATTTGGTAATTTTATGCACGGCTGGGTAGGTGTAATAAAGAGGAGTTCTCATGACAATTCGATCTCTCGCTATTGCAGGTTTGGCAATGATTCTTGCAGCATGTTCTTCGACTCGTATGCCGACTGCACAAGTAGCGACCCATAACGATTCCAGCCGTAACATCCCCAAAATTGACAACATGATCGTGGACCTGAAGAAGTCTTACATTTCTCAGTGCTACGAACCGATTCTCGAAAAGAATCCTCCCGAAAACCAGTGCCAAACGGAACTGTTCCAGATGCTCGAACGCCGTTATCACATGAATTACAACCAGCATCAGATCGACCAGGCTTCCAACGACCTGTTCTTCCGCGACGTGGATTCTCGCCTTCGCAAAATGGTCCGTACAGATCCGGAAGTGCGCAACGCCGTTCGCCAGGGAGCTTTCCGCAACGCAGACGAAATGCTCAGCTATTACAAGGAAAAGTACGCGTTCGACACGCAGGCCCAGTACTAACCTAAGCATTTACAACGATTTTATTAAAAGGTTCGGTTCGTCTTTACCGAGCCTTTTATTTTTTTCTTATTTTGAATAGTGTACAATTTTCTTTTTGAAGGGTTCAAATGGATCAGGTCAGCAATTCGAAACCAGGCTTTTTTGTTCAGGGGCGTTTTCTTTATACGAAGGACAATGAAAAGGTTGTCTTGCGCGGTGTCAATCACATGTTCATTTGGACGGACCGCGAAGGGAAATCCATTCCGGAAATTGCAAAGACCGGAGCAAACTGCGTTCGCATCGTGTGGAATATGCACGGTCGCATTGCAGACCTTTACCGCCTGATCGATGAAAGCATTTCCAACAGCATGATT
Source organism: Fibrobacter sp. (assembly GCA_017959225.1). Taxonomy (GTDB): domain Bacteria; phylum Fibrobacterota; class Fibrobacteria; order Fibrobacterales; family Fibrobacteraceae; genus Hallerella. The sequence continues at coordinate 8,086 of JAGDBD010000025.1, read as the reverse complement.
CCGATCGTGGAGCTGCATGACGCAACGGGACATTGGAACCGCCTTCCGGAACTTGTCGATTACTGGACCCGTGAAGAAACGTTGCAGTTGATTCACGATCACCAGGAATATCTCATCGTAAACATCGGCAATGAAGTCGGCGGCGAAATTGTAAGCGGTGACGAATTTTACGAAGCCTATTTTTCGGCCATTACACGGATGCGTGCCGCAGGAATCCGCGTGCCATTGGTAATCGACGCCGACGACTGGGGAAAGAATTCCAAGAACATTTTGGAACAGGGCGGAAAGCTTCTTTCCGTTGATCCGGAACACAATCTGATTTTTGACATCCACATGTGGTGGCCGACGGAACTTCACGATCCAAAGGCAACGGGATACGCGACTGTCCAAGAACGTATTACCGGCGTCCTCGAAGAATCCGTAGAACGGAACTTGCCGCTGATCATCGGCGAATTCGCTCCGGTGGCTGTTAACGGCGCTCGCGAAATTCCTTACAAATTCATTATGGCAGAAGCCGAACGTTTAGATATCGGCTGGCTCGCTTGGAGCTGGGGACCGGGAAATTTCGACAGCCCCGAAATGGATATGACAGCACACAGTTCCTACAACACCCTCGTGAGCTGGGGCAAGGAAGTTTGTGTGGACAGCCCTCTCGGCATTCAAAATACTAGCGTCATCCCAAGCTTTATCCAAAATGCGGATTTTTCCACAGGAGTTTTGGACCGTGGACGCAACCTGGTAAGCAACAGCGATTTTGCTGACGGACTTGACGGTTGGAGCGCCGATTTCTGGGGCGGAAAGGCTAACGCCGAAGTGCAGAACGGGATGTTGCACTTCGCCATCGAAGATGCCGGTAAAGAAACCTGGAGCTTGCAATTTAAGCAGTCCTTGCCACTTCGCAACGGCATCACTTACGTCTTCAGCATGCGCGCCCGTGCCGATAAGCCCCGCACGTTGAATGTGGACATCAAGCGCGCCACATCCGAATATGTGCCTTACGCCAACGGACGTTTCTTGGACCTTTCCACAAGCTGGCAAGATTTCAGCTGGAAGTTCACCATGAAGGAACCCACAGACGAAAACGCAGTCCTCGTTTTTGACATGGGCGGAAGTCCTGTTGGCTGGACACTTTCGGACGTTTCCCTTGTGCAAGCCCGCAGCGTCATGGATCGTCTCAACTGTAGTTTCCAACGCAACGTGCAGAAGAATTCCGGTTACTTCAACGCTCCGGCAGGACCTTGGGAATTGCACCTGTATTCTTCGACGGGAGAGCTTCTTGAAATTCTCGAAAAAGGCAAAGGCGGCGAAGGCATGAAGCCTTTCCCGAAGATCGAACGCAGTGGAATCATGGTGATTAAAGATTTGTAAGTTTTCCGTATATTCCATGTTGGAACAATCTTTTTTTGCTTTTTTGTTCAAATTCCATAAAACAGAATAGATTATTCCTATATGGAAGAACGGAAGCCCCAAATTTTAGTTGTCGACGATACAAAGCCGAATATCGAGGTGTTGGAGGGGGCTCTCGCACAGGAAAACTATAGCGTCCACGTGGCGCTGAGCGGAAGGCGTGCCCTTGAACTTTTAAAGCGGAATGTACCCGACTTGATCCTTCTCGACGTAATGATGCCCGAGATGGACGGTTATGAAACATTCCGCAGGCTCAGGGAAATTCCTGGTTGCCAAAATGTCCCGGTCATTTTCTTGACCGCGCAAGCGGAAAGCGAAAGTGAAATGAAGGGACTCTCCCTCGGTGCCGACGATTATATCGCAAAGCCTTTCAATCAAGGTCTCTTGAAGTTGCGCATTCGCAATCAGCTGGAACGCAAGTTTTATCGGGATCGTTTGACGGATCTTGTAGAAGAACGCACAGACGAACTTTCCCAAAAAACAAAGGACCTGCAAAAGACTTTGCAGGTAATGCTCACAAGTCTCGGAGCTCTTGCGGAATTCCGCGACAACGAAACAGGAACTCATTTGCGCAGAACGCAAGCCATTGTACGAAAGCTTGCCCACGCCATGAGTCAATGCGACCAGTTCAAAGACGAACTTCCAAATGAAGAAATCGTCGAAGAATATGCGGTGGCAGCACCTTTGCACGATATTGGCAAAGTAGGCATTACCGATGGGATTCTGCGAAAGCCAGGGTCTTTGACGGAAGAAGAACGCGAGCAAATGAAGAAGCATACGATTTTGGGTTATCAAGTGCTTCTTTCCGCGACACAAGAATTACACAACAATCCGATGGTAGTGATCGCTGCAAATATTGCGAAATACCATCATGAAAAATGGGATGGTTCGGGATATCCTACAGGGTTATCTGGCAAAGATATTCCTCTCTGCGCACGCATCATGGCCGTTGCGGACGTCTATGATGCTCTAGTTTCGAAGCGTGTTTACAAGGATGCGATTCCTCATTTGGAATCCATTCGGATAATCCACGAAGGGGCCGGTAAGCATTTCGACCCAGATGTGGTAAAAGCTTTCGATACTTTTGCAGACGAGCTTCCCGAACTCTATAGGGCTTTCGGAGATTGATGAAACAAGGTAAGACGAAGCGGGAACTCGGTTCTCGCATTATTTGGGTATATTCACTTCCCACGTTAATCGCGATGGTGCTTTGCTTTATCGCGTTTACGTCTTACATGCGATCTTTTTTGTACGAAAACGCTTATGCAGAATCCCGAAAGACCTTGCAGCAGGTGGCACAGGTCTTTGAACAGCGCATTAATCTTTACACGGAGCCATTTAAAAAATTCCACGGAAAAATTGCATACAAACTTCCGTCTAATATCAAATCGGTCCTTGCCGCAGAGCAAAAAAATCGAAAGGTTGTAGACATTTATTACGGCGGAGCGGACGGATCCTTTGTAAGCGCTCGCGGTTTAAAACGCGATCCGGATCATTTTGAATATCGCACCAAATCCTGGTATTTGGAACCGAGCAGAAACAAAGGCCTCGCCTATTCCGGCCCAACGATCAACTACGGTGCAGAAAAGCGCGTACTGACCATTTCTCTTCCCATTTGGAAAACGCGAAAGCGCATTCAAGGAGTGATCGCTGAAGACATCGACGTTAACGTGTTCCGTTCATCGATTTCTACACTTTCCAAAGAAAGCGGTGGAATCACGATGCTTGTGAACAGTGAATCCGATAGCGTCTATACGTATTTTCCTTACCAGACAAGCCTTGGCGAAATCACGTTAGACAGCGTCTATTCCATTTTTGAACCTGCAAAAAAACATTACCATTTGGATTCCATTCAAAGTTCAGCCGTTTCAAGCTTTGAATTCGAAGATTCCCATGGGAAAAAATATACGGCGATGATCGCTCCGTTGAACAAGCTTCCGCTGCATCTCGTTTATATCGTTCCGCAAAACAAAACCGCTGCGCTTTTAAGCCAAAAAAGTTCGAACTTTATGTTCTTTGCGGGAGCGTGCATTTTGATTCTTCTCGTCATCACGTCCATTACGAGCAAAATTCTTTTCCGCCGCATGATTTCCAAGGATTTAACCGACAGCGTCAATTCCAGTACGCTTTTCGATGCGATCCTTGGCAGTAAATATTTTTCTTTGATTTTGACCGATAACCAGTTCCACGTTTTGCGAGCCAGTGCAAATATTGCAAGTGCGTCGGGAGGTTCCGATTGGCATAGCCTTCAAGGAAAAAATCTTTGGGAAATCATTCCGAATCCCGAATTCAAAGACTTTGTGTTGAACGCCCAACGGACCGCTGCGCCGCAGACAAGTGAAATTGGACAGACCCAGATCGTGGTGCAGCAAAAAGACGGGAAAATCGTCTGGTGGAATGTTTCGTTCAATCTTTTGATCGAAGACGACGCATCGGTCCGCTATCTGTTCCTCGTATCCGATGAAACGTCTGCGGTGCGCAAGGATTCTATCCTGGATTCCATCATGGCGTCGTCGCAAAATACGATCATCATTTTCGACAGTGAATTCCGAATTTCTTACGTGTCAAACCGTATCGGCGATATTTTAGGAATCGATCCGGCAACTTTGATCGGCAAACCTTACGACGAAATGACCGATGTGGGAATTCCGCAAGAGATTTTGGACATGCCGGTTTCGGCTTTGGAAAGCGGATCCCGCTGGTCTGCAAACTTTGAACTTCCTTTGCACGATGGAAGGGTTATCTGGTGCCGCGGACAGGGTTCCGTCCTTCTGTCCAAAGATTCGAGCAGCATCGGGTATCTGTTCTTCATTACGGACATTACCCCCATTGTCAAAGCCGAACAGGAAGCGAAAGACGCCACAAAGGCAAAGAGCGAATTCCTCGCCAGTATGAGTCATGAAATTCGGACGCCGATGAACGCGATTATTGGCATGTCGGATTTGGCCCTTTCTACGGATCTTTCTCCACGGCAGGAACATTATATCGATCGTATTTCCTTTGCCGCAAAATCTTTGTTGGGCATCATCAACAATATTTTGGACTATTCGAAGATCGAAGCGAAAAAGCAGGAAATGGAACATATTCCGTTTTCCATTCGAGAATGCGTTTCCAATGTTCTATCCATTGCGGTCGTCCGTATTGCCGGCAAGCCGATTGAACTTTTGGCAGATATCGACGCCCGCATTCCGGAGCGGATCTTTGGCGATCCGCTGCACCTTTCCCAAATTTTGACGAACCTGATCAACAATGCGGAAAAGTTTACGGAGAAAGGACAGGTCGTTTTGAAAATGGAACTTTTGAAGCTGGAAAATTCAAAGGCGACGATTTTCACAAATGTTATCGATTCTGGCATCGGCATGACCGAAGAGCAAGCGGGAAAACTCTTTAAGAGATTCTCCCAAGCGGATGGTTCCACAACCCGCAAATACGGCGGAACGGGCCTTGGACTTGCCATTTCCCACTCCCTTGTAGAATTGATGGGCGGGGAACTTCAAGTCAAGAGTCGAGTGAATCAGGGTAGCGAGTTCTATTTTACGGTGGACTTTGAAGTCGTGAACCGTCCTCAGTCTAAAGGAAACTCTCCTTTGGAAAACAAGCGCATTCTTTTTGCCGAAAGCAATGCCGCATCGTTAGAAATCCTTCGGAAAATGGCCGAAGCCATGCATGTGCAGGGAGACTTTGCACGTTCCGCAGACGAAGCCTTGGAATATTTCAACACCCATGCAGAAAATCCCTACGACGCCATCGTTATCGCCTGGACCCTTTCTGAAATCGGTGCGCTGGCTCTCGTAAAGCAAATGCAAAATTCAACGGAAAAACTTCCGCCCCTGATCGCCATTTCCAAAATGAACGACGAAGCCCATTTGAAAGAAGCCATCGAAAATGGATTCAAGCGCTATTTGCCAAAACCATTTTTGCTGGAAGATTTGCAAAAGACTTTGGAAGAAGCCATGGGCTTCCGCGTTGTCGAAGAAAGTAAATCCCATAAGCCGAAAGTCCAGAATGCATATCGATTTAAACCGGCAAAGGTTTTGCTCGTGGAAGATAACGCGCTAAACCAAGAACTTGCCATTGAACTTTTGAACCGTGTCGGGTTGAATATCGATGTGGCAAACAACGGGGCAGAAGGGGTTGAAGCGGTCAAAAAACATGAGTACGCTCTCGTTCTAATGGACTTGCAGATGCCTGTAATGGACGGTTTTGAAGCGACCCGTCAAATCCGTAACCTGGACGACGCCAAAAAGAAATCGCTACCGATCATTGCCATGAGCGCAAGAGCTTTACGAGGCGACAAAGAAAAGAGCCTTGCCGCAGGCCTAAACGCTCACATTACAAAGCCCATCGACCCGGAAGAATTTTACAAGGAACTTTCCAATTGGCTTGAACAGGAATCTTCTGCTGAAATTGCGGAAACCAAAAATGCAGAAGAAGCGCAACCGATCAAAGATCCTTTCCTTTCGATTTTTGAAAAGATTCCGGATTTTGATGCGGAACTCGGACTGTACCGCGCAGCAGGGAGCAAAGCGATTTACTTTAAAGTCATCCGCCGCTTTGTAGAAGATTTCGACGGTTACGTGCCAAAAATCGAAGAAGTGACGCAAAAGAAGGATTATTCGACAGCGGCACGCATGGCCCATACAATCAAAGGGATCGCAGGCACCATCGGCTGCGCACATTTGCAAGAAAAATTTGCCAAGCTCGAATATACGATCTCCTCTGAACGGGACGAAATTCCCATGATACCTTGGGCAAAACTGGACAAGCATCTGCAAAAGCTCATTGAACGCCTGTGCAAGTCCATTCCCCTTGCCGCTGAAGTTTTGGGAGAGCGAAAGGAAACTCTTGTGGAAGACCCCGAAGCGATGACGAAGCTTGCAAGAATGCTCGACACCATAGAAACTCCCATTCGAGACGCAGTCCCTGCTGGCTGCCGGGCCGCTTTACAGCAAATTGAACATATCCGTTACGACGAGCGTCGCATGGAACTGATTAAACAGCTTAAAAAAGCCGTAGAAGACTTTGATTTTGAAACGGCCGAGTCATTTGTCGCAGAATTAAAAAAGACGCTGTAAAACGTCTTTATTTGCAAATTAAGGAATATTCAAGCGTTAAAAGACGCCGGTAAAAACGATCAACAGAACGACGGCTAAAATTCCGCCGATAATGGCCGATGCGATTTTCGAAACGGGCTTCTTTTTTTGTCCAAATTCATTTTCAAGAATTTCTTCGTAATCAGGAAGTTCGAGATGCGAATTTTCCGCACCTTCTTTCCAACCTGTTTCCGAATCGCTTCCGCAGTGAGGGCAGAAGGTGGCGTCGTCTTTCAATTCGGAATGGCAGTGGGGACAGTGCATGATGGTGTGGAGTGTGGGGTGTGTAATGGGGGATGATACTAAGGCGGGCATCTCCGTTTATTTCGTGAACTTATAACGACCAAGAAGGTCGAAGTAGCGGGCCCTGGGGGAGATTTTGACGGGCTTGAGTGTCTTGCGGATAGAGGTTGTTCCTTCGGTTTTCACAAAGAAGAATTTGCGTAGATAGGCGTTTTCTCCGCTACCCTGTAGGTAACTCAGCACGAACCCTTTTTCTGTTTCTGCATAATCTATGGTTTCGACAATCCGTGGGGTGCCTTCGACAATTTCATATTCCAAACACTTTGTATCGCTTTCCGGATCTGCAACGATGAACTCCGTATGTGGCCTCTCGTCATCGGAATTGTAGCCATAGATACCTTTGTTGTATAGGGTGTCGTTGGAAAGGTAAGTTTCGGTAAGGGTCCATTCCTTTGTGCCCATGGAATAAGCCAAGGAGCTTGTACGTCCTTTAGTTATTTTGGTAGTAACGGAATCTTCTAGTTCTCCTGCAGTGTAATACTCTTGCTTGTATATGACAGTGTCGCCAGAAATTAAAGAAGTAATGATTTGTTCGGCTCCCACGCCCTTCAGGGAACTTTTGTCTGTGTTCCAGTAGAAATAGGATACATTGGGCGATTCACCGTCTTCCATGGGGTCGTACACCATGCTGTCCAGCTTTCCCTCGCTCCAGTAATACTTGTGCGTCCACGCATTGTCCCCTCGATCCAGGAAATAGCTTGAATCGCGGTAAAAATCATCGTTGGAAAAAATAGTCGTGTTCTTGATAAGCATTTCAGAACAGGTATTCGCTGTGACAAAGTTCGCCAAAAGTATTATGCAGAAAAGTAAAATTCTCATTTCTCACTTCTTTATAAATTATGTACGGTTCGTAATATAGCAAATCGAGAAAGCAACAAAAAACACCCCGGATAGTTCCGAGGTGCCTAAGCTTTTGGCTTTGTTTGCACTTTCCCGTGAGCAACAAAGCCCTCGGGTGTTAACCGAGGGCGGTTGCGAGAGCGAGCGCTTGCCGGAGTAATTTAATACCCTAGTGAAGCGCGAGCGGTCTCATTAGAGCTTGTTGTCGGAGCCGAGCACATTCACGATTTTGTGGATGTACATCTTCTTCATGTTTTCACGAGCCGGCTTCAGGTACTGACGCGGGTCGAAGTGTTCCGGATGTTCGTCGAAATACTTACGGATGGCGGCAGTCATAGCGAGACGGCTGTCAGAGTCGATGTTGATATTGCAGACAGCAGAGCGAGAAACTTCGCGGAGCTGTTCTTACGGAAAACCAACAGCATCCCGGAGCATAACGCCGT
>JAGDBD010000024.1 GCA_017959225.1 Fibrobacter sp. | reverse complement strand
GAAGCTCCGATTTTCCATTACGCAAACGGAGCATCCCATTTGGTAGACACGTTCACCTCTTTAGACGTAAACGTTGTCGGAGTGGATCACCGTTCCGAGCTTTCGGAACTTTTTTACAAACATCCAAACACCATTTTCCAAGGCAATTTGGATCAAGCTTTGCTCTTTGCAAGTCCAGAAGAAATTCAATTGCAAACAAAAAAGATCCTGGAACTTTCCAAGGATCGTGCGCATGTAATGAACCTGGGACACGGCGTCTTGCCAGATACTCCTCTCAGCGGAATTCAAGCCTTTGTGGACGCCGTTAGAAATTTTGGATAATTACTTTCCCCTTTTCGCTTTCGCATGCGAAAGCCACCAGCGGAATTTGTAATACGCAAAACGGAACGTTTCCGCAATGCGGCGGGAAAAAGTTCGTTTCGGATCGTTCAGCCATTCCAAATTAAAGTCACGATCGGGCGAACCTTTTTCACGAATCCAGCGCGTATAATCCAAAAGCAAAGCCTTGCCCGCATGATGGTCCCAAAAGAAATAAGCTTCACCACGGGTCCATCTCTTTTGCAAAAATTTCCGTTTCACGAATCCGAACTTTTTTTCTATCAGTTCCGGGTACGAAAAGAGCACCGGATTTTCCGTATGAACAAGGGAATCGAGCACAAGCCCCTTTTCTCGTAAAGCGACACTCGTTCCCACTTCAAAACGGGTCACCGTATCGTAAAAGTTTTTCCCTTCCGGCTCATTCAAAAGACGTTCACAAAACGCCTGGATCGCTCCCGATTTCATGTACAAAAAGTACGACTGCAAATGGGGCGACTGTTCATTATTCGACGTTAACGACACCACATCGGCAGGAGAATCTTCCGCCGCGTTAAAGATATTCACAAATCGGTTCTGGAAGTAAATAACCGAATCGTTCACAAGCACCAAACGCTCCCATTCTTCACGGCGGAACTTGGCCGTATAAGCGATATAACGGCTCCACATGCCAAAATCATAACCGCGGTTCACCGTAAAGAACAGTTCGATATGGTGCGAATCCAAAAACGCATGGGAAGACGCGTCCAGATCCCGTTCATTCGTCAAGTAAACAACCGAAAAGCCCGTTTGACAAAGGCCTTCCAACGCATAGCGTACATAACCCGGTAAAGATTCCCCCGTTTGATAGGAGGCGTAGAGAACTTTGCGTAAGGAAGGCTGCGTTTTCATAGACTATCGTTTCTTACCGTGAATATGACCGGAATCCCTGCGGGAATTTCCAAATGTAGAAGATTTCTTTTTACGTGCAAAGGATTTTTTTCCACGCGTTTTACGCGGTTCTTCATCCAATTCACTGCGACGGCTTGAACGTTTGCGACCGCGGCCATATTCAGCGCGTTCTTCACGTTCCGCTTTGCGTTTGTTCGCCTTGCGGTCGCCGCCGTAAGATTCCCTAACCTTGCGACGTTCCCGTGGACGGAGCGTTTCCAATTCGCTTTCATCCGGTTGCGTGACAAGGCCAAGTTCTTCAGCGGCTTCGGCGCGGTCAAGCTTCGCCATTTTAGACGTTCTACCGTCACCGATTTTTTCAAGGATCGCAAAGTCCGCTTCTCCGCGGACCGGATTTGCTCGGAGCAGTCGCACACGGACCTTGTCGCCACGGCCAAAGGTTTTATTGCTACGCTTACCGTAAACAATTCCCTTGTCCGGATTGAACACGTAAAAGTCCGAGCCTGCGATGTCGCGGAAGCGCACAAGGCCTTCGGCCTGCGGATCTTCCACGCCCACGTAAATGCCCCATTCCTGTACACCGGTCACCGTCGCTTCAAACTCTTCGCCCAAATGTTTGCGCAAAAGCCAAGTGGCGCACACCTTGAGAGACATGCGTTCCGTCTTTTGGTTTTTGACTTCATTTGCCGAAATTTCAGAGCATACCGCTACCACGTCCCAAGCGCGCTTGGCATCGGTTTCATCTGGAGTCTTGCGCGAAAGTTCACGGTGACACCAAAGGTCCGCATAACGGCGGATCGGGCTTGTAAAATGCGCATAGTCCTGCCAGTTAAGGGCAAAGTGTCCAAAGCAGTTGCTATCGTAATGCGCCTTCTGCATACTGCGAAGAATGCGCATAATGATTTCGTCATCGCCTTTCGCGCGGGCAATCAAATGCTGGTACAGCTTAAAAATATCCGGGTTCAAGTTCGTATCGCCGCGGCGCGGCTTTCCCAGTTCCCGAAGAGAAATAGGACTATCCTTGAACAGGTCGGGCATCTGGTAATAAAGCTCCATAATGTCCTTTGTATCCGGAGCTTCATGAATACGGTACACGCCCTGCAAATGGCGACGTTCCAGTTCACGTGCGCAGCATTGGTTCGCAATGAGCATGCATTCTTCAACCCAATGGTCCGATTCATTTTCTTCACGCGGCACGATCTTTTCAGGTTCGCCGTTTTCGTCAAAGACGCATCTGAATTCCGTACTGCCGAGTTCCAAAATGCCATTCTTGCGACGGTTTTCACGAAGAAGCGCCGTCACTTCTTGCAAAGCTTTTACATGAGCATCGCCTTCTTCAAGACGCTTCACCGCTTCGCCGTAAGTAATGCCTGCGGTAATGTTCACAAGGCTCTTCTTGAATTCAAAAGATTCCACATGAGCATTCTTGTCAAGTTCCATTAAGCAGCTGAACGCCAAACGGTCAACACCCTGATGCAAAGAGCACAGGTCGCTAGAAAGGCGATCTGGAAGCATCGGCACAGCAGTCCACGGCAAATACTGCGTAAAGCTGCGGGTAAGCGCTTCGTCATCCAATTCCGAACCTTCCGGCACGTAATGGCTCACATCGGCGATATGCACTCCCAAATGGAAGCCTCCGTCCGGACGTTTTTCCACGGAAATCGCATCGTCATGGTCCATGGCTCCGTCCGGGTCAATGCAAAGAATGTACAGATCGCGCAAATCAATGCGGCCATCCTTCAAATCCTTTTCACTGGGAGCTTTTTGAGCGTTCACAAATTCCATGATGGAATCGGAGAAGCTTTCCGGAAGCGAAGAATCTTTGACGAATTGAGCTTTCACATCGCTCCACTTCAAATCGCCTTCCATTGCGGAACGGTCCACCTTGGCAAGCATCGAATGTTTGAGCTTTGGATGCGGGTAAAGCGTAAATGCGATGGTTTCTCCGTCTTTTCCGGGGGCCTTGCTGCGGTGGGCCATTTGGTACACCTTGCCTGAACTCGTATCGGTCACCTGCCACCAGTCTTTTCCATCCGGGCTTAATACGCCGCGGTGTACGCGACTTTCGTCGTCATCATAAGTGGACTTGCGGCGGCTAGCCGCAGACGGTCTGCGGTTATCTTCGCGGTCTTCCCCATATTTCGGTTCACCGGTTCCCGGCGTATATTCCTTGTTGCTTGTACGGGCAAGCGATCCTTCGTTTACCATTTCGGCAAGCAACTGCTTAAAAGCCAATTTCTTGTGCTTGGTAATGCCCATCGCACGGCGAAGCTGACTGCCCACCATCGGCTCGTCACGCACTACCGCGATAATCTGTTCTTTTGAGGGCAAATCTTGCATAAAACATCTCCTATTTACTCTTAGAAAATAGGTTAATCAAGGGCCAAAAAACAAAAAACTGCTAAAAAACGCAAATTCATTACAGAATCTTGCTATTTTCCAAGCCATGAACCACTTTCTTTCCTTTCTCCAAGACGTTCCTGTTGTCGGAATCCTCCGAGACATTCCCGAAGGCACAGAAGAAGCCTGCGCAAAAACCGCAGCCGAATGCGGCCTCAAGGCGATCGAAGTCACCATGAATACCGATGCGGCAACAAGCATCATTTCAAAACTTAAAGGTTTTGCAAACCCTCTCGGAATCCAAGTCGGAGCGGGCACCGTCCGCAATTTACACGACCTGGACAAGGCTCTTGACGCAGGCGCCGAATTCATCGTTTCACCGAATTCCGTCGAAGCGGTCATCCGAAAATGCGTCGAAAAGAACATTCCCGACATCCCGGGCGCCCTTTCCCCCACCGAAGTGCAAAACGCTTATGACTGGGGCGCGACCTGTGTCAAAATTTTTCCGGTGGCAAACGTAGGAGGCCCTTCCTACATCAAAGCGCTGCGGGGCCCGTTCCGGGACATCCCGCTGCTTGCCTGCGGCGGCGTTTCAAACGAAAATGTAGCGGATTACTTCAAAAGCGGAGCGAACCTCGTCGCATTCGGAGCAAGCATTTTTAAGCCGTCGCTCATGCAATCAAACGACTGGGAAACCATTGGAAAAAACTTGGAAAAGTTTATAAATACCGTAAAGGCGGCGCTTCGTTAAGGATTCCTTCTTTTGCGCACAAATTAAAGTACAATTCCAAGGACTTCTTTCGTTCGTCTGTGAATTCATAATCCAAAGAATCGTAATAGTCTTTCAATTGTTCCGCAGAAAATGGGACCGGGTAATGCTCGGCCCATTTTTTTAATGCCAAAGAGGGATCTTTGCGAAACTCCGCAATCGACTCGTGGACCTGGCTTAAAAAGGATTCGAGCCTTGGCCGTACTTCGCCCGAAAGAGCGGACTTGTGAACGCTCCACGCTCCAAACACAAAGGGAAGCCCGTGCCAACTTCTCCAAAGAAGCGCCATGTCGTAGCAGAACGGCCAAACATTCTTTGTCTTTTCCACCAACGCTTCGTCTCCGATCAAAAGAACCGCATCAGAATTATTTTTGTCTGTCACATATTCCGGGTGCACATGGGCATACTGCGAGCAAATAATTCGCAAAAGAGCGACCGAAGTTCCACTCTGGGAAGTCAAATAAATGCGCTTACCCGAAAGTTCTTCCAGGGGATACTTCGAGTACAGCTCCACCGAATGAACTTCCAATCTGCAAGACGTGCAAAGGTCCGGAGCAAGGACAAGGTCCTGTGGTGCGCGGGCATAAGCGATCGAAGATGCTGGCGCCAAGTGGATTTTTCCCGTCCAAAGTTTTTGATTCAGGGCGCTCGGAGCTCCATCGTCAAAGGAATAACCTTCAAAGCGCGCTTCATCTCGGAAAAAAAGATGAAAAAACGGAGCGCACACTAAAAAAGGGATTCTTCCGACACGCAAGTTCATGAGAATAATTTAACTTTTTGCATATGGCAAAATTTCATGTAAAAAGAACTCTCTTTGGTGAAGATCAAAAAAGTTTGGTTTTTCGTGGATCCATTTTGGAAGGCGACATCGAGAGGGGTATGACGATTAAGATCCCGGTAACCGACAAAGCTATCATCGATGTTACGATCGACGATGTCGTTGAACTGATTACTCACGACACACACGAAAAGCGCACAGGACTCGTCGCTAAATTCCTCGACGAACCGGATGCTCTTGAAATCGTCGCCGATCTGAACGTGGCAGACGAAGATCTCGTCGTCGAATAATTTTCTTAAAGCTCTAGCAGAAGGCCGCACCGGAGATACACGAGATCTCCGGCTTTTCGCAGGTTCTCATAACCGCCCAAAACAAGCAGCGACGAATAGCGTCCAAGTTTAATGTCTAAGCCGCCACCGGCGCGCCAAATCATCTGGGCGTCATTACCGAACGCATAGCCAAAATCAAACGTCATCGCAGGCATGAGAACGCTGCCAAACGGCAAGCGCACATAGGCGCTCCCCATTACCGGGACAAGCGTCACATCGCCAAAACGTTGGTAATCCACACCCACGCCCACAAAAACCATCTGGTCTACCGGGTACCAAAAATGCCCCGACACGTTAAAATTGAATTCCGAAAGTTCTTCCGTTGAATTCACAACGCCCACACTCGCATCCGCGGTCAAAGCTTCCGCAGGCGAAGGCGCAAGCGCTGCAAGGGAAAGCGCCGTCGCAAGAACAAAGGGAAGGGCCTTCGTCACTGTCGAAGAATCTTCTTCATCGCCACGGGCTTCACGTTTCCAACCGCCACCGTGTTCCTTGGTAAGCGAAAGCAAGCTTCCCTTGAACATTGCAAAATTCATCAGCAAAAAGTAATAGGCGCTTCCCGAAATTTTTGTAACGGCCGCCAGTACAAAAATCAACGCGAGCCCCATCGTCACAAAATAGACCGGACGCATCGACGCCAAAAGAATTCCATTCAGCACAAGAAGTGCAAGGGCAATGTGCGGCGTGAGCCAGCGCAAAAGTTTGTGCGAAAGGAACAGGTACGCAAGCAGCGGACGGAAGGGATTCAGCAGCGGCAAGTAAGAGAACAAGTAGTTGAAGTTCGCCCGTCCAATGCGCACCTTGCGACGATATTCTCCAGAACCTTCCTTGGACGTCTGTTCCGTTCCAATGGCGCTCGGATCAAATGTGCAGAACGAACCTTTCTGCAAAACCTTCACCGTAATGAAGAAGTCATCCATCACGCTTTTTTTAACGGGAAGCTGTGTATACAGCGAATTGCGAATTGCGTAAAGCGCACCGTTTCCGCCGACAAGACGATCGAGAATGCCTTCAAATTTTTTGATTTCCGATTCTAAATCCCAATAGCTGCGTTCGCCCGATCCAAGCGGGCTTCCGCTCTTGTCCGTCAAAATCAAATGTCCACAAACGCAGCCGATTTTCGGATCGCTGAACGGAGAAACGAGCTTGCGAATCACGTTCGGAAAGAGCATCGTATTCGCATCGCAAAATACGAGGATTTCACCGGTCGCCTTTCCTTGCAAACGGTTGAGCATGGCCGCCTTGCCCGCATTCTGGGGAGCTTTCACCAAGCGGATTCCCTTGTCTGCGTAGCGTTCCACGATTTCCGCAGTACGGTCCGCAGAACCGTCGTCACCGATCAAAATTTCTAGCAATTCTTTCGGGTAATCGATTTCGAGAAAGTTCAAAATTTTCTTTTCGATTACCGCTTCTTCGTTGTATGCGGAAACAAGTACCGAAACTTTCGGAAGTGTTACTTTATTCGAAACGTTGCGATTTTTTCGGCAAAAAAGTTCGCTCAAAAAAGGGAGCGTCACCGGGAACACCAGGTAGCAGTGTACAAGCAAACAGAACAGCACCCAAAAGGCGATTTCAATCGGAGTAAAATTCATTGTGCAAGCCATTCCTTTTCTTTCGTCAGAAATTGCATCAAAAGCAAATTCATCTGATCGGCATCCAAGCCGTTCGAATAAGTGAGAATCGAAAGTCCCTTCGGCGCAATCAGCACGTACGAAGGAAGTGCCTGAAGATTCCAAACGTTAAAGAAGCACCGGTTCACCGGCAAACGCTTTGTGTCGCATTGAATGGTTTCTTCCGCAGCCTGGTCCAAGCGTACCGGGTGAAAGCGATTGTTCAAAGTTTCTACAACCTGTTTGTCGCGGTACGTCGTCTTGTCCATTTCGCGGCAAGGAATGCACCAGTCCGCAACAATGTCCACAAAGACCATCTTTTGGTCGATCTTTGCCCGAGCTAGCGCTTCGGAATAATCTTCCCAGTGAACAGAATCCCGCGTCGTCGTAACGGACTTTTTTAAACCCTCTTTAGCCCAAGCAAGGGATAACGCTCCGAAAAAGCAAAGAAGTACCCAAGTCATGACTGCGAAGCGTTTCATTTCTTAGCCACTTTCGGCTTAGCAGCGGGTATGTTTTTGACTTGAGGAGCAATCGCTTTTGCGCTGACGGCGACGGAATCTACATATTCCACGACCGCATTTTGAAAGGGTTCCCACAAGTCCGCAGAACGTTGGATTTTTTCCGCGATGGAATCAAAGCGCTCCGCCGTGTAACCATAACGTTCAAGAATCCGGACACGGGCAATGCGACCGTCAGTCGAAGTTTCTCCAAATTCACGGGTCGCAATTCGGAGATCCCCATACAAGCGAACAAAATCGGAAGGAATAGAATTCGATCCCTCGGTACATGCGAGTGCCGAGAGAGCAAAAATTCCAAGTCCGATTTTACTCCTTAAACAGCCCATCGACATATTCCGCCTTGTTAAAAGGCACGAGCTGGTCGATGCGTTCACCCATTCCCACCCAGAGAATAGGAACTTTGAGAGAACTTGCGATCGAAAGGACAGAACCGCCGTGAGCCGTTCCGTCGAGCTTTGTCACCACAAGGCCCGTCAGCGGAAAACTCTGGTTAAAGATTTTCGCCTGGTTAATCGCATTCTGCCCCGTGTTGCCGTCAAGAACGAGCATCATATCGTGCGGATAAGACGGATCGATCTTCTTTAGCACGCGGACGATCTTTGCAAGTTCTTCCATCAGGTAGTCTATGTTTTGCAAACGTCCTGCGGTATCGATGAACACAACATCGCAGCCACGCGCCTTCGCAGCCTGGCAAGCATCATAAGCAACAGCCGCCGGGTCCGAACCTTCTGCGTGGCGCACAAATTCCGCCCCCGAACGTTTTGCCCAGACTTCAAGCTGCTCAATGGCCGCAGCACGGAACGTATCCGCAGCAGCGATCATCACCTTGTGACCTTCATCTGCGAACTTTTTCGCAAGCTTTCCGATCGTCGTCGTTTTGCCGGCACCGTTCACACCAATCACAAGGAAAACATGAGGATTGCCTTTGAATTCAAACTTCGGCGGATCTACCAAAAAGCGTTCCGCTTCGGAACGGAGAATGTCCAAGACTTCGTCTTGCGAAAGGGATTTGCCTAAAGCCTCTTCACGGAGCGCATCCGTTAAAAGGAATGCGGCGCTCGTTCCCACGTCCGCCTTGATCAAGCGTTCTTCAAGCTCCTCGAGCATTTCATCGGTCACCTTGCCCTTACCGGCAATGCCTTTGATTTCGCCAAGGATTGCATTACGGGTCTTTTGCAGACCTGATTTAATGGCAGAAAATAAACCCATTAGAGAATGCTCTTCACTTCGTCGATAAGTCCGTAAGCCTTCGCTTCTTCCGCCGACATAAAGTTGTCACGTTCCGTATCACGGTCCACTTCTTCAACCGTTTTACCGCTCGTCTTCGCAATAATGTTCGTTGTGATCGAACGAATGCGAAGCATTTCTTCTGCCTGGATCTTAATATCGCTTGCCGGGCCTTCCATTTGACCCTGAATCAACGGCTGGTGAATCATAATGCGAGCGGACGGCCAAGCATAACGCTTGCCTTTTGCACCGGCAGTCAAAAGAACAGCGCCCATCGAAGCCGCCTGGCCGCAGCAAACCGTCACCACGTCACTTTTAATCGCATTCATCGCATCGTAAATGGCGAGACCGCTAGAAATCACGCCACCCGGGCTATTGATGAAGAAAATGATATCGTCATGGGAAAGGGAATCCAGATACAAAAGCTGTTTCACGATCTTGCCGGCGCTTTCGTCATCTACCTGACTCCACAAAAAGATTTTACGGTTGTTCGAAAAGAATTCTTCGGCTTTCTTCATGAAGTCCGGAGTCTGTTCCTTTTCCTGTTCCTTTTCAGCTTTCTTTGCGGCGTTCATTCAAAAACTCCATCGGGTAAAATTTGTTCCGCACTAATTTACAAAATTTCAAAAGGGTCCATTTGGGGGAAAAGCCTTCTTGCCATAATTCCAGACCTATTTTCGTTTCGAGCGCCGACTTGATCCTAGGGCAATCAAATTGGGCAAAAATGAATTAGCTATATTAAGTGCGTGGAACAGACAATCGTAGCCCCCGCAACCCCGCATGGAACCTCAGCACTCGCCGCCATTCGCGTGAGCGGTCCGGACACCCGTATCATTTTGCAAAAAATGTTCCATTGCGACGCCCCCAAGCCTCGCATGGCCACGCTTGCTACGGCAAGGCATCCGGAAACGCAGAAGAAGATCGATTCCCTGCTGTACATTTTTTATGCAGGGCCTAATTCCTATACCGGCGAAGAT
>JAGDBD010000023.1 GCA_017959225.1 Fibrobacter sp. | reverse complement strand
GGTTACAAGGTCACGGGTTACTATTCCCCCACCAGCCGTTTCGGTTATCCGGATGAATTCCGCCGTTTTGTGGTCCTTTGCCACCAAAATGAAATCGGTGTGATCCTTGACTGGGTTCCCGCCCACTTCCCGAAGGATTCCTACGCACTTGGCCGTTTTGACGGCACAGCTTGCTATGAACACGCCGATCCGCGCCAGGGGGAACATCCGGACTGGGGAACGTACATTTTCAACCTGGGCCGTAATGAAGTTTCGAACTTCCTCATTGCAAACGCCATGTACTGGCTCCGCGAATTCCACTGCGACGGTCTCCGTGTGGACGCCGTGGCAAGTATGCTCTACCTGGACTACGGTAAACGGGACGGAGAATGGATTCCGAACAAGGACGGCGGAAACATCAATTACGACACACTGGAATTCCTCAAGCATTTGAACAGCATCATGGGCCGTCTTGCCCCGCATGCGATCCTCATTGCAGAAGAATCCACTAGTTTCCCATGCATCACGCGTCCGCCAGAACGCGGTGGTCTCGGCTTCCATTACAAGTGGAACATGGGCTGGATGAACGACTTCCTTTCGTACATGCACCACGAACCGGTACACCGCAAGTACCATCACAACCTGCTGACATTCAGCATGGTGTACGCCTATTCCGAAAACTTTATCCTGGTGCTGAGCCACGACGAAGTCGTGCACGGCAAAGGTTCCATGTTGAACAAAATGCCGGGCGACAACTGGCAAAAGTTCGCAAACCTCCGTCTTGCCTATGCTTATCAATTTGCCCATCCGGGCAAAAAGCTCAACTTCATGGGCAACGACTTCGGTCAATTCCGCGAATGGAACGAAAAACAGTCCCTCGACTGGCACTTGCTTTCTTGGGAAACTCACAGCAAGCTGCACGAAATGTTCAAGACGCTTTCCCACATTTACAAAGACGAAAGCGCCATGTGGGAAGTGGACCATGCACCGGAAGGCTTTGAATGGATTTCTTGCGACGACGCAGACAGTTCTATTGTTTCGTTTGTCCGTAAAGACGCTCACGGAGCTCAGATTCTTTGCGCCTTCAACTTTACCCCGGTTCCGCGTACTCCGTACCGCATCGGCGTCCCAGCCCGCGGTCGTTGGAAAGAAATTTTCAACTCGGATTCCGAAATGTGGGGCGGCGGAAACATCGGTAACGCTGGTGAAATCCGCTCCGAAGATATCGGTTGGCAGGGCCGCCCGTGGAGCGCAAATATTCAACTTCCACCGCTTGCCGCTGTATTCTTCAAGTACGTCGGCGAATAAACTGTTCCATTTTCACACAAAAATCCCGTTCATCCGAACGGGATTTTTTCATGGGAAAATTTTTTACTTTTCAAGTTCTACGCGGAATACATCCGAAGCGGAAACCCCGTGGAAAACAATCTGGTCAAGCCAAATATCGGCGGATTCCGTTACCAAAAAGTTGATCGTTTTCATGTTTGCAGCAATTTGCATCCACAAAGCGTCATCTCCCGGAACAGCAGAAACCCGTGTCCATTCTTCGTTTGAAGGAATGTCGAATTCAAATTCCCAGTTTACAGAATTCAAAGCGTCATCCAAACCAGCGAACTGCATAAAGACATGGCCAAAGCCTTTCACATAAACAGTGACGCTGTCTAACTTGGAAAGGTCATATCCGCGAAGGCTATCGTCGGAAGGCGCCGTTCCAATGTTAAAACCGACAAGGGCGTAAGGATTCTTCGCAGTGGAATCGATTACAAAAGTTTCATGCAGGCTTTGACTTCCCGCATAAGCATCTTCCCGAGAAAGACCGCGTTCCGGAAGTCTCGGGGAAATCGTACTGGTGGAATCTCCATAGGTAAACCACCAGCCGCCGCCGGTCAAAGCGTAAAAAAGGTTCGTGCCGCGGCCATCTTCAAAATCGTCGATTAAAACGCTATCCTTGGACGGTACATTCAAAGAAACGACGGTTTCTTCGTTAGGCACAAGCTTGGATTCGTTCCAGTACAAGTAAGAAGTTTCTCCTGCGGAAAGGATCGCATAATCCCCCGCCGGAACGTTTTCAAAACTAAAGGAACCGTCCGCTGCAATCGAAGCCTTGTAACTTGTCCCGTACAAGTAAAATTCCGAAGGAATTTCCCCATTTGTCAAATTCAACGAACCCGAAAGCCTTGCCGGAGCAGAAAGCACTTCGGATACAGCGGAATCTCCCGATGCAAAAGCGGAACGGGCAACCCCTTCCGAAGCCGAAACTTCCACATGGCCAGCGTAATCGGGCCGTTTTTCAAAACGGGCTATACCTTCTGAATTGGAAAGGGCGCTATCCTGCACCACAGCGGTAGCACTCACCAGGCGAACCTTCGCACTTGCAATGGGAGAGCCTTCCTGCCCGCGGATCGTAACCGCAAGACCGTTTTCGGTTTCGTCCCAAATGCCACGACCGGCTGTCGAATCTCCCGAACACGCGCTTAAAACACACGCACCCAGCGTTCCTAAAAGCATCCATGTCCAAGCCGAACGTTTCATTTTCCTTCACCCTGGGTAAACGCTACCGGGAAAAAAGCGGAAGCGAGTCGCATCACTCGGTCCGGATTTTCCACTTTTTCAACCCGGGCACGAATTTCATCCCTTGCTGTACTTAAAATAGCAAGACAATCGCGGAAAGCGTCCGCATCAACAGCCATATTGATCACATTTATGTCTCGAAGCTCTTTGGCATGCAGTTCAAGGCTCTGCATGGCAAGCTTCATGGATTCCGACTGGTATGCGTGAACCTGCAAAGTTTTATAGGAAGAACCCGTGGTGAGCTTTAAATCGGTCAAAGCCCAAAAACCTTCCCCATCGCGTTCAGCTAGGCCAAGTTTTTCCAACAGCAAAACGGCTTTTTTGGCCAAATCCGCAGAAATCGGCGGTGAAACCATTCGACCGAGGGCTTCATAATCGTCTTTTACACGGACAAATCCTAGCAACGTGCGAACGACGCTGTAATACCATTTGGAATAAAGTTCCAACTGGGCATCCTGCAATTTACGGCTTTTAGAACCTCGGAGCGCAAGGGCTTCCGCAAACAGTCGCCGGGTATCGGATTCACGGCGGGAACGTCCGAGTTCCACGAGTTTTGCAAAATATTCCCCCTCCCGACCGTCCAGCTTTAAATATTCAAGGAATCGCGGAAGGGCCTTTTTGGAAATATGGAGCTGTTTCTGCAAAATGCGAAAAACCTGACTCTGATCGAGCCCTACCCCTTCGCCAAAGACTTTGTAAGAATACCACGGGGATTCCGCTTTTCGATGGTCGAAATAAGCCAAAAGGTATTCCCGGTAATCCAAAAAGTTTAAAGGCGAGAGTTTTTCCATCTGGGTATCCAAAAATCACACTCCCATAATTTACACAAAAAAAACGCCTTCGCCCGTGAAGCCACCACAAAGGTTTTGCAAAGAATTTTGCAATTTACACCAAAACCGATTATATTCTAATAAAAGCACCTAAACAGGGGGAAAAATATGGCTATCAAAAAAACTGCACCCGCTAAAAAAGCAACCGTCAAAAAAGCTTCCACTAAAAAAACGGTCAAAAAGACTGCTGTCAAAAAGGTTGCTTCCAAAGCCGCAAAAAAGACCACTAGAAAGACAAAGCCTGTCACCATCCTCGAAAAAGCAGCCACCGACGACGCTTTGGATTATATCAACGCGGCCTGCGAAGCCCTTGCCAGCAAAGACGAAATTTCGCCAAAAGCTCTCCAGGAATTCGCCATGCAGATGTTCGCATTCGGGGTTTCTTCGGGCGCAAGCGTCGCCATGTTAGACCGCTTCAGCGAAATGAAGGATTACCTTTCGTTCGAATAAACTTATTTGATTTTTTCGCACCAGGCGTTGATCTGTTCGGGCGGGAATACGCTTTTCCCCATTTCCAGGATCTGCTTTAATTCTTCGCCCAAATTCAAAACTTCTTTGGAAGATAGGGTAGAATTTTTTTCGGGAATCACAAAATCGAAGGCGTTCAAATTCGCCGAACTCGTCCCCAAAAAGTTTTGCAAAATCTCCGTCACATTCTTGGACCGCGAACAGATTTTTCCGCGAGAGGCAAACACATAAGCTCCTGTTTCATGGAGCAGTAAAATGCGAAAGCGTTCAAACCCGCGAGTCTTCGGAATCACGACATTCGAAAGAATCCGGTAATAGCGTCCATCAGCAGCGCAGGCTTCCGTAACAGCCCTCACCCAAGGATCCGTTAAATTTTCTACCGCAGACAGATTTTCCGCAGACACCTTCCGCATAAACCGTTTACCGGAACTTCGCCACATTTTCCACAGCGCAAAACACAGGATTCCAAGAAAAGCAATCAAAAAGAACGAAACGACCATAACGTCAATATACAATCTTTGACTATTATTGAAGCATGTCTATTTTTTTGAAGCTCTTCATTCGCGATTACGAAAAAGCCCAAAAGCATCTCCACATTGAATGGATAGGCGGAGACCCGCAGTACGTGCATATGTGGAATTTGACCGAATTCCGATCGGAACCCATTGACACTTACCCGCGAGAAGTTCTTATGTTAACGCCTTCCGCCACGAATTTTGAAGAAGACGCTTTTGAAATTCACGCAAAAGAACTTTCCAAGGAACTCGATTGCCTTGTTCAGACAAGAAATGGCTTTTACGAAAACGGAACTTTAACTTCCCCGAATTTTGAATTTTCGCCAAGCGATATCCTTGCTGCCGTAGTCCAATTTCGAAAAATCCATTTGCAATTCGTCATCGACAGCAGACGTCATTTTTAAATCTTTTTCTGGCTAAATTACCCATAATTTTCATAGATTATGAAGAGGTAAAGAGAAAATTTTCGGGGAGCCGCCTATGGATTTGGCAACATTAAAACAGTTTACCGAGCATTTTGACACGACGGCTTGCGTCTTGTCCGTGACCACAAATCCAGACGGAAGTTATGACAAAATTTGTCTTGAAGGCGGTAACGATGCCTACATACAATCTTTTCCTTCATCGGTCCACTTTGTTCCCGGAAGCGTTTACACCACATACATTCCCCAGGATTTGAATTTTGAACACTTCATTTACAGCGCAGCCGTTTTAAAAAAGAATACCCATGCTTATGTCTATTCCGATTTTTTTGGAGCCTGGTTCAACATTTTCAGTTTCCCCATTAAATCGGATAATCCCAATAAATTCTACTGCGTTTACACCCAAGAAGTCGATGAAAATAACGATCCCGAATTAATGGCAAAGCATTCGGCAAAGATTTCTTCCGAAGTTTTAAAAATCTGCATTAAACTGCGGGAATCCAACGATTTCGAAAAAGCCATCGACGAAGTCATTTGCGACATTCGTGTCATGTGCAAGGCCAGCCAATGCTGCCTTCTTCTCACGGATTGCGAAACGGGCAGTACCTATCTGCAAAGCGAAAGCATTCAAGACGGAACCACGCTTAAATCGTTCAAATCTCGGTTAGAACATCCATTCCCCCGCGATGCCCGCACCTGGATCGAAGGACTTGCCGGAAGCAATTGCTTAATCATCCGGAACGAACAAGACATGGAAACCATCAAAAAGCGAAAAGTCAGCTGGTATGATTCCCTGGTGGAAGCGGGGGTCACAAGCGGAGCGATTTTTCCACTGGTAAACAAAAGCAACATCGTCGGCTTCATTTGGCTTACAAACTTTGACACCAAAAATACGGACTTCGTTAAAGAAACGTTGGAACTGGCATCCTTTTTCATTGCATCCGACGTGGCAAACAACCAACTGTTTAACCGATTGGAAAAACTCAGCAATAACGACCTTTTGACCGGAGTCAAAAACCGTAACGCAATGAACAACTGGGTTACCGCCTATACCGAAGGGAAAACGCTTCCACCTAGTTCCATCGGGGTTATCTTTTTGGATTTGAACGGGTTAAAAACCGTGAACGACAACCTGGGGCACCATGAAGGCGACGAATTGTTAAAAACAGCGGCGAACGTGTTAAAGAAAATCTTTGCCGAATGCGACATCTACCGGGCCGGCGGAGACGAATTCATGATCATCGCTCAAAACTATTCCAAAGAATACTTGGAAAAGCGGATTCTTCTTTTGCAAGACTCCGATTATAATCCGTCCCAAGTCCATTTTGCCGTAGGATTTTACTACCGGGAAGGTTACTGCGACATTATCGGGGCGATGAAAAAAGCAGACTCTCTTATGTACGAAAACAAGAATCGCTATTACGCAGAGCATCCCGAACTCAAAAATCGCTGATGGTTTTCGGAAACAGCTTTCGTTTACTTCTTCGAAGTGACGGGGTAACCCACAGGATTGTTCAGCAGGGGCGTTTCAGATTCCGAAAGGTTGAGCAATTTTTTGATGGCTGGAACGTCCATGGTCATGCGGGTGCGAGTTACAAGCCCTGTGCCAGCACAAAATAGGTTGACGTTTTCACTGACAATGCCTGCATCGTTTCCAACAGCGACTTTTACGCGAATATCGCTACTGCCGAACTTGCTTTCATCGGCAACAATCAGCAGGCTCACCGGAGCGGACTTTACCCATTCCTGGCGGTCAGCGATAAGCGCCCTGTAATCGCCTTTGGCAAACAACTTCAAAGAATTTTCTTTGTTCAAATATTCAAATACGCCCTTTTCCGTAAAAACGAACAAGCGAATTTCCTGTAAATTTCGGGCGGTAGGCGAAGTCAGTTTATTTTCGGAAGGACGATTAACGCCGATGGCAGCAAAGAGCAAGTTGGAAAGATCTTGATCGTTCAACATTTTATCGCTGAATTCCGTTCCGGAAGACCTGTTCCAAAGAGCTTCGATAATGCTTTTGCCCCCGGATTTCGCAGGTGCCGGCAACTTTTGAACCTGAGCCATGGCAATAGTACTGCAGAAGAACGTTGCCATCAGCGCGAACGTCAAACGATTTTTCATAAAAGCTCCTTGTGAACCTCTTTGAAATATACATTCCCCTAGTCTAATCCATTCCGCGCATCTTACCTAAAAAATTTTGATAACGGGTCATCATTTTTTTTACTAACGCGTGTGATTATTTCACAATCAAAAAAAATATATATTACCGCGAAAAATTGGAGTTTTAAAATGAGCTTGACTGTTGACCGTGCAAAAGAAATCTGCAAAGACCACGTTACAGAAAATTCCCTTGTTATCCATTCGCTGAACGTTTGCTACGCCATGGGCGCAATGGCAAAACATTTTGGAGAAGATGCGGAACATTGGCAAGCCGTAGGCTACTTGCACGATTATGATTACCAGGAATTTCCGGAAGAACACTTGAAGCATTCCGAAAAGGAACTGCTTGCACAAGGCGTAGACGAAGAAGATGTGCGCGCCGTCTTGAGCCACGGATTTGAAATCGTGAACGACGTGGAACCCAAAACCAATATGGAAAAAAGCCTGTTCACCGTGGACGAACTCACCGGAATTATCCAAGCCTGTGCAAGAATGCGCCCCAATGGAATTTTGGATCTTGAAGTGAAAAGTCTTATGAAAAAATTCAAAGACAAGAAGTTCGCGGCCAAGTGCAACAGGGATGTCATAAAGCAGGGCTGCGAGATGCTCGGCATGGAAGTCTCCGCGGTTGCCGAGATCTGCATAGAAGGCATGAAAGGGCATGCCGCCGAGATCGGCCTGCTCGGAACAGAGCACTGATAAACAATTTCCGTTTAGGTAATCACCGGCAAAAATAATTGTTTTTCCCGGTGATTTTTTCTTGCCTTTATCACTTTACTGTGTTAAACTGATAAAGTATTAAAGTTAAGCAGGAGACATATAATATGTA
Source organism: Fibrobacter sp. (assembly GCA_017959225.1). Classification (GTDB taxonomy): domain Bacteria; phylum Fibrobacterota; class Fibrobacteria; order Fibrobacterales; family Fibrobacteraceae; genus Hallerella. The sequence goes on along the minus strand of JAGDBD010000023.1, from coordinate 88 downwards.
TATTGACGATTCGGTACTTCAGAACAATGAGAAAATAATCTTCGCTTTAAGAAGCCTCTTTGCAAAGCGCGGCTTTTCGCGTTTTGCC
>JAGDBD010000022.1 GCA_017959225.1 Fibrobacter sp. | reverse complement strand
CGAAGGCACTGCCAAGTTCTACGAAAAGGCTGGCGTGAAGTGCGAAGAAGTGAACAAGATCAACGAAGGTCGTCCGAACATCCTCGACTTGATTTTGAACAAGCAGGTGAGCCTCATCATCAACACGCCGTGGGCAAAGCGCGACGCGATTGCTGACGAAAGCGCCATCCGCAAGGCCGCTATCAAGTACAAGGTTCCGTACATCACGACTCTCGCCGGTGCGAATATGACCGTGAAGGGCATCGCCGCAGCGAAGAAGGGTCACGGTGAAGTGAAGAGCCTTCAGGAATATCACGCAAGTATCGAAGAAGCGTAAGTAGGAACGTCATTGCGAGGGGCGAACAGCCCCGAACCAATCTCAAAACATTCAAAGGACTGCAGCAATGCAGTCCTTTTTGTGCTTATTTCCCGAAACTCATTTATGGATTGTCAGCAACCCATTTTTAGGACTGGTTTAGCTACTCCACGATTTCGTCTAGAATGACATCGGCGGTGGCGACGCAGCGGACTGCGTAACCAAAGCTTTTCTTGTACGTCTGGTTTGTGAATGCGCTAGTTGCCGAAATGTACCACATATAGGCGTTTGTACTGTTGACTTCTGTCGATGTCCAATAGCGGGCGTAAGAGTCGCTTTTATAAGCGTAATCGCCCCATTCGCCGGTGGGGACTGCGCTAAAGCCGGAAGCGTTTCCACAAGGCTTTCCCCATTCTCCGTTTCCGGAAAGCAAGGCGTCTAGCTTTTCGCAAGTATCGTAATAGGTTCCCACGTGGTTTTGAATCAAAGTGCTCATTTGGCTGTTGGAAGGAAGTTCAAAGCCTTCGGGGCAAGCTTCACGTGCCGCGTCGAATGTGTACAAACGACCTTTTTTTGTACAGCCATCTTCGCTTGCGCAGTAGGCTCCGTCTAACGGTAAGCCTTCGGCGCCGCTATAACGCAAGTCGTCTATCATCCAAATTTCGCCCGAGATTTTTTGGACCCGGTAGATCATTCCGTCTCGCTTGTCCGTAAACGCGTTGCATGTTTCGCAGTCGGGAATTTTAACAGTTGTATAGCTATAGGAATAGGCGATGCTCGAAGAAGACTTTTCGGAAGAAGAGGAATATTCGGAAGAGCTGGAAGAAAATTCTTCAGACGAAGAAGAAAATTCGGAAGAGCTGGAAGGAATATTCCATTCCTTGATTTCTGTCAGTTTTACTTTTCCGTCAGCCACGCAACGGATGGCGTACCCAAAGTTTTTGAGGTACGTCTGGTATCGAAGCCCTTCTAAATCTCCCAAGTACCATTCGTATGCGCTTTCCGAGCCGTATTCCGTGGAAGTCCAGTATCTGGCGTATTCATCCATGAAAATAGATCCGTAGGAAAATTCTCCCGTCGGAACTGCGGAAAATCCGTAAAGGTCGTCGCCCGGATAGCTCCACCCTTCGACAGCTCGTAAATGGACTTCGTTGTTGAAGTAAGTTTCGTTATATCGGTTTTCGTTAATGTAATCGTATAGCTGTTCCCATTCCCAGTGTTCCGGAATGTGGAATCCTTGCGGGCAAAGGCCTTGGTGCGGGTATTGAATTTTATCACCGCAGGTCGAGTAGAGTCCGCAATCGGCATTGTTCATGGCAGCGGCAAAGCTGTACAGATACCCGTGATCTTCGCATCCGTTTGTGCTTCCGCATCGGATGTAATAAGCGAATTCCAAATCGGGGTCGTAATAGCGAAGGTCTTCGGACATCCAAACCATTCCGTCGATTTCTGTGACGCGGTAAATGTTGCCGTCTCGGCTATCTTTGAATGCGTTGCATTCATCGCAAGATTTTGCAATGTCCGCCGAGGTGGAGGAACGTTTTCCGGCGGAACTGGAAGAAACAAAAGATGAACTGGAATAGAAAATTTCGTTTGCGGAACTGGAAGATGCTTCGGAATTCGGCGAAAAGTCTCTGTAATTAATTTCACCGTCTATGCTTTTGCAAATGCAAAGGTCCAAAATGCGTTCGTTCATGTTTGAAACCATGGATTCCAAGTCTCCATCGGTTCCATATTTGTATTTGCAGCCGGAAACTTCTGCCCAGATGTTAAAATTGTTTTGATCGCTAACGATTTCAATATCGTATCGATTTTTCGCCTCGTTATATTCAGCGGAAGTGCACCTTGCGTAAAAAGACAGGGACGAACTCATGTAAGAATTAAGACCGTCGCAAACGTAACTTTCAAGGAAGGTGTTTCCGGAAAGGGACGTTGACCAAGGACTGTCTGCGTCGAAGCCAAATCTTTCATAGCAACGAGCGGCGAATTCTTCGTCATCCCCCTCAGAGTTCTCCACAGAAGATCCGGAATCACCACCACAGGCAATCAAGCCGATTGCGCTAAAGAACGAAACTACCCAAATCCAATTTTTCAGCATGAAATTCCTCCCAAAAAACCAGATAAACAATAGAAATTTTATGAGAGCGGTCCGCGGTTCTTTTGAAAAATGTAGAGGAAAGTTTACTCGGATAATCATGACTTTGTAAAAAAAACTATTTTTTGCGCTTGGAGAGAAATTCAAAAGTTTCAAAGGAATATATGATAGCTCGGAAAGTCATCCTATTTATTTTGTTTGCATTCTTCTGGGCCTATGCTCAGGAGGAATCGGATGCCGTTTTCGTTGCGAATGGATGGAATGATTCCGGAAAAGACGAAATTGTCGATAATTTCATTGGACCGGAAAACGCAAAAAATGAAGGAGCCTCTCTGGAAGAATCCAAAGCGGAGGAATCCGTCGATCATTTCATAGAAGCGGAAACCGTGAAAAATGGAAGACTTTCGTTTTCTGCTGAGAAAATACACTGGGGTGGACGCGTGCGTTTAGCGGCTGCTATTACAACTCCGAGTTTGCTGGTTGGAGCGAAGACAGAAACCGGTTTCGCGTTCAACTATTTCTTTTACAAACAACTGGCTGTGCAAACAGGACTTGACATCCATGCTAAAGTTTTACGAAATCTTGGAGAATACTGGGTGGAGAGGTATTATTACGTAGAAGACCACTCGTGGTACGAATCCGGCTATGTTTATGGATCTCGGCGCATCAAAAATTATACGATTACTTATATGGGGGTTGCTGTTCCGGTTGCACTTCGCCTGGGTAACAAATTCTGGGGAGAAATTGGAGCCCAGTTGGAGTATGCAAAAGGATGGACGGATTATTCCATCAGTTCGGAGCCAAAAGAATTAACGTTTGATGATCCGTTTACATCGGAAACGACGCTGCATTCGAATGGTTTTGCTGGTTTTGGCATCAACGTGCCTATGGGAATGTGGAACTTTGAATTGGGATTACAGGCTTCAGTCGATTTCCACGCAATTCGGTATCCTGAGTCTAATCAGTATTTGAAATCTATTGGAGTCATCTTTGCTTTCTGGAGATAACATGAAAAAATGTTTTATATTCGCGCTAGTCGCATTGCTTTCCGTTGCTTGCACTGTAACGAAACCGAATGAGCCGCAGGGGGGAGGATCGATTCCTGTTCCGACTCTTAAAATTAGGGAAACGGCAGGAGTTGCCTATAGCTATAAGTCTGAAAATATCGGATGTAGCGAAGTGGAATTTTTGAAGACTTTTGTCGGAAAAAGGGTCAAAACGGAAAAAGGCACTATGCGGGTAGATAATATCCTGGAAATCCACCGAAATGTGTCGTCATCGCAGTCGTCCATCTTGTTCATCGATGGCGATAAACATTTCGATTGTTCCTTTTTCGGCCTTGCCGTGGAATATGAATATTAAAACGGATTTCGCCTGTTTCAAACGTTCTAATCTCTAGAAGTCTATTTCCTATAAATTTTGTAGTTTATAGGAAATGACTTTCGGAGGTTTTATGAACGAAACAATTCAAGCGATGCTATCGCGCAGAAGCATCCGCAAATTTAAATCCGATATTCCCAGCAAGGAATTGATCGCACAAGTTGCTGAATCGGGAATTTACGCCGCAAGCGGCATGGGCAAGCAGTCCACTGCCGTGGTCGCTGTTACAAATAAAGAATTGCGCGACTGTATTTCGGAAATGAACCGTAAAATCGGTGGTTGGAACGAAGGCTTCGATCCGTTTTACGGCGCGCCGGTGATTCTGCTTGTACTTGCCAAAAAGGAAGTGGCGACCCACTTGTACGACGGCTCCCTCACCATGGGCAACATGATGCTTGCCGCTCATAGCCTTGGACTTGGCAGCGTCTGGATTCACCGCGCCAAGGAAGAAGTGGAAAGCGCAGAAGGCAAGGAAATTCTCAAGTCCCTCGGTCTCAATGCAGAAGAATGGGTCGGCATTGCCCACTGCGCATTGGGCTATCCGGACTGCGAATTGCCGGCGCCTCCTCCTCGTAAAGAAGGCCGCGTAATCTGGGCTGAATAGGTTTGTGGGTTACCATTGCCGTCCTCGACATCTCGAAGACGGCATTTTTTTTCATTTGGACCAATAAGGTAGTTGTCAACTCATTTACTAACACTCCTGTACGAATCAATAAAATTTTTTGGGGGGTGAATATTCCAATGTCATAAGATTTGACAAAATGTCAAAAATTGACATTTTAATTCAACTATATTAGGAGCAAGGAAAGGTTAATTTATGGCTTTGCTCAAATGTCCCCAATGTGGAAATAATGTTTCTAGTGAGGCAACAAAATGCCCACATTGTAAAGCGCTTTTGTATCCACAAAAAGATTTCTGCCAATGTCCAGAATGCGGGAATACAATTCACTTAAATCAGTGGACGTGCCCTTATTGTGGCTTTAAACGATCAAAAATGGAATTTTTAAGCCGAGTCATGGATGGCTGTGTCTTTTCGGCTATTTCCTTTGTCATTTGGCTTTCTTTGGCTATCGTTGCGATTGCTGTGCTTTATAACGTATTGTTCGGATAAATCGCATCCTTGAATTTGGCTGAACGACTGAATGAAATACACATCCGTGCAGTAATTTGTTATCTTTGGCGCGATGGCGACGGATTCTGTAAAACGGACCCCTTGGGGGGACGCATGGCGAAGTGCGGTAGAACGCGCTTTTGCTGTTTATTCTCATTCGAATGCGCGGGCGGCCGATGTCAAAGTAACGGGGCGCACTGTAAAAGCTCGTGTCGTGGACGGTTCGTGGAGCACGCAGAATGTGGAACTCTTGCTGTCGCGTTTTTCCGAAGATGAAGAATCCCTTTTAATGGAAGGGTTAAAAAAGAATCCGCAGTTGGCAGGATCCCTTGCGCACCATTTAGAACCGAAAGAAACTTTGGATTTTGCTAGGGAGCAAGGATTAAAACTTGTTCCCGGTGCAGGTGTCAAGTTTTCGCTTAAATGCAGTTGCGGAATGCGCGGAATGTGCAATCACGCTTATGCAGCACTGCACGGAATCGGTAAAAAAATCGACAAGGATCCGTTTACGATATTTTCCATTCGCGGCATGGATGTTTGCCAGTTAGCGGAACAATGTACGCAGGCTGCTTGGGAAGAAGAACTACCTGTGGAAAGCGGAAAAACGGTCCTTCCCCTGTTCGCAGAAAAATTCGTCCACGTTCCGCTTGAAGGCTCGGAAGAAGTTTCCGAAGTCCCGGAATATGAATCGGCTAGGATCGTCGATGCGCGCAAGGCGCTTTTAAATGCGGTGACGCCGAATGCAGCTTTCCCGGAAGAATTCGTTACGTTATACCGCGAAACGCTTTTGGAACTGTTTTCAGAAAGCTTTGAACGTTATCCGGAAAAATCGGTGGATCTTTCGGAAGGGGGAGTCGTCCGTTATGCCGGAACGGATCTTTGGATGTTCGGAAAAATTCCGTTAGAGTGGGCTTTGGACGCGGTTTCTGTGGAAGGCCCTACGGGTATGGGCAAAGCGGATGCTTCGTATAAATTGTTGAACTATGCAAGGCTTACGGCTCTCGAAATTTTGAATCGCGGATCGGTGTACCCGAAGCTCTTTGCGTTAGATAAAAAAGTGGCGCGCTTTTTTTGGCTTCCGTTAAAATCTATTCCCGAAGTCCACGGCGCAATTGCCCGTTTGCAAGCGTGGATGCCTTCTAAATTCGTTCGAAGCGAAATGGAATTTCCCAAGCAGATGACCGAAAATTCTGCGGAAATGCTCGTCATTGCGATTCTTTCCATTTATATGCGTCGTATCGATTCCGAAAAAAAGTTTAAAGACGATCGTCTGTACGCTTTTTTTGGCAACGCGACCCTGGACTATTCGGGGGATGCTTCTACGGATATTTTGGAAATTGAAAAATGGCTTGCGGGATACGAACTTTCCAATGCAAAATATTTGCCGGTGGTAAACGGAGCCGATGCGGGCTTTGGAAGGGTCGATGTGGACCTGGATTTTTTGGACCGAGACTTGAACGCGACAAGTCCCTATTCCAAACTTTGGACTAGAGACTTCCCAGCCGAAAAACGGGGACTTGTGCTGCGTTCTGTGCAGCCCATGCAGAATTTTTTGCCAGGTTATGACGCTTATGTCTCCCAAAAGGCGATCGATAACATTCATCTTTCGGGCGAAAGCCTGATTCGCTTTTTGAACGAATCCGTTCCGCTGTTCCGCGCTTTGTGCATCGGCATGAATCTTCCGGCGGGGATTGAACGGGTCGTTCGCGGAGTGCCACATCCGCAGATTGTGCGGTCCGAAGAAAAGGTCCAGGCTGGATTTTGCCGGTTGGAAAATCTTTTGCGTTTGAACTGGTCCGTGGTGATCGGCGATAAAATCATGGACGGGAAAAAGTTCATGGAACTGTATGAACGTTCCAAAGACCTGCTCTATTTTGAAGGCCAGTATTTTTACGTCACACCGGGCGATGTGAAACAGTTGAAGGACGGTCTGCGGGACCGTTTTAAGGTGCCTGCAATCAAGGTTTTGCAGATTGCGCTAGCCGGCGAATTCGAAGGCCTTTCCGTAGAAATTGCGCCGGAAGCGCTAGAAGAAATTCACAAGCTCAAAGAAGAAAATGAATCTTCGATTCCTGTGCCGGCAGAAATCCAGGCGAACCTTCGCCCGTACCAGCGCAGAGGCTTCGCCTGGATGCTCGGAAATTCCAAGCTTGGGTTCGGAAGCATCATTGCAGACGACATGGGCCTTGGTAAAACGCTTCAGGTGATAACGCTTTTGCAGCAGATGAAAAACGACGGCGCTTTCGATGAACGTAAAGCCATCGTTGTCGTTCCCACGGGCCTTTTGCAGAACTGGAAAAGGGAGCTTGCAAAATTTGCGCCGGGGTTAAAGGTTTGCATTTACCACGGTTCAAACCGCAATGTGGAAGGCGTCGATGCCGATATTTTTGTAACGACATATGGAGTTCTTCGCTCCGATCAAGATAAACTGACCGATGTGAATTGGCAACTTGTGGTCATCGATGAAGCTCAAAACATTAAAAATGCAGGAACTTCGCAAAGCCGCGCTGTCAGGGCTCTAAATTCCCATGTAAAAATTGCGATGAGCGGCACTCCGGTGGAGAACCGCTTGATGGAATTCTGGAGCATTATGGACTTTTGCAACCGCGGCTTTTTTGGCAGTGCAAAGTCTTTCCACGAAGAATTCGAAAGGCCGATTCAAGAAAAAGGCAATAAGCATTGCGCGGAACTCTTCCGCAAAGTGACAGCTCCCTTTTTGCTGCGTCGCCTTAAAACGGACAAATCGATTATTGCGGACCTTCCAGAAAAGCTTGAACAGAATGAATGGGCAAGCCTTTCGCCCGAACAGGAAAAGCTGTACAACGATACGTTCAACAGCATCATGCAAAAAATCGGCGAATTTGACCTGGAAAATGCCGAAGATAAATTTGAACGCAGCGCAGCGGTACTTCGCTTGATTACCGCTTTAAAGCAGATTTGCAACCATCCTGCAGAGTATTTGAAGGACGGTAAAATAGATCCGGCGCTTTCCGGTAAAATGGAACTTTTCCTCGACATTGTGGAATCCATTCTGGATACCGACGAAAAGGTTCTCGTGTTTACGCAGTTTACGGAAATGGGCGAAATCTTGCAAAAGGTTCTCCATTCCAAGTTAAAAACGGAAGCACTTTTTTATCACGGCGGCATGTCAATTGGCGCCCGTGGAAACGTAATCGACGAATTTGAAAAAAATCCGGATCGCCGCGTGTTGATTCTTTCGCTGAAAGCGGGCGGTACGGGCCTCAATTTGACAGCGGCTTCGCAGGTGATCCATTACGACTTGTGGTGGAATCCTGCAGTGGAAGCCCAGGCGACGGACCGTGCTTACCGTATCGGCCAAAACCGTCGTGTTATTGTTCACCGCTTAATTACCAAAGACACTTTTGAAGAAAAAATCAACGAAATTCTCGAAAGTAAAAAGAAAATTTCTGAAATGACCGTGGCTACCGGCGAAAACTGGATCACCAAAATGTCGGACGATGAACTGCGCGAAGTTTTCACTCTAGGTAAAAATTAAAAGCTATACTTGAACAAACGTTTAACGAGGATTCCCCATGACGACAACGATAATCATCTTTGTCCTATACCTGCTGATGATGCTCGGTATCGGATTTTACTTTTCTCGCAGAGCGAACAGCCTGAATTCTTACTACTTGGGCAACCGTGGAATGAACAAGTGGGTTGTGGCCATGTCCGCCCAGGCTTCCGATATGAGTGGCTGGCTTTTGATGGGCCTTCCGGGCGCCATTTATCTTTCGGGCCTTTCGGAAGCGTGGATTGGTTTCGGTCTTGTGGTCGGAACCTATGTGAACTGGAAAATCGTCGGTCGAAGACTTCGTAAGTACACGTATTTTTGCAATGATTCCATTACGCTTCCGGACTTTTTTGCAAACCGTTTCCGCGATAAGCGGGGAATTGTCCGTGTGATTTCGGCGCTTTTCATTTTGATCTTTTTCCTTTTTTACACCACTTCAGGATTTGTCAGCTGCGGAAAACTCTTTTCGACCATTTTCGGTTGGGAGTATACCACTTCTCTTTGGGTTGGCGTGTTGGTGGTGGTGGGATATACATTCCTCGGAGGCTTTTTGGCTGTGAGCTGGACGGATTTTGTCCAAGGTATTTTGATGCTCATCGCTCTACTGCTTGTTCCGACGATCATTTGCGAAATGAACGACGGTTTTGCTCCGACGGTAGATGCGATGAACAAAGTGAACCCTTACCTGATGAACATTTTCACCAATGCATCCACAGGCAAAGCGGTGACTTTGATTTCCATCGTTTCTTCGCTGGCTTGGGGGCTTGGCTACTTTGGCATGCCCCATATTCTTGTGCGTTTTATGTCGATCAAGAATCCGGATGAAATCACTCATTCCCGTCGAATTGCTATGACGTGGGTGATCCTTTCTTTGGGAGCTTCCATTTTGATCGCTGTTTTTGGACGTTACTATTTGATGCAGAATGGAATCCAGTTGGACGATCCGGAAAGAGTTTTCATGGTGGTGACGCAAAACCTTTTCCCTTCCGTGATTGCTGCCATTATGATGTCGGCGGTTCTCGCTGCGATTATGAGCACGGCGGATTCCCAGCTTTTGGTTTCGGCATCCGCTTTTAGCAATGACCTTTATAAACGTTTGATCCATAAGAATGCAAGCAACAGGGAATTGATGTTTGTGAGCCGAGGCGTGGTGGTGGCGATTGCGCTTTTGGCGGGCTACCTTGCGTTCCAGGGACGCCCGGGCGCTTACAGCGGATTCTTGGACGTGGTCATGAGCCTTGTGAGCTTTGCTTGGGCAGGTTTTGGCTGCACCTTTGGACCGGCTATTTTGCTTTCGCTCTTCTGGAAGCGAGTGAACTTGCCCGGTGTCATTAGCGGTATGATTGTGGGCGGTATTGTGGCGTTCGTGTGGAAGTTTTACCTTTCTGGATTTGCCGATGTG
>JAGDBD010000021.1 GCA_017959225.1 Fibrobacter sp. | reverse complement strand
TTCAGAAGCCCGATCAGGCACACCTTGTTCTGCGTGTCGGGATTGAACGCCTTCTTGAACGTGAGATCCAGAAGCAGGTCCGCGTAGACGCCGGAACCCTTGTAGTCCTCGTAATTGTCCGGAATGTTTGCCGTCTTCATTTTTCTTCCTAAACGGGAACGCCCCCGCAGGGCGGGCGGAGACATCCCCGCCCGTATTTAAAACGCTTAAGAAGGCAATTTGTCTACGAGAAAATGTGAAAAACTAAATTTTACTTATGCAAGCAATCATCTTCGACTTAGATAACACACTGTACCCATACACTCCTTGTGACAAGGCCGGTAGAGACGCTCTTTATACGTACCTTCACCCGATTTATCCCATGCCACGCGAAGAATTTGCAAAGCTCTATATCGATTGCGATGCCGAAACGAAGCGTTTGAATCCGCTGACTGCAGCAGGCCACAACCGCATTTTATTTTACCATCGCATGTGCGAAGTTCTAGATCTCCCTGGCGACATTTACGACATTCCCATGTATAACGCCTATTGGGACGCCTATTTAAACGCAATGGAACTGTTCCCCGGCGCTCTAAATCTTTTGAAAGAACTCAAAGCGAAAGAAATTCCATTGGGCATCTGCTCCGATTTAACGCTCCACATCCAAATTCGCAAATTGCAAAAACTCGGACTGACCGGTATTTTTGACAAAATCACCGTAAGCGAAGAAGTGGGCGCAGACAAACCCGCCGCCATTATGTTCACAAGTATCGCTCAAAAACTCGGTGTAAAGCCGGAGGATTGCGTGATGATCGGGGACAATTATAAGCGAGACATTTTAGGAGCAAAAGCCGTCGGAATGCAAACGATTCTCTTTGGAGAAAAGAGAGATGACACCCTTTGCGCAATGAACTTTGGCGAGTTGAGACAGCTGATGTAGGTTGCTTCAACCCTGCGGGTTTCGCAATGACAGTTTAATAGACAAGCCGAAGGCGTGGTCATTTATCACTGGATCGCCGGCACAACTACAACAGCTTTACCACCGGCTTTTACATTCACCGTGTACGTATAACTTTTCACCGCGCTGCCGTTTCGGTCCGTTGCAAGAACTTTGACCGTGTGAGCCCCAGGCTGTGCAGGAACGCGCGCTACACGTACTACATGGGGAAGGAACAGAGCCACGCGCAAGTCCGCCTGTTCCAACTGGCCCGCAGCCACGTCCGTTCCGATACTCGTCAAAAGGTTCAAGAAAATATTATTCGTTTCCATCGCCTTTTTCGCTTGCTGCGCAGCAATCGTACGGGTCAAAACTCGAACGGCAGTGCGCCCGAGAGTTGTCGCACGTTCATCTTCCAAGTTTTTCTTTAAATGTTCCGTATTGTCCAAGTAAACTTCCGGACGTACGGCATGGCGTTTTTCATCTACCAAAATTTCAAAATTATCCACGCGGTACGGCACATCTTTACGTTCCGGCACAGCAATCGTCACCGAAACCGTTGTTCCGCCGTGAGAACCTAAAGCCGTTGCCGGGAAAGGAATCGTTAAACTTTGAACCCGTCCTGTTTGGGGATTTTTACCCATCACGTTCAAAATGCCACCGCGCACATATGTACCCGAAAGCATCCATTCCCCAAGAATTGCGCTGTGGCCTGCATAGCCAATCATCACAATTTCGCCCTGAGCCGCTTCTGCAGCGTTCGGCAAAGCCATAGAAACATTCGAATTCGGGAGTTTTAAGTTTTTAACGTCGTCGCTACGGCCTTCTTTTTCAAGCGTGTTCACAATGAACGCTTGTGCTTCTGCCGGGAGCTTTGTGCCTTCTTCGTCATAGGCTTTTGCCGTTTTGTAATAAGCGATCGCAGCGTTATCCCTTTCGCCTTCCATCTCGTAAACGAGAGCAATCAAATAGCGCAGATATCCGGCATCATTCGTCTTTTTGTTGTCCTTCTGGTAAAGAGCCTGCAAGGCGATATCTGCCGCCCTAGATTCCACCAGCGCACCGTCGATATCTTTCATCGCCAAATAATTGACGATATTCATTTCATAAATTGCCAAAACTTCAAACGGGCGAGCGCGATACGGACGCACGTTGTCATTGGTTACAACGGAAGCGGCTTCGTTTGTGACCGACTTCGTGTAAAGATCTTCATAAACCTGCTTCGCCTTTTCAAATTCATCGGCACTTTTTTTGAAATCGCCGTTGTAATGATAAAGCGTTGCCAAATCAAAATGGTAAAGGAACTTGGTGTTGTCACCATAAAGATCGTCTTTCTTTTCTTGCACTTTGTGGATCGCTCCAGAAAAACCTTCTTTTTGCAGCGGCTTGGAAAGTTCTTCATAGCGCACCATGGATTTATTGGAGCAAGCTAGTACAAAAAAGGAGCAAAGGACGAGAAGCGAAAAACGAATCTTCATGGTAACAGTTCCAATTTTCAATTACATCTTCACCGAGGAACGGCTCATGTACTTCTTGATTTTCTTGTCGCCGATCCAAACGGTCTTGTGGGTCTGAATGTCAACGAGCTGAAGGTCGATCTGATAGAACACGACCTGTTCACCGCCTTCCTGGTCTACAATAGAGTTGAGGCTACCGGTGAGCATAAGGTCTGCACCGATTTCCTGACCGGCTTCCTTGCGGGTTTCTTCCGTTGCATTGCCAGACTGAGACGCAAGTTCTGCGCGAAGTTCACCGCGTTCTTCTGCATTCGCGACAAAGTCCACCTTGCCAGAATTAATGAGGGCGCGTTCCATATCCTTAATGAAGGTTTCCACGTTGATGTGTTCGTGGCTCTTGTTGCGGACGCTGCCGATTACGACTGTCGGAAGTTCGCCGTTCTTTGTGTTCAAAAGCTTGTTGTACCAAGGGCGTGCAATGCAGTCCTGGATCATTTCTTCAGCCACCAAGCGGGAATCCGTGTCGTTCCACTTTCCCGAAAGATCGGTTACGGAATCGGATTCAATGCGGGTGACTTTTTTGCCGCCGCTAGAGCAGGCGACGAGAGCGGCCATGGCGGCCATAAGCACAAAAAGGCGAAGAATTTTAGACATATTTTCCCTTTGTTGAATTGTGTGTTTTGTGAAAATATAGTAAAGCCATCCTTTTAGAGGCAAAAAGCTCTTTTTATCGGCAATATGGGCAACACCTACCAGGTGGCTATAGTTTTTAGTTATTTTGCTATATTGCAGAACGCTCTGCAAAGGGAGTACATTATGAAAAAAATCATCTTTGCCATTTGCGCATTTGCCGCTTTTATTTTTGCAGGGGAAGGACGCCCTGTTTATAATCCCTATTCCAGTTTCGGATTGGAATTTGGTTTGGTAAAACCCGTTAGCGACGCTTGGAAAAACGATCGTACCGCTTTCGGTGAAGTCAATTTTTTGGCAAACTTCCAGATTTTACCGTATACAAGTGTCACGGGAGACGCTGGATATTCGTTCCCGGGTAACGGTTTTAACGTGAAGCTCGGTATGCAACAGCAACTTTTGCCGACGGACATTACCCCGTTTATCGGTGGCATGGCCGGTGTTCAAACGATTCCGGAAGACGATTTTGCGGACACGTTCGGAAAGCGCATCGGCCCGACTGTCGAAGCCAACGCGGGCATTTTCTTCTTTAGAGAATCCTGGGTTTCCCTTCGCCTGAAAGGATCTTACCAGTGGACCTTTGCCGATGAAATCGATCACGGTTTCGGCGTTTCCCTGGGAATCCTCTTCGCCAACTCCCGCCCGGGCCTTAAAGCGATCGACGTGAGCAAATGAAAATTTCGACACGTGGGCAATATTCTTTAGAAGCGCTTCTTTGCCTTGCAACAGCTACATCGGAAAAGCCTTACAGCATTCATACGATTGCAGAAAAAACGCACATTTCGGACGGCTATTTAGAACAGCTTTTTATTCCGCTGAAAAAAGCGGGGTATGTTTCGGGAAGCCGCGGAGTGCAAGGCGGATACCGCTTGGCAAAAGATCCTAAAGAAATCGTTGCCTACCAAGTTCTCGATTTAATGGAAACTTCCCTGCACACCATTCCTTGCTTAAACGGTGAAGAATGCACCAAATCGAACATTTGCGAAAGTAAAGTCGTTTGGACAGATGTGGAATCTTCCATCGAAAAGGTGATGCGTTCGGTGACCCTTGCCGACTTGATGGAAACTTACAACAGTTTCCAGGGAGATTCCGCCGAATGAAAATTTCTACCAAAGGCCGTTACGGGGTCCGCTTTTTAATCGATGTCGCCGAACAGGGAATGGACACCCACACGACTCTTTCCGAAATTTCCAAACGGCAAAACATTTCTTCAGCGTATCTGGGGCAAATTGCCGGTTCGTTAAAACGTGCAGGCTACATCCGTTCGATCAAAGGATCTAACGGAGGGTTTACCCTGGCAAAGCCTCCCCACGAAATTCAACTCCGAGAAGTTTTGCACAGTTTGGAAGGGGATTTGACCATTGTCGATCCGCCGATCTCTACCGAAGAAGAAAGCCTTTACCGCCGCGCGATCCGCATTGGACTGTACCAAAAAATCGATGAAGCCGTTGCGCAAACCCTCGAAGTGATGACGTTAGACAGTCTACTTCGACACGGGAGATTGCTTCACTCCGTTCACAATGTTGCCGCGCTTCGCTCGCAATGACAGCAAAACGTGTCATTGCGAAGGATAACGTTCCGAAACAACCAACGCTTTAGATGCGCTTCCAGGTCGTTCCTTCTTTTGAATCCTTGATTTCGACGCCCTTTTCCTTGAGAAGGTCACGGATGCGGTCGCTTACGGCCCAGTTTTTGGACTTGCGGGCTTCCGTACGTTCTGCGATCAGAGCTTCGATTTCTGCGGTGTCATCAATAGCATTCGGATCTTGCTTCTTCGCATATTCTTCACGAGGCTGATCGAGCTTTAACCCGAGAACCTTGTCAAAGTCTAAAACGAGGGCTGCCTTTTCGCCGTCGGAAAGATCCGTTTTGAGAACGCTGTTCAAAATGCCAAGGGCACGCGGCATGTTCAAGTCATCCCCAATGGCATCCTTGAATTCCTGTTGCCACTTCTTTGCCGCTTCGCTTTCGATGGCGGTTGCTTTACCGATCAGCGGATCTGTTTTCTTGTGAAGGCTCTTCAACGCTTCACGGGCGCTGTCGAGGGATTCAAAGCTAAAGTTCAGATAGTTGCGGTAATGGCTTGTAAGCGCAAACAGGCGGTAATCAAGCGGATTGTAACCCTTGTCCATGAGAACGCTCACGGTCAAGAATTCACCCGTGCTCTTGCTCATTTTGTTTCCGTCCAAACGCAAGAATTCACCATGCATCCAGAAACGGGCAAAAGGCTTTCCCGTTGCACATTCGCTCTGCGCAATTTCATTTGTATGGTGAACGCGGATGTGGTCCGTTCCACCGCAATGGATGTCGAGAGTCGGGCCATTGTACTTCATCGCCATGGCGGAGCATTCAATGTGCCAGCCCGGGAATCCAACTCCCCAGGGGCTGTCCCATTCCATCAAACGCTTTTTATCCTTCGGGCTGAACTTCCACAAAGCGAAGTCCGTCGGAGCACGCTTTTCGCCCATGTCAATGCGGGAACCCTGCTGCAAGTGTTCCACGTCCAAACGGGCGAAGTCCGCATAATGCTTGTCTTTTAAGCTGTCGAAGTAAATGCCGTCAGACGTGCGGTAGGTGTACCCTTTTCTTCGAGGGTCTGCACCAGTTCGATCTGTTCTTTAATGTGATCGGTCGCCTTTGTCCAACGTGTGGGTTCTTCAATATTCAACGCATGCCAATCCTTCATGAAGGCATCGGTGTAATACTGGGCGATCTCCCAAACCGTTTTGCCTTCGCGGGCTGCGCCCTTTTCCATTTTGTCATCACCTGTGTCGCCGTCGCTTGTCAAATGGCCGACGTCGGTAATGTTCACAATGTGATTCAGCTTGTACCCGTAATATTCAAGGGTTCTACAGAGCGTGTCTTCGAAGATATAGGTGCGCAAGTTGCCGATGTGCGCATAGTGATAAACCGTAGGACCGCAGCAATACATCTTCACGGTATCGTTACCGGGGAGAAGGCTGAACGGTTCTTTCTTTCGAGATGCTGTATTGTAGAATGTAAGAGCCATAGTACCCTTCAATTTAAGAAATTAACGTTCCTTGGAGCGGCGTTCAAAGTTCAGCCAGTCAAACATCGGGAGCAAAGCGCGATTTTCCGAGTTTTCCGTATCGGCGATATAGTTTTTATATATCGGGAACACCTGATTTTCGAGAGATGTCTTGTCGATATTCAGATGTAACCAGCCCGCCATGGAAATGAGACCGGTGATATGGGAGATGACCGTTTCGTCGTGTTCCAAAGAAGCCCGGTCAATGAGTTCCGTGAGCTTTTTGTGGAACATGCGGCCCGTGCCGCCAAACGAGAAGTGCGTGCGGAGTTCCGAAGCTTCTTCCACAAGTTCGCGGACATCTTCCAAAAGTTCCGGATCGTGACCTTTCAAATATTGGAGCGCCATGGCGTGGATCTTCGCATTGATTTCAAGCGAAAGAGCTTTGCGCATGGT
Source organism: Fibrobacter sp. (assembly GCA_017959225.1). Classification (GTDB taxonomy): domain Bacteria; phylum Fibrobacterota; class Fibrobacteria; order Fibrobacterales; family Fibrobacteraceae; genus Hallerella. Next base: position 13,782 of record JAGDBD010000021.1, on the reverse strand, counting down.
ATCGGTCAGCGTGTGGTCCGGATCTGCAAGAGAATCGATCGAAAGTCCGTGGGAAAGAGCAAAACCGTTAAACGCCTTCGTCACATCTTCCAAGCGGGACTTGGTGAGCAGCTGATTGATGTGGCGCAAAGAATCGCTCATCATGTGACGCATACGAATGATGTAAGCCGTGGGGAATTGATTTTGCAGATCTTTGAACGAGACATTCGGGTTCGGAACAAAACTGACCGATTTCGGATCGGCGTCGCAGAAAACGACTGCGGTGACACGCCCCATGGAATCGTTCAACGCAAGAATCGTCGCTTCGGTCTTTTCACCGATATCCTTGTCGTTAAGAACAACATGGACGATCGTTTCGAACTTACGAGAGCCGACGACTTCTGCGGTAATGCGCGGATCGAGCTTCGCCTTGTTTTCGAACTTGTCGAGTCCCATGTGCAGTACGACGGCACGTTCCGCAAGGAGCTTTAACGCAACCGGCATATCGGGCATTGCGTAACGCACAAAAACTTCCGTTCCGCTCCAATGATGTTCGTTGGAAGTCGCACGTCCGAGAATGCTCATAAACTGGTCGCGCAGCGGATGGTTTATGGGAAGGAATGGACGCAAAAGTTCCATGGCACGTTCCGCATAACGCATGTTCTGCACCGGTTCAAGACCTTCGATGTCGTTAAAGAACCATCCGCAACTGGTGAACGTGAACAAGCAGAACTTTTCTATTTCCATTAAACGGATCGCCGTTCCACGAGCCTTTTCGTCGGACGGATCCCGCAAAATTTCATTCAAGAATTTTTCTTTGCGTTCCGATTCTTCTGGTTTTACCAAAACATCCACGTAAAGGTTTCGAGCTTCCCATGCGTCGATTTTTCCGATCTTTTCAAATTCCCGAAGGAACACGTCATCGGCAAACTTTTTCAAAAAGTTCATGGCATCGCGGAGAGGCGTGCGCCACTTCTGATTCCAATCCGGTCCGCCGCCCGTTGAACAGCCACAGTCCCTGTACCATCTGCCGACGCCATGGGCGCAGCTCCAGGCGCAACCTTCGGAATGGGCGTTTTTCAATTGGACTTCGAACTTGGGCGGGAACTTTTCGAGGAACCAACCAAAGTTTACCGGAATCATGTTATGAGCCGGAGCGTAATGGTTAAAGAGCCAAGCCGCGCACATGTCGCCAAAGGGTTCGTGGTGACCGTAAGATTCACCATCCGTTCCAATGCTTACGAGCTGCGGTTCTGTGCGGTTCGGATCAAAGGCATCTTGAATGCGCTTACCGAACACGTTGGCATCCCGAAGAAGATGTTCAAAGCCCACAGCACTCGAAAGCCACGGATTATAAAAGAAAACATCCAGATAGCCGTCGCAAATTTTATTGCCTTCGGCATCGACAGGGAAAATGCGGTATGGGCGAGTCGTGTCGATGTCCGTATTTTCACAACCTTTCCAAGGAGCATGCGCATCTCCGATCGGACGGAAGCACTGAGCCTGTGTGGGAGAAAGGATGGTGAACTTGATTCCTTCGCGGATCAAGTCTACAACCGTATCCATGTTGATTGCGGTTTCTGCAAGCCACATCGCTTCCGGTTTACGACCGAAGTGCGTTTCAAAATCCTTAATGCCACAACGGATCTGCGTAATGCGATCTTCCGGAGACGCTAAAGGCATAATGATATGATTGTAAACCTGGGCAATCGCGTTGCCATGTCCAAGGCGCGCAACCGTTTTTGCATCTGCTTCTTGAATGCGACGGTAAGTGTCCGGCAAATGCGTGCGAATCCAACCCATGAGAGTTGGGCCCATGTTAAAGCTCATGTATTCGTAATTGTTTACAATGCTTTGAATGCGTCCGCTGCCAGAAAGAATTCGGCTTGCTGCATTCGGGCTGTAGCACTGCGCAGCAATGCGATCGTTCCAATCGTGGAACGGAGCTGCGCTCGGCTGATTTTCAATTTCACCCGTCCAAGGGTTTTCACGCGGAGGTTGATAAAAATGTCCGTGAATAGCAAAGTAAAGCGGTTGGTTTGGCATGATATTACCGAGGTGAAATTAGAGGATTAACATTCCATCGCCATAGCTGAAGAGATGCAATTGATGTTCCACTGCATATTTATAAGCGGCAAGGGTATTTTCCCTACCATAAAATGCAGCGACCAAAAGGATCAAAGAGCTCTTTGGCCAGTGGAAATTTGTAAGAAGCCCATCGACGATTTTATAACGGTATCCCGGGTAGAAGAACGCATACGTCACACCGCTCTGCGCTTTGAGAATTCCGTTGTCGTCAGCAATCGTTTCAATGACACGGGTACTCGTGGTGCCAATCGGCACAATGCGTCCGCCCGCTTTGCGGGCCTGATTGATAATGTCCGCATTTTCTTGCGTGAGTTCGTAATGTTCGCCATGCATTTTGTGTTCGCGGAAATCTTCTTCCGAAATGTTTTGGAAGGTGCCCGGTCCCACGTGGAGCGTGACTTCTGCAATGTGTACGCCTTTGGCTTTTAAAGCCTCTAGCATTTCCGTGCTGAAGTGGAGACTTGCTGTCGGAGCGGCAACGGCTCCGTTGTACTTGGCAAAAATTGTCTGGTACGCTTTTTTATCTTCTTCGTCGTCCGGGCGGTTGATGTACGGCGGAAGAGGAACGTGTCCTTGCTTATTCATGACTTCTTCCAGTTCCACCGGAGTCGCATCAAAACGGATGATTCTTGCACCGTCCGGATTAATCTGTTCCACCGTCACACGGATCCCTGCAATTTCAAGTTCGCGACCTACCTGGAAAGCTTTTCCCGGGCGAACCCAAGCTTCCCAACGGGCATGTCCAAGTTCATCAGGGAACAGTGTCTGCACCAAAAGAACTTCCACTTCACCACCATGAAGCGTGTGGCCAAAAAGTCTTGCCGGAATCACTTTTGTATTGTTCACCACAATACAGTCTCCCGGATTAAAGAAATCCACGATCTTCGGAGCCGGGACAATTTCTAACGGGCCGCCGTTTTTAGGGCAGTGCAAAATATGCGTTTTGCCTTTGCCCGGCGTACGCGTCGCAATCAGTTCTTTGGGGAATTCAAACGAATAATCAGACAGGTGTGTCGATATCATGATAATGCTTCACTCGATTTTTTAAGCTTTTCACGAAGCTTGCCTTTAAGACTCGAAGGCTCCAGAATCTTCACGTCCGGAAGAATTCCAAGCAGCCAGCTTTCCAAATCAGGCGTGTCAAAGATATTCATTTCCACGGTCATCGGATTTTGCTTGCGGATCTTAACAGGGGGATTAAAATGCGCTTCGCGGAACTGCGTTTGCAGCCAGGAGTTTTTTACTTCCATCACCAATTTGATTTTTTCAAAATCCGTTCCGCTGAATTTGCCGATACAGTTCGCATAAAGCGTTTTATAGTCAAAATCTATTTCGGGGAAGAAAGCTCCGGTTTTACGGAAATTCTTAATGCGACGCAGCGCAAACAGCCGTCTGCCATTTTCCGTCTGAGCGACCAGGTAAAGAGTATCCACGCGCAGCACAAGCTTTAACGGACAGATTTCCAATTTTTCTACTTGCTCGTTGTCACGAGCCGGAATGTACGTAATGAACAGCTTGCTGCGGTTCTTGATCGCTTCCAAGAATTTGTCCACTTCCGTTTCGCGGAATTGCAAGTTCTCGCTGTATTCCGAAAAAGGTCCGAGGTCCACAATAAAATCGTTATCCACGTTGAGCGCATGGTTTGTGGATTCGAAATCTTCCGGAACGTTGCCGCTCAGATAGTCGATGGCTTTTTTAACGGTTCTGCTGTGAGCCGCACCCATGTCGTCCAAGACTTTCTGCGCGGCTTTGAGTCCGCGGATCAAGGATTCCGGGCGTTTGGGGGCTTCTTGCTGAATGAAGTAACGGCGGGTTTTCTTCTCTTGATTGAGTCCGCAGTTTTCTTCCGACAGAGTTTCAATATAGCGGTAAATGGTCCGCGTATTGCAGCCCATGTATTCCGCAAGTTCCTGCAGGCTCGCCGGGCGTTCCTGCAATCGCATTTTTACCTGATTCAGTTTGTCATATGTAGAAGACATTCTTAAATCTCCCCTTGAGAATTATCTACCCGAATATGAGTTTGTACGTAAACATCCTTGGTGTTTCGAGAAATGAGCAAGTTCACAAAACTCTTTTGCAAAAAATTTCGCACGGATCCTTCCACTAAAAGACCTTCCTCGGTGGGGATCACACGCAAGTGGGCGTTATGGGCAGGAATCCGAGAAATCTTCGCTCTTAAAACTTCTGCCATGTGACGCATTTGCGGAGAAGGCGGAGGCGCTTCTTCGAACGTTATTTTAATGTTTTGCAAGCCTTTGATGTGGCTGAGTTCCGTTTTGATTTTTTGAACGTCACTGCCCGACGTAAAATAAGCGTTCAAAGTGACGCAGCCATTTTCAGCAGAGACTTCGCTCATAAACAGCGGAGAATCTTCCCGTTCAACGATCTGTTTCGCCGCATGCAAAAGTTCCGCATCCGAAACGGGTTCCCCCACAAGCTGCACAGAAATCAAATCCACAACGCCGCGAAAATCCGGCATCCTTTTTACAAATTGCAGGACTTCATTTTTTTCTGGGAATGTTGCCACCGAGCCGTAAACGTATGCAACCGAATGCACCACGTTCAATCGGAGCGTAGATTCCATTTGCGGAAAACGTCCAAGAACACTTTCCCTTAAACGAGAAAGCAAAATATCATCCGGAACCAGTTGAAATTCATCTGCTAACGTAATGAAAAGAACCTTTCCACTTTCGAGCTGCACCACGAGTTTTTCTTTGCCTTTGTCAGATACAAATCCGACGACAAAGCCCATCATTTTTCGCAGCACGTGGTAAACCGGATCGCCGTAAAGCGCGACTCCGGCCTGGGCCGGCAAAAGCTTAAATCCCAAAGGTGCTCTTTCGTTAAACGTAGTCATTACAGGCCGCGTGAATTTTTCACGGGAAGTTCCACCAAAATCCAGTTCAATGACTTCTTCATTCTGCGTTGCATACAAAGCAGAAATCCGCCCAGGACGCGCCTTACCGTCTACATAAACCCAGTCGTTGGGAGCTAAACGATTTTGCGAAAGGAGCTTTGCATATTCCGCATTAAACGGGTACGTGCCAAAGTAAACCTCTTGGGAAAAGGCCACAAAAAAGGATTGGCAATTTTTGCACTGGCAAACCAGCGGCACTCCGAAAGGAACGCCAGCATGAAGCGAAAACGGTTCTCTGGAAAAAATGCTGTGCGGAGAAATCGCACCGCATTCTGCGCAGTAGAATCGTTTTTCGATCAGCTTGTACGTCCAGGATCGGAGCATTGGCCCTCTGAACTAGTCCTGCATCAGCGGAAGCGCCACGTCGATACGGCGGAGCGTTTCTTCCTTGCCGACGGTTTCAAAAAGTTCCCAAAGGCTCGGGCCAGCCGTCACACCGGAAACAGCAAGACGGGGCGCTCCAACGAGATCGCCCACTTTACGGCCGCTGCGTTCCGCCAATTCGTAGAAGGCTTTTTCAATCACCGGAGTTTTAAAATCTTCGATGGAAGCGAGGGTGTCGCGCACCAGAGTCGCAACCGCCTTGGAACCCGGGCCAAAATGCTTCTTTGCACCCTTTTCGTCATAAGACGTGGGAGCGATAAAGAAGTACACGGCCATATCGGCCAAGTCCTGCACAAAATGCACACGGGGCTTCAAAAGCGTGACAATCGTATCCAAACGTTCTTCCGATTCGTTAGAAAGGTCAATTCCTTTCTTCACCAAACCTTCCTTCATCAAGCTCTTCAAGAAAGCATTGTCGCACATGTGAATGTGCTGGCCATTCATCCACTGCAACTTCTTTTCGTCAAAGCTTGCGGACTTCGGATTGATACGGTCCAAAGTGAAGCTGTTGATCATTTCTTGAATCGTCATGACTTCACGATCGTCTCCCGGATTCCAGCCGAGAAGAGCGAGGTAATTCACAAGCGTTTCCGGAAGATATCCGAGGTCGCGGAAATCGCCCACCGATGCAGCTCCTTTGCGCTTACTGAGCTTTCCACCGTTCTTGTCGAGAATCACCGGCAGATGGCACCATACAGGAGGTTCCCATCCAAAGGCTTTGTACAAAAGTTCATGTTTCGGCGTAGAGCTGATCCATTCGTCTCCACGGAGCACGTGAGTCGTTCCCATCAAATGGTCATCGACAACGCTTGCAAAGTGGTATGTCGGATATCCGTCACGCTTAATCAGAACGAGATCGTCCAAAAGTTCATTCTGGTAAGAAATGTGACCGCGGATCAGATCGTCGAATTCCGTCACGCCCGTTTCCGGTACTTTAAAACGGATCACAGCCTTTTCGCCAGCAGCAATACGGGCTTCGGCTTCTTCACGGCTAATGCCGCGGCAATGACGGTCATAACCGGTAACCGGCACATGAGATTTTTCCTGTGCAGCACGCACTTCTTGCAAACGTTCTTCGGAGCAGAAGCAGTAGTAAGCGCATCCCGCGTCCAAAAGTTTTTTGATTTCGCGGTGATAAATGTCCAAGCGTTCGCTCTGGAAGTAAGGTCCGCAATCGCCTTCGCAGCCCGGGCCTTCGTCCCAGTTCAAACCGAGCCACTTCAAATCGCGCAACAGGTCTTTTAAAGCCTGTTCATTGTAACGTTTGCGGTCGGTATCTTCAATACGTAGATAGAACGTGCCACCCATCGCTTTAGCAAAGAAATAATTGTAGATGGCAGTGCGAGCTCCGCCCACGTGCAAATAACCCGTCGGACTCGGAGCAAAACGAACTCGAACTTTACGAGTGGATTCAGACATAAGAACCTCGAATAAAAATCTGAAAATTTTATGAATTCTACTGGCAAAATAGCAATTTCAAGCAATCCCGTTGACCGCGGGCTTTTAATATGCGTCAAAAATTGACAAATCAGAAATTTTGCTGCAAGAAATCGCGATGCAGATCCTTGTCGTGATAAACATCTTCCGAAGACGCAAGCTCTTCCGAGGAATATCCGCTCCGAATTTCTTTCAAAAGAATCTGCTTACTCGCTTCATCAAAATCGAAATCGATGCGGAAAGTGCGGAAGGCAAGTTCCGCCGTATGATTCTCTAGGTGTACCTTGACACGCCGACGCGAAGCGTCTAGCGGGCTGTTGGCCAATTGGCATTCGGCAAAGCTTTGCAAGTCCCAACCGCACATTTCAAAAATCCAATCGTTTTCTTTTTGAAACCGAGACGAAGGAATTATTTTCCAAAGATCCGAATTTTGCCCATCGACCCATCCCGCTTTGACTGCGGGGAAAGCGTCTGCGCTTGGAATGTACGGTTTAATGTCGAAAATCGGAGTCCCGTTCAAAAGATCCGCTTCATCCAAGTGCAGCGTGAGCTTTTCTACCGAAAGAAGCTTTACGCAAGAAAGTCCAATGGGATTTGGGCGGTAGGGGCTTCGCGAAGCGAAGGTTCCGACGCGGTCGTGATCCGCCGGCGGAACAGGCGGCCGCGTCGTCGGGCGCCAACCGGAATTCTGGTGAAAGTGAAAAAGAACCCACAGGCGTTCAAAGCCTTCCAAATCGCGGAGTGCTTCTTCAAATCCCTTGTGCGGCAAAAGTTCAATCCGTCCGGGATGTCCTCGAAAAAAAATTCCCTGCCGAGGCACTTCGTATTTGTACGAAGCCTGACTGTAAAAAGTCCCAATCGGTTCCAGTTCGACTTTCACGTTTTCCATCTAGTGCTTTACAGCGGTCATTGTTCCTGTTTGCGTGCGGACCATATACACGCCGGATTTCAAGTTTTGAATTTTGATCGTTCTGCCAGAAAGTTCCGCATCCGAAAGTTTCCCAGTCCAAACCAAACGGCCGTGCAAATCATAGATTTTTGAAACGCCATTTGAAAGAACCGGAGCCTGCATCTTCCGAATAGGAATCGCCGCAGATCCGCAGCCCGTTGCAATCATTTTAGAAATATAAACTCCAGGGCCATCGCTGTTAAACGTCAACTGTGTAGAACCATAAACCGCTCCCGTCGAAGCGTCCTTTTCGCTAGAAAGATCAATTGCCGTAGTCACCCAGGAAGCGCTTCCGCCCTGAACGCCATATTTGTAATTCACCCATTCCGTTCCACCGGCACCGCCCACGTTCACATAGACCGTCGTATCGGCCATGGAATGCAGAGTCACTTCAAGAGTCGAGCATTCCTGCAACGCAGAATTCACGTTCGACGGCAGCGTAAAAATCGCATGTTGGTAGCCACAATCGCTTTGATCGCAACCGGCAAGAGGCACCACCGCATAGCCCGAAATTCCATCGATAGCTGTACCGCCATAAAAAACCGCATTCAAAGACTCGTCACTGGACCAGTTCGAAACGTCGGAAGTTTGACTATAATCCGCAAGAACAAGCGTATCCGTAGCTACCGGTTCTACATAGTTTTCATCGGTAGTTTCGTCTTCGCACGTGATCGCTGTCGCTTCCGAAGCGCCTTTGACAAGTACAAGCGTTGTAACGGAACGGCCCGGTAAAACGAAGCAGTTCGAAAGGGAAATTTCTTTACTTTTGAAACCATTTTCCTTGGACTGCACCGCATACGCTGTGCCATATCCTGCAACGGTCGGACGGTCTAGCGTCACGGAAGTCGAACCGGAATTTGTAAGGACCACCGAAATGGAATCCCCGTCTTCGCTTACAAATGCGACCGTTTTCAAATTCGCATCATCTGTCGATGTGGAAATCACCTTCCAACCAGGATTCACAAATTTGGAATAGTGGCGCATGGCATGATATTCCGGACTGATGGAAATTTCATCCGCCGAGCAGCTGCCCCAACCTTTGGTGCAAACGCCAATCAGCTGGCCCTTCCCTTCTCCCCAAAAAAGTTCCCACGCAATGTAACCGTTCAACTTGCCATCCGTAAAACCGACCTGCATAATGTGCGCAAGTCCCACCATGTAAGATTCTTCGCCAGCTTCTTCCATGGAGCAAAATTCCGTCATGATCAAAGGCTTTACATCCGAACCGTAAGAACTTGCGATCGACTTCATCGGGGAACGGAAATTTTCCGGATTCTTATAATTATTCAAAGAATTGTCGTTTCCATTTCCCGCATGGTAAATGTGGTACGCATAGCCGCCCAGTTTATTATCGTCCAAGGCGCTCATATAGCTTTGGAAATTGTTGTAACCAATGCCAAGAGGTTCCGGGCCAACGATCGTCGGAGCGTTCGAAAGGGAAGAGAGAGAATCGTAAATGGCGTTCAACGCTTCTGCGTAACCTGCCCGTTTAGAAGTTTCGCTGGGCGCGAAAAGGGTTTCTTCGTAAGTGGCGAACATGTCCGGTTCGTTTTGAAAACTGATGTAATCCGGAGCTATTCCTGCATCCGCATATTTTTGGTAAGACACCTTCCACCAATGGGCAAAATCCCCGTAAGCATATTTTCCATAGAGATCGGAAGACGACGTTTTCAATGTAGCCAAAAGGGAATCTCCACTTGCATCGCTTCCATCGAGACTGCCACTCGGTTTTAAATAAGCCGGTGCGGACCAGCTGGACATCAAAACTTTCATATGATTTCCAAGGCGACTTTTCCCCGCTTGGATAATCGTTTTGTCATTTTCTAAACTCGCTGTCGTATCCTGCAACCAGTTGCCGACGCGGAGCAAAGAAAGATTCAATCCGGAAAAAGCCGTATCATACAACGCTTCTGCTGTTTCTGAGCCCAGAGCGGTAATCCAATTTTGATAATAAACAGACCCACCGCCAAAACCGAGAATTTTTTGCTTGGTCAAAGACGGATCCACCGTCACCGATGCCGCAGACGCAATCCCTGCAGCGATTCCTACCGTAACCGAAAAAGCCGTCAAAGCAGCAAACATTTTTCGATACATAAGCTCTCCTTTGCCTATAAAGTAGGTTATTCAAGGGGAAAGCGCTCCTTTGTAAGTTTATGTTAGTCAAAAGGAATCAAAAGCTCTTTTTTTCGCTTTTAAGGGCTTTTTATTCAATTTTGTGTACATTTGAAAGAGAAAACCCTTTACCGGAGACCCTTCTTATGGTTACTGCTCTTGAATTTTTGAAAAAAGCCGGCGTTTTTTACGTTACCACTACAGACGGAAATCAGCCCAAATGCCGTCCCTTCGGCATTGTCGCAGAACATAACGACCGCTTATACATTTGCACCAAAAATGACAAGGACTGTTACAAGCAAATGGTCAAAAATCCGCTGATCGAAATCTGCGCTATGGCAGGCGACGACTGGATTCGCATCACCGGCGAAATCGCCCCCGACGCAAGCAAAGATGCCAAAGAAGCTGTGCTCGAACAAAACCCCTTCGCCAAAAAAATTTATTCCATCGACGATCCCCATTTTGCCGTGCTCTGCTTTAAAAAAGCAACGGCCGACGTTTACCAGTCCATTGGGCAAATCGTATCCGTGCCGCTCGTTTAATCGTCTTTGCAACGAAGCGCGGCACCTGTCGCATAACCCTGAATAAATGCAGGATTTTTCAAGGTGCGGCGCAAAAGTTCTTCCAGGGTAAAACGTTTTTTAATGTCCTGGACAATACATGTGCAAACCGATTTCGACGCAACCGTCGTGCAAGAATCCATCATGAATTTTTCCAGTTCCGGCGTGTAATTTTTGGGAAGGCACGGCAAAAAAGTTTCCAAGGCGAGCGAGTCATTCAGCTCGCCTTTTTGATCGATCAGCGACATCAATTTTTCAAGGGACCCGCCCGTTACCATTTTTCGATAGGCGCATTCACAAGCGCTCACCGCCTGTTTCGTTCCAAAATAAGTGCGAAATTCAACTGCGCAATCCGCCATAAAAATGTTCTTGTATTCCGGGGATTCAAAAAGCGCACTGATGATTCCCTGCGCAAATTCTTCATCGATTCCCAATGATTCCAGCGCAGACAAATCTTTTACCGAATAGTTCCGTTTTGCATTTTCTTCTTTCGCGTCTTCGCTGACGGCAAGCGCTCCGAGAGATTTTCCCGATTTCAACGCGATATCGCATTCCTTTGAAGACTTTTTAACAAAATCCGAATATCCCAAGTCCGCATGGCCGCGGCGTAGTTTCAACTCAATGGCATCGATTTGAGCCTGAGAATATTTCTTTTCGACTTTTCCAAAAACGCAAGTGCAAAAATCATACGAAGAACCGCCTTCTTCGCAACTCGTAATAAAATTTTCCCGGACTTCTGCCGAAAGCGCAGCAAAAGTCAAAACGGCGCTCGCCAATACAACACCAACAATCTGCTTCATGGACTTCAATTTACAAAGAAAGACTCTCCGTTCGGAGAGCCTTCTTTGGTTTTGGTAGTGAGATTTCGATTATTCTACAGTCACACGGCGAGAGAGATTCAAACCGGCACCGCGTACGTTCATGTAATACGTTCCAGAAGGAATACGTCCACGGGAAATCGTCATCACATTAGATCCTGCGTTTGCATTCACACGTTCCGAATAAACCGCAATGCCCATGGCATTCAAGAACGTTACGTGCACCATTCCGGAACGTTCTGCTGTAAACCGGAGCGTTGCTGTCGAAGAAATCACCGCCGGCGAAATCGACATTTGAGAATTCAAAGCGTTCCGCTGAACGATCGATGTTGTTTCCGAGCTAGAAGAAGATTCAAGGCCGATATCCGCAACTTCACTGCTCGAAGATATGGCTTCCAAGCTGCTAGAAGAAATCGCCTCCGCTTGGCTTGAGCTGCTATAGCTGCTCGAAGAAAGCGTTTGATTGCTGCTAGAAGAAACGGTCGAAGTGGCTGCCGTCACCGTAATCGTTCCTTGCTTGGAAGCATTCTTTTCTGCACCAGTTGTCGTCACTGTAAACGCATAGCTTCCCACCGCTGCCGTAGCGGAAACCGTTCCCGAAATCGTAAAGTCCATGCCCGAAAGCGTTCCCGTAACTCCAGCCGGAAGGCCTGTCACCGTTGCGCCCGTTGCATTTTCAATCGTGTAATAGAAGCTCGCAATCGCTTGGCCCTGAGCCACAGTCTGCGTGGAAGAGCCCGCACCATGCTTTACCAAGTTTGCAGTACCGCTCACCGCCACCGAGCTCGAAGAACCCTTGCTCGAAGAAGATACAGCACTCGAAGAAGAAGACTTGGCAGAAGAAGAGCTCGGCGGAGTCACTTCCGTGGAAGATCCCGGATCCGGAAGGGTTGCACCCGCATAAAGTTTAATGGAATCGCGAAGGGCATAAGCCTTGGCCTGCGTACTCACGTCGGTAATGCTCATGCTGTAAGTCGGGGTAAAGGCGCTCGCATTCGTGCCGCTACCGGAATTTCCGCTTGTATTTTCCGTATAGTTGCCATTCGAATAAACCGCAGTATAATCCCCTTCATAAAGGTCAATCGGTTTTTTCACACCGATGAACACATTCCCTTCTACACGGAGATCCGCTTTGTATGCAGCACGCACGCAGTGGCTTGCGTCATCGCTATCAAAGAGGTTGTTCGCCACATGAACCTGGCCAAAACGGACACGCGGCATACGTTCCTTCGATCCATCCGCCCACCAGTTGTGATGCATGGTGGTTTTAAGCTTTCCGGAATCCGAAGTTTTCGAATCGCTATTTCCCATGAGGTTGCTGAACTGGTGCTCGCTAGAGGCACTTGTATAATGGAACTTGCTCCACGAAATCGTCACGTAGTTTGCGCCATTGATCACATCCAGGTTTCCGTCTTCACCATCGTAAACTTCGACGTGGTCAATCCAAACACGGGTTCCCCCTTGAACGTGCATGCAGTCACCGGCATCCTTATCGACAGCGCCCGCCCCTTTCACGATAATGTTCCGGATAATGACATTATCGCCCTTGATATTCAAGACAGTATTGTCTTCGTTCGTCGTACCGGTATAAGTCTGCGCAAGGATCGCTCCCTGGTAGCCATAAATCGTGACGTTCGAACCCACTTCAATAGCATCCTTGGAAGGAACGGTATAAGTTCCCGGTTTCACGTAGATCGTGTAACCGCCAGCTTCTGCATACTTGCGCAAGTCGCTGACATTGCTCACGGTGACCGTGGTTTTACCCGCACCTCCCGTGGTGCCTCCATTTTGAGTTGCCCATCCCGTCATCGGAAGATCCGGAGCGGTTACGGCGAACGCGGCTGAAGCCGACGCACCAACCACGGCGCCGACAACAGCAGCCATTCCGAACGCCGCAGAGAGAGACTTTTTCATTGAAACCAACTTATTTTCCATCACAACCATCCTTTTTTAGAACATGGGCGAATTACAACATTGCACCGCCTAATGTTCTCATTTCGTTTCTCAAATTACATTAATTTTTAGTCAAAGTCAATAGTTTTTATCGACTTTTCATGTTCTCAAAAAAGATTTTACAAAAGAGGTAAGTTTTTCGAACAGAAAATGAAAAAGGGCCCCGTCAGGGACCCTTTTCATACCGTCGGCGGGAGTCGAACCCACGACCCGTTGCTTAGAAGGCAACTGCTCTATCCAACTGAGCTACGACGGCCAGACCTTGTTTAAGGTGGTTCAAATATAGCAAAAACAAGTTAATTTCGTCAATCTCCCAACGACTCACAGGGACTTTCGATCAGCTTTTCAGTTTACTGTTCGATTTGCCGTAGGGCCTACACCGGCAGACCAACTTGCAAATTGAAGCGGATTTCCACATTTTTCATCTGGGGACTCTCGTCCAGCATGCAACCAAGGAGATTCTTCCCCCTTTCTTTTTATTTAGATACAATTTTAGACTTATATAAATAAATTTACCATAGAAAACAAATTTAGCCTTGACAAACTATTCCATGTTTCCTACATTATCCGGGTCTAATTAGACCA
>JAGDBD010000001.1 GCA_017959225.1 Fibrobacter sp. | reverse complement strand
TATCAACCACAACTTCGGTCAAAAAACCATCAGCGGCATGATGATCGGGGACAACATTTTCAACTACCACTACGGCGATACCCTTGCAAACGGAGACGCTGTTCTCGAAAGCAACTATCTCCTTCGCTCCTACGCGGAATGCGTCGCTGCCGGAATGGACGAATGCCACCCGGACGATTCTACGAGCTGGAAGGGACAAGTGGACATTTCAAAGTTCAAAGCCCTGACCGGTTACTATCCGGCCCTCGGCGGTTTTGACATGCTCTTCGCCGCAGGAGGTAACTCGAAAAAGGCTTGGTTCCGCGGCTATAGTGAACACAACGTTCAAATGGCGCAAGAACTTTGGGAAGCTGGCGGAATTCCTGCATTCAGCTGGCACTGGAAAGTCGGAGATGACACGATCTTCTACACCCATGACGGCGGTTTTACCAATGCAAGCTGCACGGACGGCGTCATCGCGACTTCGTCAAACAACACTTGTTTTAATTACACGAAAGCCTTCACGGACGAAACATGCCAAGAAATCAACACCGCTTCCAAAGAATATCAGCTGATGCTTGCGGACATCGATAGTCTTTCCAAGCACTTCTTGATCTTGCAAGATTCCGGAGTCGCAATCGTTTGGCGTCCGCTGCACGAAGCTTCGGGAGGCTGGTTCTGGTGGGGTGTAGCCGGCGCAGACTGTTACAAGGCCCTGTACAAACTCGTATTCGACCGCATGGTGAACGTAAACGGTGTGAAAAACGCACTTTGGGTTTGGAACATCAATACAGACCCCGCCATTGGTTACGATTACAGCGCTCTCAACGGGGAATGGTACCCGGGTGACGAATACGTAGACATTGTCGGAGTCGATATTTACAACGACCCAAGCGATCACCAGTCAAACGCCAACTACTTCAATAAGACAATTAGCGAAGTCGGTGTAAATAAAGTCATCGCGCTGACGGAAAACGGCCCGATTCCAGATATCGACAGCACATTTGAAGATGACGCCGTGTGGAGTTTCTGGATGCCGTGGTACGACACCTGGAGCGGCAATTTCCTTTCTCAAACCAGCGAAACCGTTTGGAAAAAGAACCTGGCGGACGACCGCGTTTACAAGCTCGAAAGCATGCCGGGGTGGACCGATTACGACGTCGGCATTTCACCGGTAAGCAAAAATTCGTCGGTAATTTCACTTTCGCAACAGGGCCGCTCTTTGCAGTTCACCGTCCCGTCCCATTCAAACGTTGCAATTTTCTCGTTGCAAGGAAAGCTCGTGCAAAGGATTGGAACAGATCTTTCTGCAGGAACGCACTCGGTCGAACTTTCCAAAATTCCATTGGGAATTTACATTGTCCGAGTCCAAGGGAAAAATTTCGTTTCGAACAAGAAGATCGTAATTCGGTAACGATTAAAATTTCCATTGAAAAGGCTCCCCATGGGAGCCTTTTTTGCTGTATTCCGGCCCGTTCATAACCTTTTTTTACTTTAAAAACAGGGGCATCTTATATAAATTAAGTGACAATCGTGAACTTGGAGAAAATTATGAAATCCTTTGTTAAAGCTGCCCTTGCAGCCTCCCTCCTGACTTCTGCCGCTTTCGCCGCCAACGGCGACGGTTACAAAATGAGCGTTTGTGCGAATGACAAAAGCAAGCTCTGCTACAACGGAAGCGAAATCTTCCTGAACGGCATGAACATCGCCTGGTGGAACTTTGGCCAAGACGTCGGCAAATTTGCCAACGGAACCGTCAACACCATCGACGAAAACGCTCTCCGCAAAGATTTGAGCGATCTGCGTGCAGCCGGCGGCAACTCTATCCGCTGGTGGCTCTACACCAACAACTCCATGGATCCGAGCTTTGACGCCACCACCAATTACACTTCAGGCATCGAAGACCAGACCATCAAAAACGTTGGCCTTGTACTGGATGTCGCAGAAGAATACGGCATTCTCGTGAACATCTGCCTGCTTTCTTTTGACATGATGAAAGAATCCTACTCCGCAGATGCCTCTTGGGGAAGCCGTTTCAACTTCGAAGCGAACAAATTGATTTTGACCGATGAAAACGCCACCCAGGCGTTCGTTGACAAGGCCGTGTTGCCGCTCGTCCAAGCATACAAGGATCACCCGGCGCTCCTTTCCTGGGAAGTTTTCAACGAACCGGAAGGCATGACGAGCACCGAAAATTTCGGTAGCGGCTGGGGCACGACCCTTGTGGACATCAAGTACATTCAGCGTGTCATCAACATGGTCGCAGATGCGATCCACAAAGAAGCTCCGAGCAACCTCGTGAGCAACGGAAGTGCCCGCTTTAGCATGACAAGCGATGTGGCCGGAACAAACTATTACACCGACGAAAAACTCTTAGCTTCTGGCGAAAACAAGTACACCCAGGGAACTCTGGACTTTTACCAGGTCCATTACTATCCGCAGTGGAACGACAACGCGGCTAGCCCCTTCCACCACCCATATGCATACTTCCAACTCGACAAACCGATGGTCGTGGGCGAACTCCCTGGTGCAAGCTGGGACAACCTGAACACGTCCGTCAGCAATAACCTTTCCAATGACCCGGCCGGTTCCCGTTTGCTCACCATTGACAGCGCATATACATACGCTTTCCAACAGGGCTATGCAGGAGCCATGGGTTGGACTCTCCACGAAGAAGATGCGGGTGCATTCTATAATAACGTCATTTGGAGCCTCGCCAATTCCGCAAGCGCACTTACCAAGATTTATAACCTGGATTCTTCCAAGGTCAAAATCAAGGATTACACTCCGTCTGCATCTGGCGAAAATGGCTGGATGAAGGTCACTTACACGAACACCGACGCAAGCGAAGGTGCAAACCTCACTTACAGCTTTACAACGACCCTTTCCGCCACATCGACCATCAGCTTCAAGGTTTACAACGCTTCTACTTCGAGCATCCAGTACACCATGGCCCTCAAGACCAACGGCAGCGACACCCACACCGCATGGGGCTGGTATAACGCCAACAATTACTGCGATATTCCGGCAGGAGACTCTACCGTTTGCTCGTTCCCAGTAGCTGACTTCGCTTATTGGGAAGATGACTACTCCATTGCAGAAAACCTCGGGAATCTTTTCCAGGTCATTATCAAGCTGACGACAGACGCCTTTACCGGCGAAGTCTACATCGATAACGTTGTGGTCGATGACGGAGCAATTGTCATCAACAACTTCGACACGGAATTTGACACGTTCAGCCCGGAAACCGCTACCATTACGAAGGTGGAAACATACTTCGACGGCACAAAGGCAAGCATCCGTGATGTTACCCGTGTGGCACAGTCGTCCATTCATGTTTCGAACGGAACTGTGCAGCTCACGATTCCGAACGCTGGCAATGTGACCGTGGACCTTTACTCCCTCAACGGCACCCGTTTGAACTTGCACCGCGGAACCCTTTCGGCAGGTTCCCACGCCTTCCGCATTACCGCTCCGCAGGGCGTTTACCTGGTGCGTGTCAACGGCGCAGGCTTTAGCGCAAGCCAAAAGGTTCTCGTTCATTAATCAAAGCATTCACCATTACGCAGAAAGGCTCCCTATCGGGAGCCTTTTCTTTTGCACATTTTCCGCAGTAGAGTTCCGTTCGGGACAAAAGCCTTTCAGCGGGAACGGCGTCCGATACGGAACGAGTTCAGCGTTACCCCCGGCGCATGAGCAAAGCGAATAAAAGCCGGCTGCCTTATGCTCTTAACCGCTGAGCGAGCAGCGCGAGCCGAGTGGAGTGGCGGATGCCGCGAACGCTTTCCGCAGTAGAGTTCCGTTCGGGACAAAAGCCCGTTCGGAACAAAAGCCTTAAATCATTGTTGCGCTGAAAGTCGCATTGCAAACAACCTGATCACCACAGCGAATTTCGCCCGTAAAGAACAGAATGCCGCGACGCATCTTATCGAGAGAAACGCGCACATCGAGAGTATCACCCGGACGCACCGGACGACGGAAACGGCAACCATCCACACCCATAAAAGCCGGACGCTTACCGGCGCATTCCGATTCATAACGAAGACCCGCAAGAATCGCACCCGCCTGAGCCATGGTTTCGATCTGAATCACACCGGGCATCACCGGTTCACCCGGAAAATGTCCCTGGAAAAACGGTTCGTTAAAAGACACATTCTTCTGCGCCACGATAGTCGGCACTTCCGCTTCAAGATCCATCGAAAGGACCTGATCGATGTACAGGAACGGGTAGCGGTGCGGCAAAACCTGAAGAATCGCCGCATAATCGTAAAGGACGCCCGGCTTAGTCGACTTGGGGAGTGTATCTGTAAGCATATTCCAAAATCCTCTCTAGCAATTTGCGGTGAGCGGAATGCCCACCATTGTGAATTCTAACTCGCAATCTAGGTAAAAATGGCACCGGCACGGCAAGATCCCCAATCAAATCGAGGATTTTATGCATCACCGGTTCGCTCGGCATCCGAAAACTTTTCCCAAAAGCCGGAAGCGCTTCGCCTGCATTTTCCTTCAGCAAAAGTCCGCAATTTTCGTTCACGGCAGAAAGAAGCCCTGCAACACGGGCTTTTTCAAAATCGTCTTCAAAAATAAATGTGCGCGCCGGAAAAAGTTTTACCAGATCTTCCGCTTCATAGATTTCCACATAGGCATCATCCTCGTAAGATCCGTGAGAAATCGAATATTCTACTTCAAAAGAATCCGCAGGGCGCACTTCCATAAAGCCGTACCCCCAATCAAATCTTTCGCGGATCGGTGCATCGTAAAACAACAGATCCTGCGGCAGCCCTGCTACTTTTCGAACCGCTTCATACCACGGGTAAGAACTACCGTCCAAAATCGGAAGTTCTTTCGACAGCCCACGAATTTCAAAGTACGACTGCGGATACATCAAAAGTACAGGCGTCAAATGTTCAATGGTCGAAAGAGAAGTATCTGCATTTTTTCGAAGGCCCGTTGAACGCTCCGAAAAGAATTCCAATCGTCTAAACGAATCCGCTTCCGTTGAACACCAAAGGCTTTCGCCTGAATTTGCAAACCATTCCATTTTAGGATGCCGCCCACGGTCGCACAAAATTTTCACACCGGCATCCACGTTCGAAAGAGAAGAGCCTTTAACTTCCGTTTCAAAAATCGTCTTTTTCATTGAATTCCTTGCAATAAATCGACGCCATAAAGCGCAAACGCAGCAATCTGATGAGGATGATGGATTTCACCGGAGCGCATTTTTGAAATCACAGTTTCTGTTGAATATAAAAGAGTTTCAATTTCTTCGCTCATATCAAAATGCGTTTGTCCCTGACGTTCCACGCCCGTTGCACGGACCACAAAAAAACGCCCGCGGTGACGGTCCGGATTCATCGGAAGTTCTGCTAAATATTCCCAACTTCCACCGCCATAAGCGCATTCTTCTTGCAATTCACGTTTGGCGGCTTCCAAAGGAGACTCCCCCGCATCCACGATCCCTGCCGGAAATTCCAAAGAAATTTTTCCTGTACCGTGGCGGTACTGGTGTTCCATAATCCATTCGCCACTTTTCGTTTGCGCAAGGATTAATACCCAGTCCGGTTGCCAAAGCGTATAAAAATCCGGAATGATTTTTCCATTGGGAAGTTCACAGACTTCTTGATCCACTTTTAAAAAACGAGTATCCAAAAGAGACTTGGACGAAATCGTTTTCCAAGGTTTCAAATTTTTAGACATCCGAAATCCGCCCGTTAGAACGTGGAATAAGGGTCCAGAAGGGAATCGTCAAAACGGATATTCGTATATGTGTAATGGAATTCCTTTTCGAGCAAGTACAAAGCAAGTTCCTTATTCGACCATTCCTTTTTCATGCCCATGCTTTCAAGGCCTTTCGTCACAAGCGGAAGCGTCGCTTTAATATCGAGTTTCCACGAAATATCGTCCCATGCAAAAATGATCACCGGAACTTTCGGGCTTGTGGCCAGTCCAACACTGCCGCGGTCTTTTTTGATTTCAAAAGGTCCGAGCTTTAAATTCGTCATGCGACGGATAAGGCCGGACTTGCCTGTCAAAAGAGAAAACATGCGGTAGTCTTCATTCATATTTGGATCCCAGGCACGTTCACGGTCATAGACGCGGTAAACGAGAACGGCGAGCATTTCACCCAAGGGAAGCTGTTCCACCTGTTCCGCAGGCATTTCCTTCGCATAGCGCTGCAAAGTATCCGTCCAATAAAAAGAAGAATCCGTCACAAATTCAAGAAGCGCTTCTGGAGGAACTTCCGCTTCCACCTTTGCAATAAATTCCGTATAAGTCTTTTCTAAAAGTTGAAGTTTCTGTTCCGAAGTCTGTGCATACGTAACCGCATCGGAAGTCTGGGCGGCGGTATGCCCTGCGCAAGCAGAAAGCAGGGCAAGAGAGAGCAAACAAAGGGCTAGAGCAAGCTTCTTTGCGCCGAATGTTATATTTTTCTTGTGATGCATCGCGATACCTATTTAAAAATGCCGTTAAACGAACTTCTCCGAGCCTGTAAAGTCTCAGGATTCCAAGGAAGTGGCCCGGGCGGACAATTCCGCAACAAGACGAATTCCGGAGTCGATCTTCGACTTTCCGCATTCAATTTAGCAATCAAATCCTGTGAGAGCCGAAGCGCAAACGAGAACAAGGTCCATGCGCTGCACCGAATGAGGCTTGCCATCGCTTTGAACGTGCGGGAAGCGCCTAAAAATCCTAGCGAGCTCAAGTTTCCCGGAAGCATGGGGCACATTCAGCCGTCAAACGCAGCTTACCCCCAATTTATCGCCGACGTTTTAGATATCGTCGCAGCTAACGGTGGAGACACCAAGGAAGCCGCAAGAGCGTTCGATTTAACTCCAAGCGCTCTCACAAAAATTCTCCATGCAGACAAAGCGATCCTTGCCAAAATCCAGGAGCTTCGCCGTGCCGGTGGAAAACCTGATTTAAGAAGATAAAATTTTGAAGGACATTTTAAGAATGAAGCCTTTTAATTACATACAAATTATCCTTTTGACAATTTTCACCCTGATAAGCCTTTCAAACGCAAAGACTGCCGCATGGATTTCTCTAGAAGGGGACGTGGATCCCGGCATGTACGAATACACCGCAAGGGCCATTGGCGAAGCCGTCGAAAAAAATCCCGATTACATCATCTTCGACATCAACACGTTCGGCGGACGCCTCGATGCAGCCTTCGACATTGTCGATACCATCATGGGAATCAAAAATTCAAAGACGGTCGCTTTCGTTTCCAAAAAAGCGATTAGCGCAGGCGCCCTGATCGCTCTTTCCAACAAGGAACTTTACATGCTCCCCGGAACGACCATCGGAGACTGCGCACCCATCGTTCAAAACAGCGACGGCACTCCGCAAATTCTTGGAGAAAAAATTCAATCGCCGCTCCGTGCCAAGTTCCGAAATCTCGCCCAAAAGAACGGCTACCCGGAACTTCTTTCAACCGCCATGGTTTCACCCGATCTTTCCGTGTACGAACTTCACCACAAAGATTCAACCATCGCCGTAGACGCTTCCAAATATGAAAAATGGAGCGACAGCGACAAAGCTTTTTGGGGAACGCCCAAGGTTCTTGTGGACGCCGGGGAACTTTTAACCATGACCGACGAAGAAGCCGTTGCGCTTCACTTTTCCAAAGGCACTCCGCAGAACCGGGCCGAATTTGAAAAAATGCTTTCCATTGAGCAAGTCCACGAAATCGAAATTTCATGGGGAGAACGTTTTGTCCGCTTTATCGCAGGCATTTCCGGAATTCTTTTGATTCTCGGGTTCGGATCTCTTTACATCGAATTTAAAACTCCTGGCTTCGGAATTTTCGGCATCGTCGGAATCGTTCTTTTAGCGACAGTATTCCTTGGACAGTACGCAAATCATATCGGCGAATATTTGCCATTACTGCTTCTCGTTGCAGGCGTTATCCTCTTTGTCGTCGAAATTCTTATATTGCCGGGAACATTTATTTTTGGCATCGCGGGAATCGTCTGCATGGGACTTGCTATCGCATTCACATTCGACATTTCTCAAATTCCGTCTTTCATTCCCGGAGTGGAATCGGCCGACACGAACGCCATTTACCCCATCATTCTTTACGTCACAGGCTGTGCGCTGATTGCTGCCATATTCCCCATTGTCGCGTCCAAATATTTAATTCCCCTTTTACCGGAAGGCTGGACTCCCATGCTCAAAGCGGATCTTGAAGAAGCCAAATCCCCCACTGAAAACATTGTGGAAGTCCAAATCGGAGAAATCGGCAAAGCAGAAACTCCCCTGCGCCCGGTAGGCCACGCCCGTTTTAAAAACAAATCCTTTGACGTGCAAACCCGTGGAGAAATGATAAACGCAGGCGAAAGCGTCTGCGTTATCGAAATCACGGATGGAAGAATCTGGGTCGAAAAATCAGAAGGACTTTCCGTATCCTAAAACTTCACGGACCATGTCCATATGTTCACGGGCAATGGGGCGAGCCTTTTCTGCACCAGCGTGAAGGATTTCGTCAATGCGGTCCGGATGAGCCATCAGATCATTGTACTTTTCACGGGCTTCGCCGAAGGTACGTTCCAGAACACGCTGCAATTCACCCTTCGCATAGCCCCAACCCATACCGCCTGCACGGTAAGTTTCGGCGAGAGCCGCCGTTTCTTCCGGTGTCGCAAAAAGCTTGTAAAGATTGAACACGTTGCAAGTATCCGGATCCTTTGCAGCTTCTAGCGGAAGACTGTTCGTCACAATCTTGTTCACTTTCTTCTTGCGAGCCTTTTCGTCCAAGAAAAGTTCGATCGTGTTGTCATAGGACTTGCTCATTTTACGGCCATCCAGGCCCGGGATTACGTCTGTCGTTTCCTGGATGAGCGGTTCCGGAACGACAAAAACGTCCTTGCCCATCTGCTTGTTGAAGCGAATGGCGACGTCACGGGCAAATTCTACGTGCTGTTTTGGGTCTTTGCCCACCGGTACCACGTCTGCATTGAATATCAAAATGTCTGCGTCCATGAGGCACGGGTA
>JAGDBD010000006.1 GCA_017959225.1 Fibrobacter sp. | reverse complement strand
GTTTTCCGTCAGCGCGATGACTTTATTTACACCGACTTCGCTAATGGTCTTATTGAAGTAGTTGGCGTTTGACTGATGATCGCTTGGGTCGTTGTAAATATCGACTCCGACAATGTCTACGTATTCGTCACCCGGGTACCATTCCCCGTTGAGAGCGCTGTAATCGTACCCGATAGACGGATCCGTCTTGATGTTCCAAATCCAGAGCGCATTTTTGACTCCATTATCGTTCACCATTCGGTTGAACACGAGGTTGTACAGAGCTTTGTAACAGTTTGCGCTTGCGACGCCCCACCAGAACCAACCTCCCGAAGCTTCGTGCAGCGGACGCCAAAGAACGGCGACTCCGGAATCTTGCAACGTCAAGAAGTGCTTAGAAACACTATCGATGTCGGCAAGCATCAGCTGATATTCTTCGGATGCGGTGTTGATTTCTTTGCATGTGCTGTCGGTGAAAGCCTTGGTGTAGTTGAAGCAGGTGTTGTTTGCGGAACTTGCAATGACACCGTCGGTGCAGCCGGCGTTTTTATATCCGCCTTCTTTGCTGTAGAAAACCGTATCGCTTCCGACTTTCCAGTGCCAGCTGAACGCTGGAATTCCGCCTGCTTCCCAAAGTTCCTGGGCCATTTGAACGTTATGTTCGGTGTATCCGCGGAACCAGCCTTTTTTGGATCCGCCACCTGCTGCAAAGAGCATGTCAAATCCACCAAGAGCCGGATAGTAACCGGAAAGCTCTTTGAATTTTGCAATGTCCACTTGACCCTTCCAAGTAATGGAATCGTCTGTGTGGCAATCGTCGATTCCTGCAGCGACACATTCCGCATAGGAATGGAGAAGGTAATTGCTTTTGAGATCAGCGTCTCCGTTTGCAAGGGTATCGCCGTAGTGGTAGTTGAAAATGTTGTCCCCGATCATCATGCCGCTGATGGTTTTTTGACCGAAGTTGTGGTTGATAAAATGTTTGAGCTTGTAAGCGGACTCGGTTGCCCCGGCAGAAACCGGAGCATCGCTCAAAGTGAAAACGGCTTTGGGATGCGGCTCAATGGAGAGGTAATCGACGCCCGCTGCGCTTGCGGCTTTTAAAACGATACTGTGCTCCATTTCGGCTTTTAACTTAACGCTACCGGTCAAGGTGAACTCTTTGTTCATCATGGTACCTGTGTTAGAAGCGTAAGTTCCGATGGTGTTCCCGTCCACTTCGATAGTTGAATTGTTGCTAATGTACAGATCTTTAATCCACATATGGATAATGAGATCGTACAGACCGGTTTCTGGCACGGTGACGTTGAAAGTCATTTCTCCGGACGTGTTGACGAATTTATTTCCAGAGATTTTAATGGTTTGCAACGTGTCGTAAATTTGCCAGCCTTTGGACATGTCCAGTTCGTACACAGCGGTATCCGATATGGTTCCGCCGCTTGGAAGAGTCTGGTCTTCGGCTTCGTAAATGGTGACCGCGGCATTAGCCGACGAGAAAAGAGCCGCAGCAAGGCCTGCGGCCAAAGGTAAAGTTTTTAAATCCATAAACACACTCCGTTAGGTACTTATAATATAGGTCCATGGGTGCGGATCTCCAAAAGATGAAAAGCTTATTTCTGCATGCATACCGCTCAGTAACGTTTTATCGGAGTGAACTGTATCAACCATATGTTGTTTTGGAGGCTCGTTGTGCTGCTTGCCAAAACTTTGTGAATTTCTAAATTTGGCAAAAAAGGAGAGGTGCGTATGAAAACCAAAAATGCCAAAAAATTTTCATTGTTTTTGATGATGCTTGCCCTGGCTTCGTTTGTGGCTTGTGAAAATTCTTCTAGCGCAAGCCCGGAAGAGCCTACGGAGATTTCTTCCAGTTCGGATTCTGTAGATTCTGCTGCGGTTTCTTCCAGTTCAAGCAAAGGTGTTTCTAGCTCTAGTCATAAAAACGTTTCGAGCTCTAGCCATAAGAATGTTTCCAGCTCTAGCGAATTGGCTTCTGTCGAAAGTTCTTCCAGTTCGGCTGTTCTGGATTCTACACAAATTATAATTCAGCAAATTTTAGGAAAATGCGATTCCAGTAACGACGGTGAACTGAAGACTTTTGAACCATTCGGATTTCCGATTGTTGCAGCGTGCAAAGACGGAATGTGGACTGCGGATAGCGCTGCTACCATGGAAAGATATTCGTGTGACGAAGAAGGTGCAATTGACTCCCTCAATATTTTTGGAGCGGACGTAACTGTGGTCTGTGAAAACGGGTACTGGTCTACGGATTCAAGCAAAGTTTTAGCTGCGTTTGAATGCTCCGAGGAAGAAGAAGGGGAATGGTTTACTCGGATTTCGTTTGGATACGAAATAGATATGGTTTGCCGAAATGGAAAATTGGTGAGTGAAATAAAGCCTTGTACGGAAGGAGAAACAAAAGTTTCTGAATTGGGAATGTTAAAAGTTGAGATGGTTTGCAAAGATTCCAAATGGATGCCTAAAGAAGATGCTGAATGTACTGCCGAAAATATCGGTGAAGAAGCCGTAGTTTGGGGTGGTCAGTTGTCGGTTTGCACAGAAACGGGGTGGAAGGCGAAGCGCCCGGAATGCACTGCAGAAACCGAGGGAGAAACTTGGGAGACTGTAGTCTACGGAATGGAAATCACTCAGGTATGTAAAGATGGCGAGTGGCAGAACGAAAGCGTCAAAGTCTGTGAAGATGGCGAAACAAGGGATGTTTCCATTGGCAATTTCTCGGCCCGCCAAGTTTGCGTAAATGGAATGTGGGAAACCGCTTCGGAACCTTAATGCTCCATTGCGAATCAAAGGTGAATTGATTCGGCTTTTGCTGCCGTTCTGGACTTATGTTTTGAATGCCATTGCGAGGCCCTGTAAGGGGCCGAAGCAATCTCTAACCAACATTTTATACTAGATTTCTGTTTGACATAGCCCTTTGCCGTCCGGCATTGGGCGACCGGAAATTTTGAGATTCGTCTCTTATTCTTACAGCTGAAACTACCACT
>JAGDBD010000020.1 GCA_017959225.1 Fibrobacter sp. | reverse complement strand
CGCCACCCATGGGGAGCGTGGTCAAGCTGTTCTTGAAGATCTGTTCGAAGCCGAGGACCTTGAGCATGGAGAGAGTAACTTCGTTACGGAGACGGATACCGCCCTTGTAAGGACCGATAGCGGAGTTGAACTGAACACGGTAGCCACGGTTCACCTGAACCTTACCCTGGTCGTCAACCCAAGGAACGCGGAACGTAATGACGCGTTCCGGTTCGACGAGACGGTCGATCACGCCGTTGGTTTCCCAAGACTTGTCCTGTTCGAGGACCGGGTCGAGGGATTCGAGGAATTCACGGACAGCCTGGTGGAAGAGTGCCTGATCCGGGTCACGAGCAACGACGCTTTCGTAGACCTTATTGAGATATGCGTTTTTGATTGCCATTGTTTTCTCCAATGATTTGACAGTTTTGTTTTTGTCGGAGAAAAATATAACAATAGCGAAAACAGAAAAATTTCGCCAAAAAAAGAAAAAATGTTACAAAATTGTAAAATCAAAAATGCAAGATTTTCAAAAGTGGCTTTTGCAGAAATTTCGGCAAAATCGATATTTTCAAAAAGTGACAAAATTGTAATGCACATAAAAAATTTTTTTTGAAATAATTAACGTATTTTTGTGAAAAAGGCAAATATCCATGCAAATGAACGAATTCCACTCCATTCCGTCCTTATTTTTGGACATGTGTCGTGCAAACGATTTTCCCGGCTGGTACAGGAGGGTCAACGGATCGTGGGAAGCCTATTCGGGAAAACGTTTGGAAGAAATGCTTTTTTACGCGTCGCTCGCCTTTTCAAAGCATGGGGTGGGTGAAGGGAAGAGCCTTGGAATTATCGCCTGTACATCGCCGAATTGGATCGTTGCGGACTTGGCCTGCGAAGTTTGCCATGCGCCAACCGTACCCCTATTTCCGAATATCAGCGAAGAGCATTTTCTTTTCCAATGCGAAGATTCCGAAATCGGATTTTTGGCCGTGGACAACGTGGAAAACCTTGATGCGGGAATTCGAAAGCATTTGGCGCGCTTCCGCTACGTCATTTGTTTTGACGAAAACGCCAAACTTCCTATCAACGGCATTTACTGGAAGAGCCTTTTGACCGAAGGGGAAATCCTTTCGCGGGAATATGGGACGAAGGAATGGTTCAAATACCGGATAGATACCATTAAGCGCAGCCATCTTTTTTCGGTGATTTATACAAGCGGTTCGACGGGACGCCCCAAAGGAGTGGAACTTTCCCATCGTAATATGCTTTCCATGGTCGCCGCTTTGGACGGAATGATCGATCCGAAGCCGGAAACGGATTCCGCGATGACGCTCCTTCCGGTGGCCCATGTTTTTGAACGCATGGTGATCTGTTTTTACATGCGCAAACATTTAAAACTTTATTTTGCCGATTCCCCCAAGAATGCTGGGGTGATTGCTCACGAAGTACGCCCGACGATTGGAACTTTTGTGCCGCGCATTTTGGAACGCCTTGCCGAAGCGATCGCATCGAGAGAGTACAAATTAAGCGGAGCGAAACGTTTGCTGATGCATAGGGCCGTACTCTTTGCCAAAAAAACGGTTCCGGGTTGTTCACCGATCCGTCACGCCTTTTACGACAAGCTCATTTATGCAAAGATTCGGGAAGCTTTGGGTGGAAGGTACAAATGGATTATTTCGGGAAGCAGCGCTTTGAACAAAACGGTGTACCGCTTTCTTGTAAATATCGGGTTCCCCATTTATGAAGGATACGGGCTTACGGAATGTAGCCCGGTGATCAGTTCCAATGTGCCTTCGGCAAATAAAATCGGGTCGGTGGGGAAGCCGTTAAAGAGCCTGGAAGTAAAAATCGGCGAACAACATGAAATCCTTGTGAAAGGCATGAGCGTTTTCCAAGGCTATCGCAACATGCCCGAAATGAACCGTGCCGCTTGGACGGAAGACGGATTCTTCCGGACAGGCGACCAAGGGTATTTGGACAAGGAAGGTTTTCTCTTTTTAACGGGTCGCATCAAAGAAATTTTTAAAACGAGTACGGGCAAATATGTGTCTCCTGTGCCGATAGAACTTGAACTGGTGCGCCATCCGCTGATTGAAGCCGCGATGATTGTTGCAAACAACCGAAAGTTCGTTTCTGCGCTGATCTTTTTAGGCTATGATGAAGCGATGCGCGTTCTTGGAAAAAATCGAAAAGATTTTGATCCGGAAGCCGCCATTCAAAATCCGGAAATTTTGAATGTGGTGCAGTCCCATGTGGATACGGTAAACCGCAAGCTGAACCGTTGGGAACAAATTAAAAAGTGGACCCTTGTCTCGGATCCGCTTTCGGTGGAATCGGGACTTTTAACGCCGACGTTCAAGCTTCGCCGTGGCCCTGTAGAAACGCGTTTCCACCATCGGATCGAAAAAATGTATATCGAATAAATTATTCAGGGTAAGCGCAGCAGCGGAACGAAATGGATGCGTCCGTGTAAAATGCTGCAGCACCTTTGTACGAAACCGTTTCACCGGTAAAGAATACCGCTTCGGTGCGGATCGGTTCATAAGTCAAATCGCCTGCAAGTTCCTTGAGCCAAGTCTCGCCGCCTTTTTTGTATTCGGAAAGGGGAGCGTAATCTTCGCCAAGGGAATCCCCGTCTGCACTTGAAACCTTAAAGAATTGGACGGAATCGGTGAAATCCTTTTTCGTTAGAATCTGGTACAGGGTCCGGGTGGTGTCTGCCGTATAGCTTGTATCCACTTTGGAACCTTCCCTGTAAAGGTAAACCGTATCTTGCGTGTAACCGGCACGTGTACGATGCGGAATGAAGTATGTGGTGCACTTGGAAAGGGATTCTCGGGATTCGCCAGAATAGTAAATGTAACTGGATCCGCGGAGAACCTGGAGCATGGTGTCGCTTGTTCCGACGACCCATTCCTGGAATGCGCCTGCGAAATTGCGTACACCGTCCGGGCTTACGCAAAGCTTGTTCCGTTTGGATATGTCGAGAGCGTTTGTGGAATCATCCGATCCGACATCGCAGTTTTTATACAGATATTCCGCTGCGGAAAAATCGGATTCTTCGATGACTCCGTAAGAACTTCTGCCTCGTGCTGTACAGGCGGATTTCCAGTCGGCGGATTTGCAGAGGGAAACGGTGAAACCGCTTGCGGACATTTCTTCGCATGCAGCGACCGCTTCTGCGTAAAGGACTCCGTGGGCAAAAGTACTGTCGCTATTTCGATGTTCGAATTTTTCGATGCAGAACCGTGTGGTGTCGCTTGTTCGGACTGGAACAAAGCCCGTGGGGCAGTTGAGATCGGCTTCCGGTCCAAGGGAAACTAGAATCGTATCGATCAGCGCTTTGGAATAGTATCCCGAAGAATCGATGGAACGGATGCGAATAATCAAAGTGTCTCCGGGGATAACCCAACGAATCGTGTCGGCGACAAGAGGTCCTGTTGCAGAAACCTTCATGGTGTCGCCGTCGATTTCGTAAGACTTGACATATTTGCTTTCGGATTCGCCGCCCGCTTGGGGAGCCGCTTCCCAAGCACTGCCGTTCCAAAGTTCTACGACATAGCTTTTGACTTCGCGGTAGCAGTATTCGTCAAAGCAGTAAGTGGGATAGTGTAAAATGGAGTCCGCTGTGATTCCGCTTGTATCGGTCAGAGGGTCAGCGCTCCGTGCCCAGTAGATAAGGACACGGTTGGAATCGAGGTTCGCTCTGGTTTTGTCTGAGGAGTCGGCGCGTACCCAAATTTTATTTCCGATGAGCGGTGCGATTTGGTCGGTGGTTGTAAAGAGCTGGTTTGTTTCCACAGAACCTGTTCCCGATGGGTTGCCTGCGGAATCCCAGGCGATGATTCCAATGGTGTAATTGCTTTCGGGCTTTAACCCTTCGATGACCATGCGGTAGCGGTTTGCGCTGTCGTTTTTAAAATCAAAACCGTTTCCGTCAATGACTGCAAGACGTAAGTAATTTTTGTCGCTTGCGTCCGAAGAGGTGGCGTCGATCCAAAGAGAGTCATTGGTGAATCGGAAGCGGTGATGCCGCATCCAGAAATCTTTGCCTGTAGAATCCGTTTTGCCGTTGTGGGTGATTTTCACCTTGACATTCCGGATGTCCTGATCTTCGTTTTCGGCCCAAAGAAGAATGTTGTAACCAGCGATGGGACCGGAAAGGCTTTCAGGACTGAAGTAGTCGGTTTGATCTGTGGGGCGCGTCCAATCGATGGCGACGCCTGTTGTCCATGTGGAATCGCTGACGGTGACGAGGGACGGTTGAAAGTTGTCTCCTAGTGGAATGAAGACGTGTTGAACGTCTCCCGGTTCGTCGTTGTCGTCATATTCGCTCCAAATGGCAATGGCCAAAGTATCTCGATCGACGGAATCGTTTTTAAGG
>JAGDBD010000005.1 GCA_017959225.1 Fibrobacter sp. | reverse complement strand
TCAAAAGGGTGGTTTTAAAGAATTTCTGCTGGTATGCGGAAAGTTCATAGAACTTTTTCTTTTCGCGGTAATTCGACGCCGACGTGTAGCTCTTGTATGTGAGCATGTAGAACATGGCAGCAAAGCTGTCGAGAATCGGAATCAACGTGGCGTTAAACGCATTGCGTTCCAAAGAATCGATGACAAGAGCGCCGACCCTTTGACTTTTGCTGTTGTAAATGGGAACTCCGGCAACGGAATGCACCATGGGAACCGTAGCATAATAACCCAAACTTTTTCCATTCAAAAGATCGCCTTCAAGGATGCGGTTCACATCCCGGTGGGAAAGCTGACCGATCACTCCCGAGCCATCGTCGATGCGGGCGTTCATATTGATTTCCGCTTCGACTTCTGCCGAGAACTGGCGAATGGCAAAGGATTTTCCATCTCCCGATTTAAAAAGCAAAAGCACCGTGTGGGATTTCGGCACAAGAGTCTGGAGAGCCCGCAGAATGGAGCGGTAAATCGGGTCCAAGTCCCGTTCAAGTTTATCCCAGATTTCATTGCCTTTAAGCTTATCGAGCGAAGAATCGCCTTCTCCCGGATAAGCCGTAAACGTATCCCGTGCCGAAAGGGAAGGGCTCGTCTGGGTAACCGCCGGGCGAAGAATGCGACCGATTGCCGTTGCGTCATTTGTCCGCGTCGCACGTAAAACAGGAACCGTTGCAGTATTCGCCTTGGAAGTCGGAAGGCTCGGACGGTTCAACCAGGCAAGGACCAACGCAATCAAAGCCACCGGAATTGCAAAAAGAAAAAGACCGCCTTGGAACGCAAGGCCAATCAAAAGACCGGAAACGATGTATAAAATATCAGACATTCTAATTACCAACCATCATTTTCGTGTCGATCACAAGCGGAACGAGCGGTGCAGCATCCAAATAGCTACCACCGCAAAAATGATATGTCCAATCCATGCGCCAAGCATCGGATTCAACGCACCATTTTCCCCCATCTTGAGACCGATTCGTATAACCACATAATAGCTAAAAACAAGCAGAATACCGATTCCAAACTTTTGGGAAAGGCCTCCATTCCGATTAAAGCGGTGCGCCAAGGCCGCCCCGATCAAAAGGACGATAAAATTCATCATGGAACCGGAATATTTGAAGAAATAAGCCGTTTCCAGTTTGTTTGTTTTTTCACCGGAACGCTTTTGGACTTCAATTTTTCGAAGGATCGTTTTGGCATCCATTTCGTCACCACGTTGGCGTTCATCCAAAAAATCTTCGGGGAGAAGGGAGGTTTTTCCTTTTAAACTTTCACGGACAAAATGACGAATCTGAACGGAACCGTCTTTGTGGAAGGAACGCTGGAAACCTTCTTCCAAGCGCCAGTAGCCCGGTTTGATTTCCACTGGGGATTCTTTTTTGGGCTTCGCAGAAAGTTTTTCCGTTTGAATGGAATCCATTTTACGCTGAATCGATTTGACGACGGAATCTTTAGAATCTTTTTCTTTTTTTTCGGCGTTTTTCCTTTCGGCCACCATTTGTCGAGAAGGTTTCGATTCCGTTTGAAGCGCCCGGACTGTATCCGGTTCTATCCAACGCAAACGGCGGGCGTCATAACGTTCTGCCAAATCTCCGTCGCGGTAAATAAGCAGCACCACGTCGCGACCGATCTTTGTCGTTCCACCGTACATGCGCATAAACCAGCTCGTCTTGTCCCCCGAAATGTACACAAAATCATGTTTGTCTTTGATTCGGGGATCCTTGCGCTGCTGCGCCATGGGCTCCATAATTTTATACCGGTTATGGTTTGCATCAGGCAAAACTTTAGCATCGAGATAAAAGGAAAGCACCGTTACTATTGCACCGACAAAAAAGACCGGGATAAGCGCTCGGAAAGGGCTTCGGCCCGATTGCTGGATCGCGGTAAATTCAAGATGCCGCGACATATTCCCCACCGAGGCGACAATACCAATAAAAAGCGCTACCGGAGAAACGAGATAAACAATATAGGGCATGTAAGCGATATAATAAGCCCTAGCATCTGCCAGATCCCGTGCAAGCCACGTTTTGATGTTCCCCACAAAATCGATCACAATGAACATGAAGACCGCGCCCAAAAGCACGAGCAGGAACATCTTCACAAAATTCCAAACAAGATAGCGGGAGAACTTCATCTGACAGTTCCCTCCGTCACCACTTTTTTACGGGAAATTTTATGCCAAATACCCATAAAGAAATTCTTGACATGGCCTAACGGAGTCGTTCCCGAGTAACGGTCCCGAACCATTTTCCATGTGAGCAAGATTCCGATTACGCCGATGATCCCATTGGAAATCCACATGGCGAGAACCGGTGAAACGATCAAGCGGTCAGCGAGATTTTCTCCACCGATCAAACAGACCCAGTACAAGACAAAGAATGCGATGCTGTAAATAACGCCCGTTCCAATGCCGCCTTTACGCGCCATAATTCCAAGCGGAGCACCGATTAAAACAAAAATGAGGCAAGCGACGCTCGTACTGAATTTTTTGTGAACTTCCACCCAGTACTGCGCTTGACGCTTTTTTTCGGAAAGAACACGTTCCGAAGTTCTGTGTACCATTCTCTGACGAGTCCTTTCTGCAATGGCAACATCCCGCAAGGCTCTCACGTGGCGAAGAGAATCCGCTTCATATTCCCAGTTTCCATTTTTAGGAACGATGGAATCCCCTTTGACAAATTCCCGCAAATGGACCAGATCCGGTAAAAGCATTCCGTACGATTCTTCGATAATCTTCCCTTCGCTCTTTTTCGCTTCTTCAATCACTTCGAGCATCATGTTGACAGGCATTTCGCGGTCGCTGCGATGTTTGCGATCCCGGCGTTCCAGTCGGTCGTTCACATTTTTAATGGCAAAATCTTCCGAAGAAAAACGGATGCGGAAATATCCCGATGGATCATCCTTGTCCACCATGTGATTTTCTCCGCTTTTAAGCCTTAGCATAAGGGTTGCGCCGTGATCGGCGTAATCCATCGTTGCGCTATCCGCCAAGACGACTCGGGGAGGTCCTTTGCCGTCGGTTTCAAAAATCTGAATGCCGTAAAGAGTGCCTGTAGAAGGATCGATGCGATCCACCCAAAGCTGGACTCCAGGAAATTGGGTAGTCAACTTTCCCGCATCGATAAAAGCATGGGGCTTTTTGCGCGAAACGGCACTCATGAGCTCTACCGAACGATGATTCGCTTCAGGCAAAAGCCAATTATTGAACAGAACCAAAAGTTCCGAAATTAAAACTCCCACGAGCAAAACGGGCCGCATCATCGCCAAAGGAGAAATTCCCGCCGCTTTCATCGCAGTGATTTCCTGATCCCCCGAAAGGCGCCCAAAGGCCATGAGACACGCCACGAGGACCGCCATCGGAATCGAAAGGGAAAGCATCCAGACGATATTCAACGCAAAAATTTCAAGAACGGTGGAAAGCGGAAGTCCCTTGGAAAGGACATTGTCGAGAATTGTAACGAGAAAATCCACCACAAAAAGGAATGTGATGACAAACAACGCCAATAAAAATGGCGCTAGATGTTCCTTCAACACATACCGGACAAGAATCATAGACGTTTTTTCAACTCGTTTTTGCTAATTTAGTAACTTGAAAACGTTCCATCCTTTTTAAGACGGACCAATGCGCATAAAAAAACATTTCTTGATTTATAGCCTTCTTGCGGTCACTGCATTTTCTCTAATGTCTTGCGCTTCCAGCGAAGGCGGTGGCGACCGTACCCAAATGTGCCGGCTTCGATTCGAAAATGCCGACAAGGAATTCAAAGCGGGCAATTACGGACGTGTCAAAGAGCCTCTAGAAGAAATTCTGAACATCTGTATCGGTACAGGTTACATGGAACAAGCCCAGTTCCTTCTCGCCGAAAGCTACTTCAATTTGGAAGAATGGTTGGAAGCCCGTGGTGAATATGGCAGTTTCATCAACAACTTCCCCAGTTCCCCGTTCATCGAAACGGCCGAATTCCGCAAAGCGGTTTCTGCGTTCAATATTGAATACGACATCGACCGCGATGAAACGAACACAACCCTCGCCATGCGCGATTTTGAAAAGTTCCAGTCCAACTATCCGGAATCCGCATTGAACGATTCGGTCAATCATTACCTGAATTTGCTGATCGAACGCCGTGCTGAACGGGATTTTCGCGTGGCACGCCTTTACCACAAGCTGGGGCATCCGCAGTCCACAGTCATTTACATGAAGGAATTTTTGGACCTTTACCCGCGCAGCAAGCGCCGTCCGGAAGCTTTGAACCTTCTCGTCGAAAGTTACGCAGAACTCGATCAGTTTGAATCCGCTCGGTTCTATTTGGAAAATTACCGTTTGACAGTTCCAGATAGCATCCAAAAGCGCATTGAATCGGTGGAAAACCAAGAAAAGTACATCGCCAAGCTGGAAAAGAAGTTCCAACAGCGCATCGAAAAGGAACAAAAGCAAAAGCTGATCGCCAAGCAGGAAGCAAAAGAAGAAGCCGAAGCCCAGCCTGACGACGAAAGAATCGAGGAAGACGAGGATTAAGATTGAAAAAGCTCCTTGTTGCATTTGCGGTTTTATGCACCAGCCTGTGGGCTCTTCCAAACAATGGAAGTCCTGGTGTTAGTGAATCGTCGGACGACAAGTCTATTCTTTCCTTTTTCATTCAACCTTCCATTTCGTTTATCGGATTCGACAACCGCGAAAAATTCCAGGCCCAGGTCGATACGATTTACAAGCATTACAAAGCCCAAGCTTTGACCGAAGCAGAAAGCAGCTACGTTGCCAAGCAGGATTTCCAAAAGGTGAACTTCTGCTTTCCTATTACAGCCGGTTTACAGCTCCAGTGGCGTGAAGGGCATTTTGTCAGCGCCGGTTTCGGGTACATTTACGACAACGAAGAAGTGGTGGTAACCGACCGAAAAGACAAAATTCACAGTTACAGCTACACGCTCCAAGGTTTTCCGCTGTATTTGGAATATCGCGTATCCATTCCGCAAAACTTGATTACGCTTTCCAATGCAAGCCTTTTTAGCGTATCTTTGCGGTGGTATTGGATGCTTCCCGGTACAGAAATCTACTCCAGCTGGGGAAGAATTTCAGCCAACAATTCCCTTTTAGGAAACGGTTTTGGCGTTAGCCTCGGGTATCTCGTCACCACGTGGAAAAACATTCACATCTACGGCGACATCGGATATTCACGGATCATCGTGGAATCGGACGAACCTTGTTCGGGAGTTGTTCCCGATGAAGACACAGACAAAGCGAAGTGGGACTTGGGCGGTTTAATGCTGCAATTCCGGTTCAGCTTCGGAGTCGTCAACCGGGCAAAATAATGTGGTTCGATCCTGACTATGCGGAGATGCATTACAAATTCAAGCTCCCTTGGTCCTTGCTGTACAAAAAAGAACCCGAAATCATCATCGACGCACCTTTCGAAGTGATTCCCGGCGAAGAAACGGTCCTTTTTATCGTTATCCGCGAAGCGAACCGTTTCCCTGTGACCCTTCTCCATTTTGAAGCGGTCTTTACATCGGAAAACTCTTGTATTACAAAGGCCCTTTCCCTTCAAGAAGAAGTCAAAACGCCGTTCTGTTTTAAAGCGATTCCTTGTGGAAATCTCCCTGCCGGAAATTACGAAGTCCAAGCTTCCGTGACCGTACAAATTTCAAACAAGCGCAAGCGGATTCAGCGTTACAACCTGACCGGTCTCAAAAAGAAGCCGCTCCATATCCAAGTTTTGCAAGAAGCGATTCCAAAGCCTAACGGTTACATGGCGGGCGACACCCATGCCCATACTTATATTTCCGCAGACCCGGTGGAATTCGGAGCGTCGCCCGCAGTTCTGCAGCAAGCGGCCCGGTCCGTGGGCCTTGATTTTGTCCTTTGCACCGACCATTCCTACGACTTCGCTTTTAGCGGCGAAGATTACATGGTTCGCACCGACGCTTCGGTCCGCTATCAAAAGCTCCGTGAAGAAATCGCAGAACTTTCCGACTACCCGAAGCTTATTGCCGGAGAAGAAGTTTCCGTTGGGAATTCTAGAGGGCAAAACGTGCATCTTCTGTTCCCCGGAAACCCGTTCTTTGTACCGGGCGAAGGTGACTGCGGACGGCAATGGTTACACAACAAGCCGACACTTTCCATTCCACAAGTGGTTTCGCAAACGGAACTTCCCTGTTTTGCAGCACATCCTAAAGAATGCATGGGACGTTTAGAACGTTTTGTATTTAGACGGGGAGACTGGCACGCAGAAGATCTTTTGCAAAATTCCAAGAATCCTATTGCAGCCCTTGAATTTTGGAACGGATCCCGCGACAAAGGCTTTGAACTGGGAAGGGCGTTCTGGATTTCGGAACTCGAAAAGGGCAATTACATTTTACCTCTCGGTGGAAATGACGCTCACGGCGATTTGAATGAATATACCGGAGTCAAAATTCCGCTATTCCAATTGAAGCAATCATACGCCCATGTTTTCGGATACGTGAGAACGGTCGTCCAAGGTTCTGACCCGTTAACCGCTTTCCGCGGAAAAAACCTTTACGTCACCGACGGTCCCGCACTTTGGTGGACCCGAGAAAACGACAGCGTGACCTTCCATTTTAAAAGTTCCAAAGATTTCGGTAAGCTAAAAAAGCTGACCCTATTTGCAATGGAATCCGCTTCCAAAAAAGAAGCGCCCGTACAGGCGCAACTTTTTCAAAATTCAGATTATGAAGCCCAAGTGCAAATTTCACTGGACGGGAAAAAATATGTACGTGCCGAAGCCGAAACGGAATTCAAGCGTTTCGCACTTACAAGCGCCTGCCCTGTTCTGCCAAATAACGTTCGTACATAAACATCGCCAGCAGATTTTTGTGATCCACAAACTGCTTACCCGCTTCTTCGTAGGGTAAAACCACCGTTTTGATCCATTCGTTTTCGTCTGTATATTCCTGGTTGCGACCATCCATCCGTTTGAGTTCTTCCGGAGTCACAGTCCTTTCGATTGCATACAAACGAATGCGTTCGTCTAAAAGACCACAGCTTCCGGCGTGACCGTCCAGTTTTCCATCCGTATAAAAACCGGTCAAATCGATCAGCTCATCGTCCGTCGCATCTAGCATGGCTTCTTCTTTCAATTCAGAAAGCGCCACTTTGCGGTAATCATTTGACCAGTCCAAAATCCCCGCCGGAATTTCAAGAGATTCCGGTTCCGAAATAGCAAATCGCGGTTGGCGAACGAGCAGTAAATAAGGTTTTCCTTCGCAGCGTAACACCACAAGGACGCCCACCGCGTTTCCGCGCACAAGGACAATCCCATGTACAGGCTTTCCATCCGGAAGCGTAGCCGTCGCCGTCAGCTTAATGAACAGCGGAGAATGATCCTTGAACCGGTAATCCACCGAAGAAAAATGGATCTTCGAAACGATGAATTTTTCTTGAGCGTGAGAAAGCCAATTTTGAAACAGATAGCTGTTCAAAACCGCTTCACGATCTTCTTCCAAAACTTCTTCCGAAAAGGTATATTCCACCGGTTTATTCGTCATCTTCTTCCTCGACAGCGCCCACCGAAGCTTTTTTCCAAGCGGTAAGCAGAGAATCCGCCCATACCGAATCCAGAACTTCTTTTTGTGCGCTCAAACTGTAAACGATCCACTTCGAAAGTGCAGCCGGTCCGCAGCCCTTTTCGCCCGAAGCCGGGACAAACAGCACATGCTTTGTGGTAAAGTAACGTCCATAAACTGCCGAACCTGAAAAATCTCCATGGTCCACTCCGGCGCACTTGGGAATTTTTTCCATAAAATATTTGGAATT
Organism: Fibrobacter sp.; assembly: GCA_017959225.1. Lineage (GTDB taxonomy): Bacteria > Fibrobacterota > Fibrobacteria > Fibrobacterales > Fibrobacteraceae > Hallerella. The sequence continues at coordinate 31,816 of JAGDBD010000005.1, read as the reverse complement.
ATACCACGTCGTATCCAAATAATCATAAGTGGAATCGCTGAGCGCAGTGGAATCATTTTTCCAATTGGACGAAAGGCAGTACACAAGGGAATCCGCCGCCGTATCTGCGGCACAAACAGCTCGGATCGGTACCAAGTTCGTATCTTTTGCGCTCCAGGTAGAACGCCATGCCGTATCCGGAACCGTTTCGCAGGAATCGTGAATTTCTATGCAACGGGATTTCATAAAACGATAAGGGAAGGTGTCCACCTTCAAAGAATCCGTGACAAATAAAACGCCGACCGTATCGTTTTCCGTACGACGGGGATATGTATAAGGATCCGCAAAAGCGGAATCGAGATAAACGGAGATGCTTTCCGCACGGAACTTTCCCTTCCGGATCAAAATGGAATCCTTAAAAAGGCTGTTCGCAGCTTCCGCAGTATCCGGATCTTCCGAGTAAAAATCGTTGTGAGCGCTTCCTTCCACACGAATTTCACGTACACCCTTTTCTTTCCAATCGTCCATAAAGGGCAAACGTAAAACGGTATCCGGTCTAAATAGCGGCTGCGGACAATCCGTTTTTCCGGTATTTCCCAAAGCGAGCTTCACCGTTATCGTCAAAACGGTATCGTTCGAATAAGAAGTATACAGTTCGATATCTTTCAAAAAGCAATTGCCAAAAGTCCACATGCTGTCCATGGCAAGCGTCAGGGAATCCCCCTGAATGTGGAAGCGGTATCCGGAATCCAATTCCGCATAAAGCATGTAGCCATAACCGCCCACAGCAAAATTGTCCGGGTAAATGCTCATAGGACCGTCGTCCGATTCGGAACAGGCGAAGATCAAAAGCGAAGCGGCTATCAGCAAAATTAAACGTTTCATTCTAGAACCTGATCAAGGAAACGTTCTACATCGGAAGCTTCCGCTACATGGGCGTCTTTGTAAAAATCTTCCCAGCGAACAAAGCGTCCGTTGCGCAAGACTTCCAAAAAGAAGACTGCACTGTCGCTTGGCGGAAGGCGTCCCAAAATATCGTCTTCGGAAACCCTTTTCCCAGCATCCATGTCAGCCGGAATTTGCGAAAGTCCAGAAACGCGGGAAATTAAATTTCCGCCGTGGTCCAATTGAAGCTTGTAACCCAACGAATCTTTGGAAACAGAAATCACTTGCGCCGGGAGAATCGGATACACCGGAGCTTCTCCAATTCCCATGAACAAATCCTTGATGAGCAATTCTTCGCGACCGCCAAAGTCAAAGTCCGCTGCAATGGAAAGAGCTCCACCTTGCAACGGATTCCTTGGGCATGCACCCGGATAACGGCAGCCGTCAGCACGTACCCATGCATAAGAAGAATCCGCAACCATCAAATGGTAGAACGTTAACGTTTCCTTTTTAGAACGCAAAATCAGAATTTTCGGATTCCAAAAATTCAAAGAATCCGCAAGCCAGTGCACTTGCAAAGGATACGCTCTTCCCGGAGCCGAAACCGCATAGCGCAAAAAAGGGATGTCCGGAAGTGTAAACGCATCCTTTTCGGATCTTACAATCCAGCCGCACTGCACCAAAGAACCTTTCTTCGAATCGAAACTGGCGCCTTGGGTCATAGCACAGCCTTCACGCCACGGGACTTCCGTATAAGAAGGGCTCTTCTCTGGAATTTTTCGCTGATCTTCAATAAACTGGTACGCCTTTTGGACAGCACCGCTGGCATACACCGCATAAATTAACGCGAGGACAAAAACGGTCCGCACAACCGGAATCCGCTTTTTCGGCTTCCAATCCGATTTAAAATCTTTGAATTCGCGAAACGATCCCATGAATTACAACACAGCAAATGCGGTAGCCGCAGCCACCACAAGCAATCCGACCACAACCCAAATCCATTTAGAAGAACTGCTTTTTTCTTCTTGAAACGGATTTTCTAGACCGCCTTCGATTGTCTTCGCATCTTTGCGAATGGCGTTAAAGCTCTTGGTGAAACGACCGGTAACACGGCGGCGAAGAGATCCCATGGATGCGGTTTCACGGCGATTGTTGCTTTTGGCAGTCGGAACTTCTTCCACGATTTCTTCCGCAGCAGGCTTCGCACTATGCAAAGCTTCATCTTCCTTCATCGAAAAAGCGACCATGTCCGCTTCCTTGCGGAAGACGTGAATCGTCTTGTCCAGGTTCGCCTTTTTTAGGCAGGTGACCACGTCGTCATGATCGGTCAAAACAGCAAAGGCACCATTCTTTTCCGCCAATTTTTGCTGCACCTGGCAAAAAGCGCTGCAGGCATCGCTATAAAGAAAATCGAGTCCTGTCGCATCCACACCGATAAAGGCAGAACCTTTTTCAAGTAACGGTTTTACATCCAACTTAAACTGTTCCGCGTCAAAAGATCCAATCGGAGTGACGGGGGCAGAAACCAGATCAAATAAACCAACTGCACGATAATTGCTCAATTCGCTCATAGGTTTAATATACCTCTCATTCTTCCCAATAGGTACCGCCGGCGGAATCTTCATCGGATTCTTCCGTTTCTACAGGTTCCATTTCGGAAACCGGCACCTGTTTGACATCATCCTTCTGCTTCGCTTCCGACTCCGCCACGTACGCAGGCTTGGCCGCAGACTTCTTCTTGGGGAAGAGGAAAAGTCCAGGGCTTACTTCAAGGCTTACGCGATGCACGGCAGAAAGAGTCGGATGCGATTCAAAGGCGTAAGCGACCCGCAACCAATTCGAAAGGGCAAATCCAGCGCCAGCGGTCCAGCTTTCGATTTCCGAAAGGCTTGCAAGACCAGCCCGCAAGGAAAGTCCAAAATCAAAAACAAATTCAACACCGGCACGACCGCCTCCGAGCCAATCCACCGGATGTTCCCAAAAACGCCCACCCCGCGCTTCTCCGTCCCAGTCCAAGTCGCGGTCTTCGCGGTGTAAAATGCCTGCGCTCTGCCAGTAAGCTCCGATTTTTCCGTAAAAATATTCGATCGGCTGTTCCACATGCAAACCGAGATACCATTCCGGAGAACTGTATTCCACAGTGCCTTCTTCCCAAGTCACCGCAGACGAAGTCCACCCCTTGAGGAAGGTAGAAACCGTAACCTGTTCCAGAACGTGGTAATTGGCACCGATGTCTCCACGGAATCCCCAACCGCTCTGATCGAGTTCGCGGTAAAGCCCGTGGAACGAAACGCCCAAGTCCAAGTGGTCATTCAAAAAGCGCCTGCCCCATGCGAGCGTAAACACGTAATCCGCAATGGAAAATGTCTTGTAATTTTCGCCTTCCGGCAAAGGATCCCCTTCCGCGATCTTTGGAATATCATCGGCTCCAAAGCGGGAAAACGCGATACCGATACCGCCCATGTCACCCAGGGGGAACTGAACAGCGCCATAATCGTACTTCGTATCTTCGTAATAAACGACATGGCTAAAAGCTACCCAGGAATTTTCTGCATTCGCCAGTTGCTGCGGATTCGAAGTCAGCTCCAAAAGATCCTGTTCCACGGCGATTGCCGCACCGCCCAAAGCAGCTGAATGGGCTCCCGCATGAATGTCGAGAGATGCATTCGCCCCGACCACACGTTCTACGGCCCACGCCTGCGTTGCAAGCACACCAAAAAGTACAAGGAAGAATGTCAAAAATTTATGGAGCATTTTTTCACAAGATAAAATTTTCAAAAGAATTTCGACTTCAAAAACTTTTAGATTTAAGGATAATGGCACTTCTTTCGGAACATGTGGAAAAATTTTTACACTACATCGCCCTCGAACGGCGATTTTCCGCGCGCACGGTAGACACTTACAGAAAATCCTTAGCAAAGCTTCTTGAAAAGCTACCTTCCGACGCTGGAATTGAAAGCTTTACAACCGAAAAAATCCGTGCATTCGTTTGGGACGTGCGAAAGAACGAACATCTTTCCGTCGCAAGTATCGATTTGCACATCGCCTGTTTTAAAAGCTTTGGGCACTACCTCGTACGCAGCCATCTTCTCGACAGCAATCCCGCAGAAACGGTTCCCATGCCGAAGCGCCCCAAACGTCTTGTATCGTTTCTTTCCCAAAAGGATCTTGCAAAAGAAAAATTTCCGGAAATTGAAAATCCAACGCTTCAGATGGTACGGGCCCGCGTTCTTTTGGAACTCATCTACGGTTCCGGGCTTCGCATTTCGGAATGTCAAAGTTTAACCTGGGCAAAGCTCGATCTTTCCGGTCGAAACGTCCGCGTTCTCGGTAAGGGAAGCAAAGAACGGATCGTGCCGCTAACTCATGATCTTGTCCGTTGGCTGAATACGTACAAATTAAAGCTTGCAGAAGAACAGCGGATCGTGCAGCAGAATTCGCCTGTTTTTTTGAATGCCCATGGAGAAGCCCACGACGTTCGCACTCTTCGCAGGGACATTCACGATTTGCTAAAAAGCATCGGTTGGGAAGGCAAAGCAAGCCCGCACGTTCTGCGGCACACTTTCGCCACGCACCTGCTCGAAAACGGAGCAGACCTGATGAGCGTCAAAGAAATGCTCGGGCATTCAAGCCTTGCTACAACTCAAGTTTACACCCATGTTTCCGCAGAACGCCTAAAAGACGCTTTCAAAAAAACGCATCCCAGGGCCTAGCCTCTTAAACGAAAAAAGTCCGCATGGCTGCGGACTTTTTTGAATACCTTCCGAAAATTATGCGTGGTAGTTCGGAGCTTCCTTCGTAATCGTCACATCGTGAGGATGGGATTCACGAAGGCCTGCGCCTGTAATGCGAACAAATGTGGCCTTCTTGTAAAGCTCATCCAAATTTGCTGCACCTGCATAACCCATAGCAGAATGGATTCCGCCGATCAACTGGTAAATGGTATCGCGAAGCGGTCCCTTGTACGGAACACGGCCTTCGATACCTTCCGGCACATACTTCTTTTCTTCGGTAACGCTACCCTGGAAGTAACGGTCGGCAGAACCTGCCTTCATCGCACCCAAGGAGCCCATGCCGCGGTAGCTCTTATAGCTGCGGCCATCTGCAAGAATCACTTCGCCCGGGCTTTCTTCCGTACCGGCAAAGAGGCTTCCGAGCATGACAGCATTACCGCCAGCAGCGAGAGCCTTCACAATATCGCCCGAATACTTAATGCCACCGTCAGCGATGATTTTCACACCGACCTTGCGAGCAGCCTTACCGCATTCCACGATTGCAGAGAACTGCGGATAACCGACACCGGCAACGATACGGGTCGTGCAAATGGATCCCGGACCGATACCGACTTTCACCACATTGGCACCGCACTTGGCAAGTTCCATCACCGCTTCCGGCGTGCAAACGTTACCGGCGCAAATCGTGAGCTTCGGATATTTTTTGCGAACGGTCTTCACCATGTTGCGAACGCCGACGTGGTGACCATGAGCCGTATCGATCACAACCATATCGACTCCAGCATCCACCAAAGCCTGAATACGTTCAAGGGTATTGGCAGAAGTGCTGACTGCAGCTGCCACAAGAAGCTGTCCGTTCTTGTCGAGGCTTGCATTCGGATTGCTTTCGCGCTTCAAAATGTCGGTCATCGTCACAAGGCCCTTGAGAACGCCATTGGAATCGACGAGAGGAAGCTTTTCAATCCGGTTTTCGTTCAAAATTTCACGAGCCTTGGCAAGGCTCACCTTCGGAGAAGCCGTAATCGGATTCTTCGTCATCACGTCCTTGATCTTCGCTGTGCGGTCCGAAATCATGCGAAGGTCACGGCTTGTAAGCATACCGACAAGCTTGCCTTTAGAAAGGATCGGGAAGCCGCTGACCTTGGTTTCAAAACGGGCGCGATAAGCGTCGCTGATCGGCTGTTCCGCATCAAGAGTCACCGGATTCAAAACGATACCGGACTGCCAACGCTTCACTTTGCGAACTTCTTCAGCCTGAGCTTCGATCGACATATTCTTGTGAATTACGCCGAGACCACCTTGAAGAGCAATAGAAATCGCAAGCGGAGCCGTTGTCACCGTGTCCATTGCGGCACTGATGATAGGAATATTCAATTTAATGTTGGATGCAAGTTGAGTCTTGACGTCCGTCTGGGTTGGCAAGACCGAGGATTCGCCCGGAACGAGGAGAACATCGTCGAACGTGAGGGCTTCTGGCAATAATTTCATAAGAACCTCTTTTTGCACAACAATAATAGAAAAATTTGCGAATTCAGCCAACAGGGATTTTGCTTATGAATGGCTTTTTTCCGCTAAAATAAGCCTTTTGGCTTCCAATTACACGCCACGGGCAGACGGATCCCATACGATCTTATGCAGCTGCACCTGAAAGCGCACGTTATTTCTGCGCATCGATTCGTTTGCAAGGATCCAGTTCACCATGTCTTCATAAGGCATCGTTCCAAAGATCGGCGAAACGTAAAACATGGGAAGTTTGCGTCTATCCCTGCCAAATTCCCCTTCTAAAGTTTCCACGATCAGCGCTGCATCTTGCAAATCTTCCGGAGTTCCCACAACGAATTTAATCACGTCGCGATCGTCTAACGTAATGAGGTTCGAAAAATATTTTTCTTTGCGCATGTCACTGCTGGGCAGCTTCCAATCCATGGTGCAAAAAACGTTTTTAAATCCCACTGGCCTTGGGCGCGTTCCATTGGTTTCAATGTTGATTTCAAAGCCTGCGTCATCCAGGAGTTTTAAAAGTTTTTCCACGTCAGCATGGATCAATGGTTCACCACCCGTCAGCGTCACATAATTTGTACGGAACGAACGCACTTTTTCTAAAATGTCTTCCGGGGACATCTCCGAAAAATCAGAACCTTCCACCGCATACATAGAGTCGCAATAAGCGCAACGAATATTGCAACCGAAAAGGCGCACAAAAACCGCAGGCGCACCCGTCCGAACGCCTTCGCCTTCAATACTCAAAAAAATTTCAGAAACTTTCATCGTTTACTCGTCCACTTCATATTCGGCAACGTTTCCTTCGCTTTCCTGAACGGTGACTTTATAGCAGCACGGGATCTGGTCACAAATCCACTTTGCCATATTTTCCGCCGTCGGGTTAAAATCCAAAACGTCGTTCAAATACTTGTGATCGAGCTGTTTCTTGATCGCATCTTTTACATGGGAAAAATCCACGACCATGCCTTCGGCATTCAGTGTTTTGGATTGGCAAAAAACCGTGATGATCCAATTATGTCCGTGGATTTCTTGGCACTTGCTTTCGTATGGAAGCGAAAGCTTGTGAGCGCCAGAGATTTCAAAACGCTTGCAAATTCTATACATAGAGTACCTAGTTTTGTTTTAAGACAGGAGGTTTTCGAACTGTCCACCATTCGGCATCCCTAAATATAGAAAAAGGCGCCACCTGTCCAAGGATAGCGCCTGTAAAGTTTACATTCCGGCTTTAGAAAGACCCAACGCAAAAAGTTTCAGAACCGATATCGATATAAAAACGACGATCTTCTAGAATCGAAGCCCCCAGAACGCCTTGTATAACGCCCGGATTTACACCGATCGCTTCCGTCATTTTGTCCCGTAAGATTTCCGGCAAAACTCCATATTTCACCTGGTAATTTCTTCCGCCGAATTCCGTCAACGCGCGGTATACAGGAACCGTGTAATAATCCGCCAACGGATGGTAATCGATGCGACGGCCTTTATCCATGCAACCATCGAGCCATACCATATCCGCATAAGAAACCGTTATGCCCGTATCCAGCAAAAGCTTTCGCGGTACACCGTTCACTTTCACATTCAGCGCCATGCAATCGCCAAATTTTTCGGTGGGAACCGAAGTTCCGTCAAAAGGAATCTCTTCCAAGTCAAACATGATCTGGTTTCGAATTTTGTCAATGACGATTTTATACTTGGAAAGGCTATCGGTTCCAAGAATCGTCGTAATGGGGACGCCCACATGCTTCGAAATTCCATCAAAATCCACGCCCAGGACCTTTGCCTGCATTTTGGTGTCACCCCGCTTTGCCGCTTGCAAAACGTCGATGTTGATGTGAAGCGCTTTTGCCAAAGCTTGGCCATGGCGAGACTGCAAAAGCGTAATGAGGCTTTCTAAACTAAAGCCTTCGATCATTGTACGGAGAGGCGCAAGAGTCGAATCTTTTTCGATCAAATTGTGCAAACGTTGCGACATGGCCGAAACGTCACCGCTGCTTCCGGTTACGCATGTCGAATAGCAAATGGAAAGAGGTTCAGGCCCACAGTGGAAGGAATAGGGCGAACCCGTATCCACCAAAATCATGTTTTGGCCTTTTTCAAAAACAAAGTAACCATTGACATCGTCGATTAATTTGTAAATCTCCATCGAAAGTTCCTCCTCAAAAGCTAAAGGCACCCTCTTTTTAAGGATACATCCTTTTAGGCGGAAAACTTACGATAAAATGTCAAAGAATTACTTCAAGTTGGAATATAACGGCCTATTTTCCGTTATAGCGTTCCATGCTCTTTGCGATGCCATTTTTGAAGTAGCATTCCACAAGGGCCGGAACTTTTCCGATTGCCGTATCAAAAACAGCACGGTCTTCGGGCGTAAACTTGGCAAGGACCCAGTTGGAAAGATCCCATTTGGGTGGGCATTTTCCAACGCCAAAACGCACTCGGGCAAACTGATCGCCAATGTGTTCAATAATGTTTTTTAAACCGTTCTGCCCACCGTGACTGCCGTTTGCACGAATCCGGATACGTCCCACATCCAAGTTGATGTCGTCCGAAAACACAAGGAGCTCCGAAGGCTTGACCTTGTACCAGGTCATCAACGCCTGTACGGATTCCCCGGAAAGGTTCATATAAGTCTGGGGCTTTGCAAGGATCACTTCTTCACCGGCAATGGTCACTTTTTGGGTTAGAGCTTTATATTCCGACTTCCAGGTTTTTGCGGAATCCGAAAGTTTTTCCACCGCCATAAAGCCTGCATTGTGATGGGTATTTTCATACTGATTGCCAGGATTTCCAAGACCGACGATTAAATGCATTCTGAACTTCCTTAATGTTTTTCACTTTCGGATTTTGTTAAGCCGCGAAAGAATTTTAAATCTTCAAAATCGTTTTTCAAAAGATCGATGGTTTCTCCGATCATATACAGCGAGCCCGTTACAAGCACGGGTGAATTCGCACTTTTTTGAACCTCATCCAAAAAATTTCTCGACATCGGAGCCGAAATTCCCACGGTGCAGCCCAAATTTTTTAATTCCGCAGCCACATCTTCGATTTCCCGAAAGCGTTCATACGGAGTACGAGTCACATGCCATGTGGACACGTGGGGAGCGATCATCGGAATCATTTCGTCAATCGCTTTATCCTTTAATGCGCCAAAGACACATGGGAATTTTTGATTCGGATAATAGACGTTCAACGCTTCGGCAAGGCGCTTCACCGCATGGGGATTGTGAGCTCCGTCTAGCAGCCAACGGAAGTTTCCTTCGGCATCCAAAAGCTTTTGCATGCGACCGATCCATAGCGATTTCTGAAGCGCATTCCGAGCGATTTCTTCTGAAAATTTTTCGCCCAAAAATTCTTTTGCCGCTGCAAAAGAAAGGGAAGCGTTTTCCACATAATGGTGGCCCGGATTTGGAACCTGCAAATCTTCAATAATACAAGGCTTTTGAAGGGTTGCCGGAATCGACTTGACAAATTCTTCCCCATCGCGGACAAGCGTATCGTTGATTCCGCCTACAAGTATTTTTGCATGGGGAGAAAGGACTCCCAGCTTTTCATGGAGAATTTCGGACTCCGTATTGCCCAGCAGTTCTGTATGTTCAAGGCCAATGCTTGTGAGAACGGCGAGTTCACCAGCCGCAGCCCGTGTCGAATCCAAGCGTCCACCAAGACCCGCTTCCACAACCGCAACGCCCACTTTTTTTTCTGCAAAATAAAGAAAGCAGGCAAGAGTCACCGCTTCAAAAAAAGAAACATGGGTATCCGTCGCATCCGATGCATTTTTTACTTTCAAAAGCAACCGGTCAAAATCCGCTTCCGCAATGGGAACATTATCGATGCGAATCCGTTCCCGAACGTTTACCAGGTGAGGACTCGTGTAAAGGCCCGCAGAAACACCGTGGGCAGTCAGAATATTTGCCAGATAAAAAGATGTGGAACCTTTGCCATCCGTTCCAACGACGTGGACCGTGCGGAACTTTTTTTCGGGATGGTCAAAGAAATTTAGCAGGCGCTCCATGTTTTTTAAATCACCTGTCATTCCAAGAGGCGCTAGGGAATGCAGATATTCAAGGCCAGATAAATTCATTTCTAACGATTACAGAATATCTCGATTTTGAAGAATACCGTGGGAAAGCGTTAAACGGCGGAACGGACTATTCATGTAAAAATCCGGATTGTGAGTCGCCATTAAAACGGTCGTTCCGCGGGCATTGATTTCTTTGAAAATTTTGAAAACTTCATTGGCGTTTTCCGGGTCCAGGTTTCCTGTCGGTTCGTCGGCAAGAATCAAGTACGGATTGTGCACCATGGCACGAGCGATGGCCACCCGCTGCTGTTCTCCGCCCGAAAGCGTATACGGCATGGCGAGCCTTTTTTGGGAAATTCCCACGAGAGCGAGTGCGTCAAAGACTCTTGAATTCAGCTGTTTTTCGGGAGTTCCCGTGATGCGGAGCGCAAGCGCCACATTTTCAAAAACATTGCGGTCCGGCAAAAGCTTAAAATCCTGAAAGACAATGCCCATGTGACGGCGAAGTTCCTGCACTTGTTTTTCCGTTGCCGTTTTTGAATCAAAAACCAGATCCTTTGTGAACTGCACCATGACTTCGCCACCGTGGAATTCATCGGGACGTTCGTCCATATAAATCAGCTTTAAAAGCGTAGACTTTCCAGCACCGCTGTGACCTGTCAAAAAAACAAATTCACCTTGGTTAATGCGAAGCGTGACATCGGAAAGCGCTTTCCAGCTACCTTCATAAGTCTTTGTCACATGCAAAAACTGGATCATGGAACACTATTCCTTCATGCGGATTTCAATATGCACTTCATCACGCCACTTCTTGACGAATTCCCGAAGTTTTTGATCTTCCATGTAGTTGATGGCGAAGGTTTCCACCTTCATATAATCTTCGTCCAGGTTATAATCGCGGACCTGTTTAATATCGTCCAAGCGGATCAAATGCAAAGCGTCGCCAGCCGGGAAAGGTTCCGAAATTTCACCTACCGAAAGTCCAACCACAATGGGAGCGAAGGTGGAATCCACATCGGTCTTTTCGAGCCATCCAAGACGCCCACCGTTAAAGTTCGTTTCATTATCGGAACTGTATTTTTTAGCGGCATCCGAGAACAAGGCTTCGGTAGTCAAAGACGTGCGAAGGGAATCCGCAAGCTTTAAAACCCGGGCAGAATCTTCCGCTGCAGGAACTGTTTCCAAAAGGATCATCGCCGTGCGAACGCCATCTTCCTTTCGACCGATCACGCGGATAATCATCCAACCGCGATCCGTTTTTACAGGCTTCGGAGTGTAAGCTCCATTGTCCACGGTTTTAATGGCTCTTTCATAAACCGGGTCCAAAAGTCCTTTTTGGAAGTAGCCAATGTCACCGCCCTTGGCAGCAGTCGAATCCTGGGAATGGTTCTTGGCAAGGACTTCCCAGCTCATTCCGTGGTCTAGAGAATCGATCAGAACTTCCGCAACGCGTTTTACAGAATCGACAATCGCAGCGCTCGGAGTAATCTTCAATGCGATGTGCGAAAGGCGCATGCAATTGTACTGGCGAGGAATCGAATCCTTGTAATGTTCGTAAAATTCAGAGACTTCTTTACGGGTCGGTTTAATACCCCCCACGTAACGTTGACGGATACGGCCAATCGTCATCTGTTCCCGAACCTGCTTTGCAAGATTATCGCGGTACTGGGCCATGCTCATACCAAGCTGAGCACGGATAGCGCGTTCAAGAACTTCCATGGAGATATTCTGACGAGCCGCAAGATTCTGCAAATGCTGCGTCACGCGCATGTCCACTTCATCGTCCGTAATCTGAATGGAGTCTCGGTCCACACGGGAAAGCAGAACTTTGTCATCGATCAAGCGATCGAGCACAAAAGCGATCTGTTCCTTTTCCGTTTTTCCAGATGCTTCTGCCGAATTCTGGAACTGGTAAAGGTTTTCCATGACTTCCGACCGCATAATCGGTTTGCCATCAACAACCGCCGCAATGGATTCAAAAAGTTCCGGAGCAGCGAACAAAGAAGTTGTGGCGGCAAGGACCAAAGCAAATAATTTCGAGTTCTTCATAAACCTTCTCAGTGGATCATTTGGCAATTTCTTCCGGATAGACAAAAATCGCCTGACGCTTTTTAATGTTTTCCTTAAAGGATGCGATAAAATCTTTCCGTTTTCCGTTTGCGGCAAGAACCTGCGCAAGGTCCGCCACTTCGTTCAGAGGACGAACCGAACCGGAGTCCCGTTTTGCAAGCACAATAACGCTCTTCAGGTATTTTCCACAAGTCTTGGGCGGAGAAATTTTTCCGACAGACAAGGTGTCCAAATTCACAACCGGGCATTCAAAAGGCGCAACCGTAACCGAATCAAAGGATTCGACTTCGCGCACAAGCCAGTTTGTTGCAGGTGCTTCCGTGATTTTTTTGCGCGTTGCCGGTCCGTAATACTGCCAAGCAGTATTTCCGCTCATGTACGTAACAAGCGCAAGATTATAAACATTGGATTCCAGTGCAAAATTTTCGGGATGCGCTTCGTAATAGGCAGCGATTTCCGCTTCCGAAACCGAAAGGGTATCCGTCACCTGCGCAAAGTACGCTCCAAGGACAATCTTTTTCTTCGCATCTTCGATCAAACGCTTGACTTCGGGAAGTTCATCGATTTTTTCCGCTAAAGCCCGTTCATAAACCGATTCCCTAGAAATCCAATGTTCCACGCGGCTTGTACGTTCTTCCAAAGAAAGAGAATCCCATGGGCCTTCTGCAAGCATTTCGGACCGTTTCAATTCCGAATTTTCTACCCGGGCAAGAGTCGGGTCCGAAGCAGATCCGGGAACTTTGCACGCAACAAGTCCAAAAGTCAAAAGAAGTGTGGATAAGAGTAAAAAACGCATCGCGTCCAAATTAGAAAATTTGGATCTCAGCGACTCTTGAAACGGGCACGAAGTTTCAAGAGATCGTTCTTTTCGACCTTTTCTTCGGGAGCTTGGGCCAGAATGGAACGTTTATACCGCAAAAGTTCAAAATTTTCGAGAAGAATCTGCAAGGAGATGCATGCGTCAAAGACTTCTGCGTCTGCACGGGCCTTTTCGGCGATCGAAAGGGTATCCCTTGCATTTTTCAGTTCGTGATCCTTCAAAAAACGGCCCGAAAAATAAGGGGAGAACTTTTCACGGAAATTTTTGACCGAAGGCAAGGAAAGTTCTTCTGTCCAATCCCCGAGGAATTCCGATTCTTCTGGCAAAACGAATTGAGAAATCATTCGTAAACGGGCATAAAGGTTTTCTTCCGCAGCTAACCGAGCCGCCAATTGCAACAGCCGATCCGAAACTTTTATACCACGGCGAAAACCCACAAAAGCTTCCCGGAAAGCATCCCACGCCCGCACAAAAGCTTTGACTCCCAGGTAAGAAGCGTCAAAAACCAAGCGGAAAAGGCCTTCACGAGACTTGGTTTCCGCAGTCGTTTCTCTAGAAGAAATTTCAGAGAAAGATCGCACCTTGTGGGATCTTGCAAATTCAATTCCGGAGAATCTGGCAAGAGCTTCGTCCAAATAGCCTACCGTGAATTTTTCTTTTTCCGCATCCGTCATGGCAAGCAGCGAACGCAATGCCCAGCCCGATTCATCCTTCCGATTGAGGAACGCAAAACGTGCTTCAAATAAAGATTTTAGCGGTGAATCGTCCAGGTTCACCAAGCGGGTTCTGCGGTAGAACTTTTGCCAAAAATCCGCTTCCGCCCTATTCATGGCGCAAGAGCCTTTAGGGCTAAAACCGTAAGAAACTCCCATCACAGGAAGCGAAAGCGCAGCTTTTTGCGCAACCGGACGAATGGCATCAAAAAAGTTGCATTCCCCCCATTCCGGTGAAAGTTCTAAAGAGAATTTTTCGGAAAATTCCGTAGACGTTACAGACAAATGAAGCATCAAATGATGTTCGTTCTGCGGATTCAAAACCGGAAGCGCTCCTTCGGAAGTTCCAAAGCTTTCAAAGGCTTCGTACAAAGAAATCAACGGAGACTTTGTGGGATTTTTTTCTAAACAATCCACAAAGCGATCGTCCAACTCGTCTTTTTTCTGCTCCAATTTTTTACGGTCGCCCTTCGGAACTTCCCGAATAAAGGATTCGACCATCCAAGCTCGCCATTTAGAAACTTCATGAGCAAAAATAGCGGGTGAAAGTTTCGGTAAAAAATCCGCAGGGATTTCAAGGGAAAGTCCGTCCCAATCTTTGCTAGAATCAAAGACCAGTTCCGATCGGATTTGGCGTTCCAGAATTTTTTGATATTCCACGACGCCGCCATGTTTTGACGCTTTGCGTTCTTCTTGCGCTTTGGCGAGCTTTTGCCGGTATGCGGCTGCGATCACAGGATTATTTTTGAAAGATTCAAAATGTTCCATGCCCGTTTCCGAAGCATTGAACCAATCCGCTTCCGTATAACGCAGAACCTTGTCCGAATTGTTCGCGATAAAATCCTTGAGAGTTTGTAAAGAATAAACCCCCGGAGCGCGTTCTACTAAATAGTCCACCTGCAAATCATCCGACGGGCAAATTCCCCAGCGGCGCAAGCGCACTTCGCTTGCGCGAAGCGCTTCTAAAACCCGTTCGTTATGCTGCATAAAGGGGAAGGGCCTTGGCATGTTCCCTTCCACCACCGCTTCCAAAAAGAAGATTCGAGCCGCTTCTTCTGCATTCACACGTCCATAATCGATCCGATGGGAACGGGAAAGGACCATGCCGCGGAAAGAAACTTCTTCCACAGCTTCCACAAAGCCCCGTTCCGGATTGTATCGAGGTTCAAACCAGCGGTAAGTGCAAAAATCCTTGGCGACTCGGATAATCCATTCCGGTAAAATTTCTGCGGCTTTGGTTAAAAATACACGGCTCGTTTCGCGGACTTCTGCAGAAAGCACAAAATCGGGGAATTTACCAGCCAGATCGCTTCCCGGAAAAAGGTAAGCATCCCTACCGCCCACGAGCCTATAACAACCATTGTCACGGTCTCTGTGAGCGATTCCCCCTAAAAATCCTGCCAAAAGAGCAATGTGCAAATTGTCCCGGTGGAAAGAGTCAAAAGGGCAAACGTAAGACTCGAATTTTACCTTGAGAATGCGGGAGAACTGTTCATACAGATCGATCCATTCCCGGCATCGCAAGAAATGCATAAAATGCTTTTCGCAATACTTGCGAAGGGCGTTCCAAGACGTTCCATTCCATTCCCGGCAAAAGGCGTTCCATTCCGCAAGGAACGTGAGAAAATCGCTTTTGTGACCGCCCAAGCCTTTGTGCATACGACGGGCTTTTTCTTTTTGCGGTTCTTCGGAAGGAAAAAGCCTTGGGTCCTGAATCGAAAGTGCGGAACAAACGATAATCGCAGGCTGTAACACCCCCGCATTCCGAGCGCGCAACAATACAGCGGAAAGCGCCACATCCATGGGAAGGTGCGCCATTTCGGCGCCGAAAGGCGTTACCCGAGCGCCCCGTTCCACGCTGGAAAGCGCACCCAGTTCAAAGAGAGATTTGTACGCTCCGCGGAACGCCGACCTGGGCGGCGGCTGAATAAACGGAAAATCTTCTACCGAAAGATTCAAACTGCGAAGCTGTAAAACCACATTCGAAAGATTCGAACGGCGAATTTCCGGTTCGGTAAATTCTTCCCGATCGTTAAAATCTTCTTCGGTGTACAGGCGAACGCAAATGCCCGGCTTTACACGGCCGGCACGTCCTGTACGCTGACGGGCGCTCGCTTGAGAAATTTTTTCTACCGGAAGTCCCTGAATACGCGTCTGCGGATTATAACGGGAAACTCGCGCCATTCCCGTATCGACTACATAGGCAATTCCCGGAATCGTTAACGAAGTTTCTGCAATATTTGTCGCAAGGACTATGCGGGTTTTACCGGAATTGCGAAAAACTTTTTTTTGCTCTTGAGGACTCATTCGTCCAAAAAGCGAAAGCACGTCAAACTTTTTTTCGTCCAATTTTTGAACGAGTTCCGCGCTCAAATCCTGAATGTCTCGTTCCGTCGGCAAAAAGCAGAGCAAATGATCTTTTTGATCTTCTTCAAGTGCAAGGATCGCGTCCCGCGCTTCTTCCACAAGGCCGGAATCCCCTTTGCTTTTAGACGCGTTTTCCTGCGGATCGGCAAAAATGACCTGAACAGGGAACATGCGACCTTCCGCTTCTAGAACCGCTGCATTTTCATAGAACTGTTCAAATAATTTGGCGTCGAGAGTTGCACTGGCAATCACCAGGCGAAAATCCGGGCGTTCCTTCAAAACGCCTTTAAAAATACCGAGCAAAATGTCGATGTTCAACGAGCGTTCGTGGGCTTCATCGATCATGATTGCCGAATACATTTTGAACAGGCGGTCCCTGCGGAATTCCTGCAAAAGGATTCCGTCCGTCATCACTTTGATCGGAGCGTCTTTAGGACCTTCTTCCAAAAAGCGGATTCGCGTCGAAACAAGATTTTCGTCTTTTAATTCTTCCCGCAAACGATCGGCAATGGACATGGCAGCAAGCCTGCGGGGTTCCGTCACACTGATTCTTCCGGCTGTGGCAAGTCCGCTTTCCAGCAAAAATTTGGGAACCTGTGTGGATTTTCCGGAGCCCGTGTCCGCTTTGACAATCACCACTTGACGCTTTTTTAAAAGCTCTAAAAACTCCTCCCGCTTTTTTACAACGGGAAGATCCGGATATTCAATTTTCAGCTGTGTTAAATCCGAAGTCACAGACGGTCGATAAATTCAGAAACATCTTTACAGGTTTCAAGGTCAATGCGGAGATTGTCCACATCTTCCTTCGAAATTTTGTCCGCTTTAGAAGCGCTTGGCGAAGGAACTTCATCCACAGCCAGTCGAGAATCTTCCAAAATGGAATTTTCTGCTGCTTCCCGGGCTTTTTCGAGCAACGGAGAAATATCTTGATGCGTTTCAACACTCTCCCGCAACGCATCCACAACCCGTGTGAGCTTTTTGCGGAGCATGTGAAATTCTTCTCCATCGAGTTCAAAAACTTCCCCGTCAATGGAAATCAGCGGACGTTTGCAATGTCCACAGACACAAACAACGAGGGAACTCTTTTTCCCGTGAAGCGAAACTTCCATTTCGTTTCCACAATGAGGGCACCTTATATGCATTTCTTCCATACCCCCAATGTACTTTTTTTCATTTGGCAGAACGTATGTCGCCCTAAAAAAATAACGATTTAAGCCGTTACCGTGCAAGAAGCTTTTCCTTCGCCCAAAGAGGTGGCAACCGCCGTTGTCAAAAGGGCAAAGGTTCCGCCAACAAGGAGCGCAATTCCCAAAGTTTGGAACGTATCGCCCATTCCCACGAGAGGCGAAGCAATACTTCCCATTACAAAGCCTAAAGCCCCCATCAAAGCGCTGGCCGTTCCCCCATTGGCACGTTCCGTGCGAAGCGTCCTTGCTGTCACTGGCGGTTGGATAAGTCCAAAGGCAAACAAAAGGACAAAGAACGACGCTTCAACCCAAGCAGGCCCCATCTTCAAAAAGAGCATTGCACAGGCAAAAATGGAAGATCCAAACAGAAGCAAAGCTCCCGTGCGCAACGCCTTGACGTCGCTATCAAACTTGCCCGAAAGGGCACATCCCACACCGATTCCTATGGCATTCAGCGCAAAGACAAAGCTGAACATCATCGGAGAAAATCCAAAGCCGACTTGGAAAATGAAAGGCGACGCTGCGATATAAGAAAATAAAACGAATTGGGACGCCACAAAAACAAGCAGGTTTCGCACATATTCTCCATTCCGCAAAACCTTGCCGTAAAGAGCAAATGTGGAAACCAAAGATTTTTTTGAACGGCGATTTTCCGGCAAGGTTTCCGAAAACCGCAGCGCAAGGAAAAGCAGCGCAACGCCAATCCCGAACAGTGCAACAAAAGTTCCCTTCCAGCTCGTAAACTTAAGAAGGATTCCTCCTAAAACAGGTGCAGTTACCGGAGCGATCCCGTTAATTGCACTCACCAGAGCAAGGAACTTCGAAAGCAGCTTACCGCGAAACGAATCCGTGGTCACGGAACGGGAAATTACAAGGCCCCCAGAACCCGCCATCCCCTGAAACAGCCGAAAAAGATTGAACGAAAGAATGCCCGGCGAAACAAGGCAAAGAACGGTCGTAATCAAAAAAATGACAAGGGATGCCATCAGCAGTTTTTTACGCCCGAATTTATCGCTGATAGGCCCCACAAAAAGCTGCCCACAGGCAAGGCCGAGCATGCTCATGGTTAAACTCATCTGCACAGCCGAAGCGCTTGCGCTAAAGTAATCCGTAAGCGAAGGAAGCGCCGGCAGATAAAAGTCGGTAACGAATGGTGCAAATGCGGTCAATAAACCAAGCAAAATTGCTAGGTAGATATAACCATTCGGATGATTTTTTTGCGTCGTCATGAATACCTCTTTAAAACAAAAAAACAACGGCTTCGTTCTGCAACTGGACTTACGTTCGTTACAACAGCACGTTGTTTTCGCAGGGCAATGTAAGAAGTTTTCGATCAAATTCAAATGGTCCAAAAAGGCGTTTTTTTGCGTTCAATTTTGGCTTGTAAATGGTTGAAAACACTTGCGCCACTTCCTCCTGTGAAGTTCGTCACTTTTAGAACTTATTTTTTTGTGTCAATACCCGATTTTTTTCATAAATTCAACAGGTTTTTGGAATTTTACAAGCCATTTGCATATAGATTACTTACATATACTTTTGTATTAGGGTATTTGATTTATCAGGAGAAAGGAATGATTCGAAGATGTCTTGTTTGCGCTTTAACCGTTATATCTTTAGCAACAGGATTTGCCGCTGCCAAGCCACTCGAAGTCTGGATTATGCCGAACGGAGCCAATCCGCAAGGAATCCTTGAACAACGTCTTTCTCTATTCGAAAAAGAAACCGGTTTAAAGACCCAAGTACGAGTGCTCGACTGGGGCGAAGCTTGGAGCCATATCACCGCCGCTTTAGAAGGCAAAGCGGAAGCTCCCGCCGTTTTACAGCTCGGAACCACCTGGATTTCTTACTTCGCTTCCCGTGGACAGCTGGCGAAACTGGATCCTTACCTGAAAGACATTCGCCCAGAACGCTTTTCAAAAGTCAGTTGGAAAACCACAGGCACAGACGGAGACCCGTCCACCTATTCCGTACCCTGGTTCACCGATGCCCGAGCTTTAATGGCAAACGTGACCCTTCTCAATAAAGTTGGCATCACTGCTGCCGACGTGAAGACCTACGAAGGATTTTACCACACCCTGAAAAAAATCAATAGTCTGAATTTACGGAGAAACGACGGTTCCATGGCTCGGGCATTTGCATTCCCCGGCAAAAGCGACTGGAACATTCCCCATAACTTCGCTCCATGGGTCTGGTCTGCTGGCGGATCCTTTGTGAAAAAGAACGAAGATGGTTCTTGGCAGTCGAACCTTCTCGATCCGAATACCATCGAAGGCATCGCTTTCTATTTGAACTTCATTTTGGATTCCCTGGTGGACAAGGTTAGCCTTCGGGATAACACTGCCCAGGTCGTTCAGCATTTTAACAACGGTGAACTGGCTTTCATTTTGAACACGACTGAACTTGTGACGCAAGTTCGGTACGAAGGATCCGTCGGTGGTCTCGCAACATCGCAGATCGGAGCGGACGGCATTCGAATAATGCCTGTTCCCGAAGGAAAAGCCGGTAGCGTCTGCTTTGTCGGCGGAAGCAACCTCGCCATTCCCGCTTCCCAAGCAAACAATGCAGACGCCGTTAAACTTTTGGAATTTTTGCCCCGCGACGATAACCTGGACGCCTATACCAAACAGATCGGATTCCTTCCGCCTGTAGACAAAATTCTCAAGTCCTGGGCAAAGGATTCCATTTACAAGGTTCTCATCGACCATCTGGAAGATGGCCGCAGCTATCCGAACATTCCGGAATGGACTTTAATCGAAGGCGCCTTGGTGAGCCTTTTTTGCGACATTTGGAGCTATCTCGATATTGGCGGTCTCTATTCCGAAGAAGCCATGTACAGCACCCTCCTGACTTACAACCAAAAGATCAACGACATTCTTCATGCACCAGCGGGTTCAACTCCCCCGATGCAGCTAGACGAATTCCTCGCCATTTGGAATAAAGTCACAAACCACGATCACAGCAAAGATTCCTTGGCGATTGCTACGGATTCCATTACAACCGAAGGCACGGGTGGAGCTTCGCGAATCGGTTTGACCATTTTTGTATTCTTGGTTGCCGTATTCTCCGGATTCATGGTCACATTCATGAGAAAGCGCAACAAGTAAGGGCCAAAAAGTTTATGGCAAAAAGTAACGGAACAGTCAGTAGCAGCATCCCACTTGTAAACACGATAGCCTTTCGAAGCCTTATCGCGTTTACTGCCGCATTCTTTGTGGCACTAGCAGGTGGTGCGATTATCCTTACTTCGAACCAGCTGCACGATGTGCGGGAAGAAGCCAAAAGACAAAACCAGCTTTCCCTGCACCAGGTCATGACCGTGATCGAAGGCCAAATGAACCTTTTCACCGGTCGCTTGAGCCTTTTGGCCACAACCCCATACATCGAAAACCAGGACCCTGCTGAATCGGGCGGCTTCCTCAAAGGATTTAACGTTTCCCCGCTGTTCATTCCGGGGGAACACGTCGCCCTTTACAATTCCAAGCATGAAAAAATCAGCGACAATTCCATGGTGGGCATTGCCCGTGTAAATTCAACTTACCACGAACTGCAAGACTTTAAAGCGGTGGAACCCCAACGTCCTTACGTTTCTCCGCTTTTTTGGGAACAGCACACCCCTAAAAAAATTATCGCGGTTCTTGTAGAAAACCGAGCAAAATCCGACGGCTACCTGGCAGCGTCATTTTCGTTCCGCCGTCTGTGGGAAGTTTTTGAAAATTATAAGCTTGGCAGCCACGGAATCTTTGTGATTGTGGATGAAAGCGACGTCATCATTTACCACCCCAATATTCGCCAATGGGTCAACGGTAAAAATCGCGCCCAAGATTTAGGATTTGAAAGGTTCAACGCCAGAAGCTTTGTTCCAGAACAAGATTACTACACGTTAAAAGACGGCAAAGAATATCTGGTCAATTACGAATACAGCCCCAAACTAAAGCTCGGCATTCTCGCTATTGAGCCACGTAGCGAAGTGGAAGAACCTACAAAAAAGATCAGCAGCGTCTTTATTTACATCGGCATCATCTTCTTGATTGCCATTTTGGCCATCGCAATTTGGTTCTTCAACCATATCGAAGCCCCGATTCAATCCCTTATCAACAAGATGCTCGTGATTGCAGACGGAAACTATGAAGAATCCAGCGGCATCACCGGTACAAAGAACAACGAAATCCACGCCTTAGCCCGCGTATTCGACAAAATGCGCTTAACGATCCGCGAAAAAATGTCGGCCCTCGCCGAGCACCAGGCCCACTTGGAACTCGAAGTGTACAAGCGCACCGAAGAACTGGCCAAGGCCAATGACCGATTAAAAATGATCTCCCGAACCGACGAACTAACAAAGCTCCCGAATCGCCGTGACATCCGCGAAAAAATCAGCTACGAAATTTCTCGATTCGACAGATCTAAACGCAAGTTCTCTTTCCTCTTTGTCGATATTGACAAATTCAAAGAATTTAACGACCATTATGGCCACGTTTGCGGTGATATGGTTTTAAAGACCGTTGCCAGAGTAATGAAGGAAAGCTTGCGCAAACAAGATATTATTTCCCGTTGGGGCGGCGAAGAATTCCTAGCGCTTCTCCCGGAAACGCCTCTCGGCGGAGCGGGCCTTGTGGCAGAACGCCTTCGCAAAAAAATCGCCGATACGGAAATCCGTTTTGCAGACCAGGTTCTGCACGTGACCATCACCATTGGCGTTGCGGAATATGACGAACGCCTAGGAATGGACCACAGCATTAACATGGCTGACCGCGCCCTGTACGAAGGCAAACAGACAGGCCGCAACAAGATCGTTCTCTTCAACCCAGAAGATATTACCGAAGAAGATTTGAAGGCAGCCGAAGAAGAATTGAAGTTCGCCGAACAACGCTTTGTGAAAGTTCCGAAAATGAATCCGGACAATTCTGCCAGCGCTTCTAAGGAATCCTAATTGATGCAAAGAGAAAAGGCGGTGCAAAGCACCGCCTTTTTTGTTGAACCAAAGGATTTATTCAACAGTTTCTTCTACGTCATCGGTCGCTTCCGGTTCTTCGGAAAGAGCCGGAGCTTCTGCATTGCCAAGAAGTGCGTCGGCATTCACACCGACCAGCTTATTCGACTTGTCAAAGCTTGCAACGATGTAATAATCGCTGTTCCAAGAAACCGTGCGCAGCTTACCCTTGCCATCCGGAGAACCGGTAACCTTGCTAGAGAAGATCGAAGGATTGACAATCCGCTTTTCGAGAATTGCAAATTCCTTCGAGCTCGAAGCCTGCAAATTGGCCGAGCATGCGAGATTCCAAAGAACCGCATTGTTTTCAATTACCGAGTTTTGACCGTCAATGATATTTTTTGCCTGCTTGTAATAAGCATCGGCCTTCTTTTCGTAAGCTTCTTTTGCCTGGGAAACGTAGTTACCCTTTTGCATTCCGAGAAGACTTGCTACAGCCACGTTCAAAGCCAAGGAAGCAATCGTAAAAACTTTAATCTTAGACGCCATAAATCCTCCTACTTTTCGCTAAAAGAGAACGGAGCCGGAGCTTCGACTTTAAATGTGGCAGACGGGGAAAGGGCAACCAGTTCCTGGTAATCGGCAGCCACGAACTTGCCATTCTTGAACGTGAACGAAACCTTGCACTTTTCGCCGCAAGAAATGGTCGTTACGTCACCGGAAGTCTGCGGGTCTAAAATCTTTCCTTCGTCCAGTGCAGCAATGCGAGCATCGAGCGCAGACTTGGAAAGGTTCTGAGAGGTCACTTCGAACGTGAGCTGCCAAACCAAATTCCCTCTCTTGATAAAGTCATTCTGGGCATTCACGGTTTTAGCAACCTGATCGGTGTACGCCTTGGTAGCTACTTTGTAAGAGGCCTGAGCCTGTTCCGCATAGCCATCTTTGAGAGCAAACATGATGACGAGCAATGCTACGTTAACCGCAACAGAGACCGCCAAGATGATTTTCATCTTTTTCGAATCCATACGCTATAATTCTCCTCAAATGGAATTGATAAGTATAATGTATATTTTCAGTCACAGAGAAAAGGTAAAAAAATGCAAAAAACTCTCTCCGAAGCCGTTTTTGAGAATTTAAAAGAGCTGATCAAGGGTAAAAATGCGGCTCATGAGTCCATGTTCAAATTTCACTGGAAAAAACTTTGGCCATTTAGCCTTATCTTTCCCCAGGTGGATTTTATCCGAATTCAGCGCTTTATGGGCGAAATCAAGGAACAGGCCCTGGGGCAGAAAACCTTCATTCAAAACAACCTGAGCAAGTCCGTTCCCGACGAAAAGGATTTTTTGAAAGCCGTTCCCGCCTATATCGACGCTTTGGCGGTATCTTGCGAAAAACTCGCCACCATTGCAAAATTCAAACAGGATATTTTGGAAAAAAAGCAAAAACGGGACGTTTTTGCCTTTAACCGCCTTTTGACCGAATACCAAAATGCCCAAGCCGATTTGATCCGTGCAGGGGCTTTTGTGCAAGTCGCCTGGGGCGAGTTAGCGTCTAAATCCAGCGCAAAGAATGCGGGCCAAACGGAGTCTCCATAAGAGTTTCTGTTTTAGGCTCGCTCTGTTTCCGCCAAGAAGATCGGTCACATTGTGAGAATGCTTTCGATATTTGACCAGAGGTTCGTTTAAGAAACGGACCTTTTTTGTTTTTTCGGCGCAAAGCCCAATCCACTGATCGTGCATCGGGAGCTT
The DNA here is from genome assembly GCA_017959225.1 of Fibrobacter sp. Lineage (GTDB taxonomy): Bacteria > Fibrobacterota > Fibrobacteria > Fibrobacterales > Fibrobacteraceae > Hallerella. The sequence goes on along the minus strand of JAGDBD010000005.1, from coordinate 7,865 downwards.
TTGGGGAAACGGGAGCGCTGCATTTAGAAGTTCCCTGCGAAACGCCATGCAACATCCTGTAAAGCTGTTTTTTAACGCATTTTGCCAAATGCCGTGGCGCGGAGGGCGCAAGTCAAAGATTTTTTCCTTGGGAATCCACTCACCGGATTCATTTTGCGCATAAATAAAGGCTTCGTGCAACACGCAATTCACCGACGGATCGTGAAAAGCTTCAAGAACTTTGGAAACTTTATTCGGAAGCCAGACGTCGTCCTGGTCCGCAAGGAAAATGAAGTTCCCTTGGGCATGGGAAAGAGCCCGTTCCAAATTGTAAATGGGGCCAAGCGGAGTTTTACAAGGAGGAATCACCCGAATGCGGGAATCCTGAAAAGCCTGTATGAATTTGAGCGTTCCATCCGTAGATCCGTCATCGGCAATCCACACTTCATCTTCTTTTGAAAGCTGGATCAAAATGCTTTGCAGCTGTTCCCGAATAAAAGGTTCCCCATTGTAAGTGGCCATGCAAACAGAAATCATTTTGCCTCCACTAGTACTTTAAAAATTTTTGAGGAATGAAGAGCTTCGGAAAATGCGACCAGAATGCAAAAGATGCATTTGCCAGTTTTGGAAGCATCCGGAGAGCTTCCCCTTTTTGATCGTAAGCGAGAGACGAAAACCAACGGGTTTTCCAAAGATTCACCGCTTGACGGTACGCAGGGTGGGATTGGTATTTTTCCACCACCGAAAGAATCTGTGCATAAATGAAATTCAAGTTTTTATGCATAGAAGTCGGAAGTACACGGTAATGGCTACAGACCGTTTTTAAAATGGGAATGTCGCCGAAACGGCTGGCAAGGGCGAGCCATGCGGGGAAATCTTCAAAGCGGAAATTTTCATCGTAAAAGCCGACTTCTGCAAACTTGCTTTTAACGATCATTTCTGTTGACCCGTTCAATTCCACATTTCCCAAAAGGATGTCTTTAAAGGAAGCTTTTTCTGCGCGGCCAAAACGCGGATCGGGCGAAGGATCTAAAGAGCCATCGGGGTGCATGTTTACAATTTGCCCTGCACAGGCAGGAGCTTCCGGGTGAGCTTCCAAAAAAGCGCTTTCTTGAGCTAAGCGGCCCGGTGCCATGATGTCGTCCGAGGCGAAGGTACAAAAATATTTTCCGTGGGAAAGGGAAATCAGTTCGTTCAGAGTTTTGACAAGGCCTTTATTTTCGCGGTGCTTGTAAAAGAATCCGAATTCCTTGGAAAGTTCTTCTAATATCTGCGGGCTCTGATCCGTGCTACCGTCATCGATCACAAGGAGTTCAAAAGAAACTCCCTTCTGCGCCATCACGGACCGCACAGAGGCTTCCACATATTTTTCGTGGTTATAGCTCGATAGCAAAACGGAAACTAAAGGTTCTTCCATGAAAGTCTCCGCACAAGAATCAAAAGCGCACCAAAGCAAATCACATTTTCTACCGCATAAGCGACAAACGGCGAATAATAACCGAAGAAAGAAGCGCCAATAACGGTAAGCCCTGCAAATAAAACATCTGCTCCAATTTCCACGCAAAGGAATGCGGCAGTTTCTTTACGCGCGACAAGCGCAAGTCCAAGGCACCAGCACCCCGCTTTAAAAAAGTCGCCTAGGAACTGCATCGGAATCAATTCTTTTAACGGAAGAAATGTCTTGGAAAGCGCAATGACAACCACATATTCGCGGAACAAAAAGAGAATTCCCACGGCAAGCGCTGCAAGAGCGAGAACCCGCACTAAAAGAGAACGCAACGTTCTGTGAAATTCATCCGACGCCACTGCAGCCGAAAGTCTCGGAAGCATCACCACGCCTAAAACAGACGAAAATCCCACATTGAAAAAATCCGAAATGCGCACAGCGCCTTGCCAAAGCCCGGCAGCATCCCACCCGAATTGCTTTGCCAAAAAAGACCGCACAAACATATACAAGAGAGGCGTCAAAACCATCGGCACAAGGCCCATCAGCGCGTAACCGCGCCAAACTTTGCTGTTCGCATTCAGCTTGGCGCTAAAGCGCTTGTAACGAAAGCCTCCCTTTTTGGCATTCCAAATAGCAAATCCGCAGGAAAGAAGCGATTGGGTCGCCACGGCACTGAGCACCGAAAGGGAACGGGTCTGCACCATTCCGATTACCCATGCGCAATTCAAAATCGACGAAACAATGGTAATCGACGCCCAACGTTTATAATCCGAAAGGCCGTTCATCACCGACTGGCAAATCGTCGTTACCGAAAGCGCAATCATGCCCGGGATTGCAAATAGGATCGCGGCTTGCAAAAGGCGTTTCGGAACACCCGGAAACAAAGCCTCTAGAGGCGCAAAAAAAGCAAAGAGCACAAAGAAAATCGCAGTGGCAAGCGAAGCATACACGCTTAAGCGGAAGCCGCCACGCCAAATCGGTCCCAGTTCCTTTTCTTTCTCTTTATACCGGGCGGTTAAACTCACCCATCCGTTTTGAAGTGCCAAGGAAGACGTTCCTTGACCAAATGTGATCAAATTCTGCAACTGTCCCACGGCGGCAAAGCCGGCAGGTCCCATGACAGAAGCTAGGAACTTGTTCGTAATAAAAGCGCTAACAATCCGAATCGCCGTTGCTAAAGCAGAGCCCGCGGATTCTTTCCAAAACCCCGAAGATTTCATAGATCGTACTCGTAAATATCGTAAGCAACGCCACGGGCTGCATAGGTTTCTTTTTGATGCACCAATCCTTCATTTAAAACGCGGCCCTGTTCTTCGTTAGAAGTTCCCCAGTCAAACCAACGTTCTTCTGGAAATGCGTTCGTTTCGTTCATCATCAAAAAATCCATAGCGTGCAAAGATCTGCCTTTAGCAGAACTTGCCAAGTATTGCGAATGGGCCACCTGATTTGAAATGTACACGACGCTTCCCGAAAGAAGTTCCCCATTCAAAGTAACCGTATACAATTTGATGTTTTGGGGAAACCGACTGGCCAAAAGTTCCAGTTCCGATTTAGAATGTACCGGATGTGCGCCATGCCCTTCTTGCAAGCATGCATCTAACAGGTCCCAAAAGGCGCCAAAATCTTTGGATTCCGAAAATGTGAGTCCTAAGCGGTTGCCTTTGTTCAAGTAATACTTTTTTTTGGACGACGGCTGGGAAACCTTCGGTTCAATGGCGCTCGAAATCAACCGAGCCCGAAGCTTTGCATTTTTACGGAAAAGCCAGTAAAGATCTTCTTGGGAAGGCCGGTCGGCATAAATCCACGGCAGCGCTTTATAGATGACCTTCTTTGCACCGAGTTTTTTTAATTCTGTATCCAACAGTTCAAACAAGATCTTCACGTCCATGGTTTCAACGGAATTGTCTACGACAAAACCGCCAAAAGTTAGCCCCGCATGTGAACTAAAAGTTCCTTCTCTATCGAGAGTTCCAGGAATTACGGCGCAAATTTCTTCACCCCGAAAAAAAATAAAAGAAGTATCCGGGAAACGATCCCTGTGATAATCCATATAGTTACGGTCAAAAAGGAAGTTCCCATTGCGAGATTTTTTCGCAATGAAATCATTCCATTTTTTTGCATCTTCTGCCGTATAACGCCGAATGGAAATTTCAGCCATGAGCGGCAACCTCGTCCAAGATTTCTAGCGGGTCAATTTTTCGAATGACCTTCGCCGGGACTCCTCCGATAAGGACGCTGGCAGGGAATTTTCCGGAAACTACAGCCCCTGCCGCTACAACGGAATGTTCACCGATTTCGGATCCTTTTAGAATCGTCACATTGTTTCCAATCCAAACGTCATCTGCGATTTTTACCGCTGCCCGTTTGGGCGTTTCGGTAAGGCGAACGTTCGGCATCACCGTGTGGAAATCCGAATCGTAAACTTCAACACGTGTACCGATCAAAACATTCTTTCCGATGAAAATGCCTGGGCCTTCGGAAATCGCCACAAAGTGATTTCCCACCCAAGAATCCGACCCCACTTCGATTCGGGATTCTTTTGTCCGCGGATTCATAAAAACATGGGATGTCCAAAAATCCGTATCATAGGCAAGTCCTACGTGTACATTCTTTTCAAAATGGACCGTTCCCGCACCCTGTGCAAGCAGCGGAGCGGTGCACTTCGGAGAGCCTTCCACCGTGGCATCGGAAATGGAGCGGTAAAAGACTTTGCGAGAAATCGCTACCGTTTTACGGATAATTCTACAAATGAAACTCATTCACAGCCTCGATGACTTTTAATATTTCATCTTCAGTCATTTGCGGGTACAGAGGAATACTGAGCTCCGTATCTGCTAAATCTTCTGCTATCGGAAAATACAATTCCCCAAATTCCGCATAAGCTTCTTGACGATGCGGTGGAATCGGATAATGGATCAACGTTCCTACGCCCGCTTGTGTCAAATGTTCTTGAAGAGCTTTGCGGTACGACGTGCGCAGTGCAAAAATATGCCAGACATGTTCCCCCGGCTTTCCGGGATTTGGCAAAATCACCAACGGATTCAAAATGTTTTTCAAATATCTTTCCGCGATACTTGTCCGTTTCGCATTATCTGCGTCCAAGCGATTCAACTTGCAAGAAAGTACGGCCGCTTGCAATTCGTCTAACCGGGAATTCATTCCCTTCAACAGATTCACATACTTTTGTTCGCTGCCATAATTGGCCAACATGCGGATCACTTTAGCAAGTTCCCCATCGGATGTTGTCACTGCACCGGCATCGCCTAAAGCACCCAGATTTTTCCCTGGATAAAAACTAAAACCGGCGGCATCGCCAAAAGATCCTGCCCGCTTGTGATTTTCTAAAGCCCCATGACCTTGAGCAGCATCTTCTACAAGGATCAAATCGTGGATCTTTGCAAATTCAAAAAGTTCCTTTCCGGGAATCGCACGACCATAAAGGTCCACGGCTAAAATTCCTTTCACCTGCGGGGTTAAAGCTTTTTGAACGCCTTCCACAGAAAGATTATAGGTTAAAGGATCCGGATCGGTGAGAACAGGCACAAGTCCTGCGTTGCTAATTGCAAGAACCGATGCGATATATGTATTCGCCGGAACGATGATCCTATCCCCTAAATGCAAGCGCCCCATTTGAACATACGCTTTGAATATCAAAGTCAAAGCATCTAAGCCGTTGCCAACGCCAATGCAAAAATCCGTTCCGCAAAATTTGGCAAAACTCTTTTCAAAATTTTCGCATTCTTTACCGCGAATGTACCAGCCTCTTTGAATGGACTTTTCTACAGTCCTAGAAAGTTCAGGTTCAAAAGATTCCGTAACCCGTTTCAAATCCAAATAGGGAATCATTTTTCCCCCTGTAGATTTTTTGCATATTCCACATAACGTTTGTAATCGCGGATATAATCCGCTTCATCGTAGGGATGGGATGCAAAGACAAGGCAAATGGAACCCGACGAAAAATTCAATTCTTCCGCCCAGACTCCAGGAGGAACGTACACTCCGAAATAGGGACGATCCAATCGAATGATCTGCGAATTTTTTCCATCATCGATTTTGGCGTCAAAGGCACCCGATGCCGCAATCAGCAGTTGGTGGCATTCCTTGTGAGCATGGCCACCGCGATTTTCTCCACCGGGGATGTCGTAAAGATAGAACACTCGGTTGATTTCAAAAGGAATTTCTTTAAAACTTTCGATGGGCGAAAGCGATCCGGATCGATCCGTTGTCCGTGGAAATTCCATATAGCGGCAACCGCCTAAAAGTTCTTTCATTGCGCCGCCTTTTTAAAATCTTCCAAATCCCAAATGTAATCTTCGGGGTCGTAAGGGTCCGAGCTCAAAACCAGCGCCACGGAATTTGTCGAAAAATTATCCAGTGTGCGGTAATGCATAGGAGGAACTTAAAGTCCATAGTATGAACGCCGCAGAGAATATCGAACTTCTTCTTTTCCATTGTGCAGCACAACGTCAAAGCTTCCCGAAAGGGCTACAATCAATTCGTGTTGTTTTTTAAAAGCATGACTGCCGCGGAGCTGTCCACCGGGAACATCATAAATCCAGTAACAGCGGCGGATCTTAAATGGAATGTGATTTTCCGATTCAATAAAACTCAAATTTCCACGATCGTCAAGGATCTTGGGAAGCGAAATCATTTCTGGTTTTTGAGTTTTATCCATACAAATTCAAAATATAAAAAGGCCCGCCGAGAGGGCGGACCTTTTTATGTATAAATCGCCGATTAACCGACAAATGCACGAGCATTCAAGAAGAGCTTCATCCACGGAGCATATTCGCCCCAATCTGCCGGATGCCAGCTGTTCTGAACCGTGCGGAACACGCGTTCCGGATGCGGCATCATAATGAGTGCGCGGCCATCCTTGCTGGTGAGGCCCGTGATGCCGAAAGGAGATCCGTTGGGGTTCAGCGGATAACGTTCGGTATACTGATGTTTGCCGTCCACATAGCGGAGGCTCACAAGGCCCGTTTTGAGACAGGCTTCTGCCGCTTCGCGGCTTGCGAATTCGGCACGGCCTTCTCCGTGTGCCACAGCAATCGGAAGAACAGATCCCGCCATGCCCTTGAGAAGGACCGACGGAGTTTCTTCGATCTTCAAACTGCTGAATCGAGCTTCGAAGCGTTCGGAAAGGTTCTGCACAAAGCGGGGCCAGTGTTCTGCACCCGGAATCAAATCCTTCAGGTTCGAAACCATCTGGCAACCGTTGCAAACGCCCAGCGTGAACGTGTTAGTACGGTGGAAGAAATCTTCGAATTCCTTACGAGCCTTGGCGTTGAAGAGAATGCTCTTTGCCCAGCCTTCACCAGCGCCGAGAACGTCACCGTAGCTGAAGCCGCCGCAGGCCACAAGGCCCTGGAAGTCCTTCAAAGAAACCTTGCCCGAAAGAATATCTGTCATGTGAACGTCAATGGATTCAAAGCCTGCATTCTGGAATGCAGCAGCCATTTCCAGTTCACCGTTCACGCCCTGTTCGCGGAGAATGGCCATCTTCGGACGGCTTTCATAATCCTTCTTCACAGAGACATCGAATGTGACCTTCGGCGTAATGCCCGGATCGTCCTGTTCAAGCTTAATCTGGAATTCGCTTTCGGCGCATTCCGGATTGTCGCGGAGAGCAGCAATGCGACGAGTGGTATCACTCCAAATGGCGCGGAGGTCAGAAATGCCTTCCACGTAGTCACCGATCACAATGTTGTACGTATCGTTAAGGGAACCGATTTCAGAAACGGTATCGCCGAGGCCTACCGATTCAAATGCAGCCTTCACAGCAGCGACGTCAGCGTTTGCCACCTGAAGCACAGCGCCCAATTCTTCGTTGAAGAGAGCATCGATCAAATTGCCCTGGAGAGAAGCTTCGTTCAATGTCACGCCCACGTGACCGGCAAATGCCATTTCCACAACTGTCGTGTAAAGACCGCCATCGCTCTTATCGTGGTAAGCAAGAATCTTACCGTCGGCGTTGAGCTTCTGGATGGTTTCAAAGAAGGCGCGGAGTTCCTTAGCAGACTCTACATCCGGAGCCTTATCTCCAAGGAGATTGTAAACCTGAGCTGCGATGGATGCACCCATGCGGTTCTTACCACGGGCAAGATCCACGAGCACAAGCGTCGTGTCCTTCTTCTGCAAAAGCTGCGGAGTAAGCGTCTTGCGCACGTCGGCACAAGGAGCAAAAGCACTAATCACGAGAGAAATCGGAGCGGTCACGCGGTGGTTTCCCTTGTCGTCTTGCCAAACGGTGCTCATGCTCATGGAGTCCTTACCCACCGGAATCGTAATGCCGAGTTCCGGGCAAAGTTCCATGCCGATGGACTTCACGGCTTCGTAAAGGTCGGCGCCGTCGCCTTCGTAGTTCGGCGTTGCCATCCAGTTTGCGGACAAGTTCACGCGGCCCATGTCAGGCACGCAGGCGGCAGCCATGTTGGTG
>JAGDBD010000004.1 GCA_017959225.1 Fibrobacter sp. | reverse complement strand
TTCGGAACCCAAATACGACCGTCGTTACGGAGAGATTCACTCATCAAAGTGAGCTTCGACTGGTGATCACCGGTAACCGGGATGCAAGTCGGGTGAATCTGCGTATAGCACGGGTTTGCAAAGAGCGCACCCTTCTTATAAGCCTGCCATGCCGGGCTCACGTTGCAGCCCTTTGCATTAGTAGAAAGGTAGAAGACGTTGCCGTAGCCGCCCGTTGCAAGGCAGACTGCATCGGCTTCGTAACTTTCGAGAGCACCGGTAATGAGGTTACGCACCACGATACCGCGAGCCTTACCGTCAATGACGACGAGATCCTGCATATCGCGACGCGGGAACAGCTTCACGGAACCCTTGGCAACCTGGCGCATCATGGCCTGGTAAGCACCGAGGAGAAGCTGCTGACCGGTCTGTCCACGTGCGTAGAACGTACGGGAAACCTGCGTACCGCCGAAAGAACGGTTGGCGAGAAGTCCACCGTAGTCACGGCCAAACGGAACGCCCTGAGCCACGCACTGGTCAATGATCAAATTGGAGTTTTCAGCGAGACGGTGCACGTTCGCTTAACGAGCGCGGAAGTCACCACCCTTCACTGTATCGTAGAAGAGACGGTAGACGGAGTCACCATCGTTTGTATAGTTCTTAGCAGCGTTGATACCGCCCTGTGCAGCAATGGAGTGTGCACGACGGGGAGAATCTTGATAGCAGAAAGCAAGAACGTTGTAACCAAGTTCACCGAGGGAAGCCGCAGCACTTGCACCGGCAAGACCCGTACCCACGACGATAACCTTGAATTTACGTTTGTTGGTCGGGTTCACAAGCTTCAGTTCAAACTTGTGACGCGTCCACTTTTCGGAGATAGAACCACCAGGAATATGGGCATCCAGAATCATATTAGCGAGCTCCTTCCTTATTCATGACATAGGAATACTGGAATTCTTCCGAAGATTCCACAGCGGAAGTCTTCTTCGATTCCTTTTCCTGCAATTGCTTCTGCTTCTGAACTTCGAGCTTCTGCTGATAAGCTTCGCTACGAGCCGCATCGCGCAAAACCTTGACTTCATCGGTATTTGCGATGTAGCAAGAGAATGCAGCTTCAAAAGCGAAACCGAGAGCCACGACGAGGCTATAGGCAATGCCCAGCTTGTCGATGATCGGAGTCCACTTCTGATGAGCGATACCCAGCGTCTGGAAAGCAGAAGAAATAGCATGGAACAAATGCATACCGATGACAAACATGCTGACCAAATAGAATGCAGTCCAGAACGGGCTTGCAAACATGTCGATCGTCGTGAGCCACATGTCACGGATGATTTCACCCTTTTCGTTTTCGTACAGATAATGCACGCCGAACTTGAGAACCATCAAGTGCTGAATGATAAAACCGAGAATGAAAATACCGGACCAGATCATGGTGAAGCTTGCAAAAGTCTTATGACCCTTACGCGCATTCACTTCGTAAGCTTCCGGACCGCGAGCCTTACGGTTTTCAATCTTCAAACGAATGGCAAGGCCAACGTGGATAATGCACAAGGCCACCAGTCCAAGTTCGATGAAATAAATGATGGGTTTCATACCTGTGAGCAGCTGCGTGTAGGCGTTGTAATGAGCCTGCGCAACAGACTGGTCCAGGTTGATCAGTTGAAGGTTACCAATCATGTGGCCCAGAATGAACAGCGCAAGAGCTGCTCCGCTAACACCCATGATCTGCTTCTTACCGATAGAAGAAGTCAGGTACTTGATAATCCATTGCATGTGGTTTTTGTCTCCTTAAGTATGAGTAAAAGCTTAAGTTAGCCGAGAACGGTGCAAGCCTTGTTAGATGCTGCTTCGTAATCGTAAAGGTCTTCTTTTTTGAACCAGAAAGCCACTTCGCGTTCTGCGCTTGCCGGGCTATCGGAACTATGGACAACGTTTTCGGTCATCGACGGGGCGAAGTCGTAACGAAGAGTGCCCGGTTCAGCCTTGGCCGGATTCGTTGCTCCGTTGATAGCGCGAACAGCTGCGATTGCATTTTCGCCAGCAAGAGCGATCATCACCGAAGGACCCTTGGTCATGTAAGCTTCGAGTTCCGGGAAGAAGGGCTTGTTCACGTGTTCTGCGTAAAAGCCGCGAGCTTCTTCAGAAGTCATCTGGTGCAGTTTGAGACCGACAACAGCGAGACGAGCGCTCGTGTAACGATCCAAAATGCGACCGATAAGACCAGACTGCACGCCATTCGGCTTGATCATTGCAAATGTCATTTCCATAATAATATACCGCCTTGAAAGGTTGTTCAAATATAACTAATTCGTAGTCTCTTCCATCTGAGAAATCTTCTCATTTAATTCTTCCGAGAGCTTTCCCCCGCTCTGAATGTCCTGGATCAGCCATTGTACCGACGAATAAAGATCGCTATTCGGATACTTTTTGCTGAATTCCTGGAAAAGGACAAGCGCCACAGAATCTTTTTTCAGATTTTCTCGCATTTGGAAAGCGCGAGCAAAAAGTCCACGTTCCGCCAGCTTGGAATCTGGCCAGAGAGCGCAGAACGCCGCATATTCCTTATCCGATTCTGCAAACTTATCCTGTTCCGCATCGATACGAGCCAGTTCCCAGACAGAACGTGCAAAAACAGAATCCGCTTCGTCGGCAGAAAGGGCATTGATGCGTTCCCATGTGAGCCAAGCACCCTTCAAGTTTCTTGCTGCATAAAGGGAATCCGCACGGGCCACAAGTTCACTCGTCGAAAACAGGTCCGCTCTCGGGAGGTAGAGGGAATCGAGAATGGTGACGTTCACACGCTTGTAAAGATCTCTGCGGTAACGTTCAAACCAGTTCCGAGAAAAACGGGAAGCTGCGCCTTTGTAAACGAGCATTTTGATGGAATCCAAATTGTTCGTTTTCGGCAAGCGGTCCTGTTCCCGGTAATATTCGTACAAAAAGGATTTGTCCGGAGTCAGAGCGAAAACGCCCATATCACCCGAGATCTGTTCCAATGTAGCACCCGGGAAAATGGCACCGCCGAACTTTTCGAACACCGCTTTGACCGAATCCGCAGGCGCCATAAAAGCGGTCTTTTGCAAATAGTTTGCAAATTCCTTTCTGTAGAACGACATCTTGGCAGACAGCTGAACCTTTTTGAACAGGTCCGTATTTTCAAGACCGGCTTCACGGGCAGCCAAAGCCTTCAGCTTCCAGCCGGCCAGCATGCGAATGCGACGGCGACGCGGATATTCGCCACGAATGCGTTCCGGCAGTTCCACACGCAACGCTTCAACGTCTTTTTCCGTCACCAGAGGCTTTCCGCCGTTGACCGTAACAAGCACGTAGTTAGGGTCTAACGGCAAATCGCCTGTTCCGGAAATCTTGTTTTCGATTTCAATGGTGACGCTATCCAAAGGCGCACCCTTAAAATCCGCAATGTGTTCGTCGTAATACTTTTGAACTTCCGGATAAAGGATCTTTTCGTAACGGAGCTTGTACTTCGCCTGCAAAACGCTGTCGCCGCTATTCGCCATTAAAGATTTGTATTCATAAGCAAAGCGGTCCGCAAGGATCGAATCCCGAGATTCTTCCGGGAGAACTTCCGGCATACGGCGAAGAAGCACTTTGAAAACCACCGACGACGTATCTCCCTTTGCAAAACGGATTTCTCCTACAGAAAGGGAATCTTTTCCAAACAATGCTGCGTAGACACTATCAATTGCAAGAATGCCTTCGCGAGTATTCGAACGCAAATCGGTGCGTTTTAAACCTTGAATTTGATCCAGTGCAACCGTCCGAGAAACAAAGTCCGCTTCGGCCTTTTTCACAAGAGCCGTATCAGAAGATTCCACGTAAGCAACTTCCACCGTTACAATGGACTGTGCATCGATGGCTTTTTGAATGTATGCCTTCAAAGCCTCTGCGTTTTCTTTCAAATACAGGGATTTTGCCACACTCCCGCGGCATTCGCTCACTTTTTGGCAAGAATCCTTGGTAAAAAGGGACTTATTTGCCACAAAGTATTTTTGCAGAGCTTCATCGGTATGGCCCAAATTTTCAGCGACGTAAAATTCGTCGTAGGTCCGCATCAAAAAGCGGTCGTGCAAATTCTGCATCGTCTGTTCGACTTCAGAAGCTTTGTCTCCGATCAGTTTTTGAGATTGCAGATAAATTAAACGGGCTTCGATGATATTTTCAAGGGCTGCTTTTTCTTGACCCGGTTCTGCATAAGGACGGGGAGCGCTACGCTTCAAAAAATCTACGTCGGACTGGTAGATTTTTTCTGTTTCAACCTGAGCGACAAGCTTATCGGTATTTCGGAATTTACAGCCAACCAAGGCAGAAACCGTCGAAAGCGCACTGAGAGCCAATAAAAATTTCAAGCTTTTCATGAAAGACGACTCCAAAAATCGAACAAATTAAGCAAGGGAAGCCAATGCTTCTTCCAAAGTTTTGTGAATTTCTAGCAGTTGATCTGCACCGATAATTTCAATGATTTCTAACACGTTTTCATTGACGTTTGCCACTTTGAAAACGCCGCCGACGCCTTTCACTTTCTTGTTCACAAACAGAAGTGCGCCAAGCCCCGTACTGTTGATATATCGCAATCGGGAAAAATCAGCCACAAGAATGTTCACATCACCTGTCAAGAGTTCAACGATCCGGTTGGACGTTGCCTCGGCATTGGTCGAATCCAAATCGCCAACAAAGCGCAACAAGCGTGCAGACGGGCAATTTTCAATAGTTTCAATGCTCAAGAGTTCTTGATTTTCGTTCATTTTCCCTCTCGTATTCTAACGACGCTGACTTCGACACGTTGCGGTTCTACGCAGAACGTCATCTTGTTAGACAGCTTTTTTACAAGCACAATTCCTCGGCCACGGACCGATTCCGGATTCACTTTAGGATGTTCATACTTTTCGATCAAAGCCTTCTGGGCTTCTTCGGAAAGCTCTTCACATCGATTGGTTACCGTCAAAGACATTTTCGACTTATCGAATTTCAAATTCAGTCCAAAAATACCGTCGACCGGCTTCCCATGTTCGATCGCGTTATTCGCAAGTTCATCGACGATGGACTCCATAATAAACGCGTCTTTTTTCCCATACCCCTTGCTTCTCAAAAGCCCGACGACCAGCTGTCGCGTCGGAGGCACGACCGCTGTTTTTGCAGGCAAAATCAAATTCAATTCTCTCGAAGCGCCTTTATATTCCCAACGGAAATGGGCAAGGCACGCTTCCAAATTTCTAAACGACGGAATGGCAAAATTGACACCCATCAACGTCAACTTTTCAGAAAGTCTTGGATTTGCAGCAAAAAGAGAAATGCTGCCCAGCCGCGAAACGACCCGGGAGCGAAGTCCCATAATGGCGCCGACAGCAGGCGAGCTCAAAAAATTCACATCGGAAAGGTCCACAGCCCAATGCAAAGCTCCCTTCCCATAATATTCGTCCACCAAAGCGGAAATCTGCGGAATCCGGTCAAGACCTATATCACCGCGCAACTTCAGAAGCGTGATTTCAGGTTCTTCGATGAGTGTTTTTACTTCGACGGAATTCATGCGATGGGGACTTCTCTCTCTGCAATATCGCGATCATCCCGTGCACGGAGAACCACACGGGATTCTTCCGCAGAGACTTCCAGCGTTAGTCTAGAACCGACCAGCTTGGACAGATCTTCTTTGAACAATTTTTCCGTTTCTTTTTCTACAGCAGCACACGCCGTCTTGGACAGATCCAAAGCGAGCATATAATCGACAATGGATTTTTTCAAAACCGAAAAAAAATCCCCGTCGGAAGAAACTTCGATATGAATTGTTCGAATACCTTCCATACATCCCCAATATATATAGTTTTCTAACTATATTGCAATACGTGAAACGGTTAAAGCCCGCTGTCGCCATCGGCATCTTCGCCGTGTTTGTAGGCTGCCTCGTGGCTTTTGCCTGGTTTTTATCCTTTTACATTGACAAATACCTGAATTCGACCCATACCTATGGCGTTGTGGAAGTCAGTTTCCAAGGGCATTCTTCTACGGGTCTTTTGGCTCATCAGTGGGATTCTATCGGGGTGCGAGGGCCGGGATTTGACGTTTCGATCCAAAGTCCTCGTGTAAACGCCCACCTGATGCTTTCACCCAGCGAAGACTTTATCCATGTAAATATGGATACGGTCAAAGCCCAAATCCGCCCTTCAGAATTTCCAAAGAGCGAAAGCGACTCGTCCGCGTTTACCTTCCCGGACTTTAGAATTCCATTAGACGCACAGGTCCGGATTGCACATGTACATGCTGACGTAGATTCCATCGGAATGTGGTCCTTGGATTCTTTTGAAGTGAAACCCCGAGGAGACCGGGGAGCGACCCTTTCATTCCAGAACGCGCAAGGAACTTACCTGGAACGAAAAATTTCCGGGAATGCAAGCCTCACCTGGTACGGTGAAAAGCTTTCTGCCAAAGTCAAAGCCCTCACCGAAGATAGCGACAGCATTTCAGTCGCCGTATCTGCTCCCATAAACTCCCTTGAAGAACTTTCCGGTTCAACCAAGCTCTACATCAAAAATCCTCGAAAACTCATTAAAGACAAAATTCCTAAAAGCATTTCGCTTCAGCACATTCAAGCGGACGCCACATTCAAAGCGAACACCAAAACCGAAAAGTTTTCGTACAACGCTCGGCTACGGACAAAGCTCGGAGCGTTTTGGCCCTTGCCTGCCTTGAGCGCGGACCTGCGGGTGCAGAGCAACGAAAAAATGAATTTTATCGTAAGCGGAAAACTTACCGGTAAAAAGCCGAATCAGAGCATCACGTTCAACGGAAACGTCAACAAACATTTGAATGGGAAAATCAAATTCGAAGTAAAAGGAATCGAGTCCAAGTTTGGACCTCGACTGCAACCTCTCGACTGTTCCGCTACCGCAGAAAAGAATTCGGAAGATTCACTGACTGCTCACGTGATTACAGGTTCGGGATCTGTCGTGGACGCTCAGATTTCTGGGCTTTCCAAAGGGCCGCTGAACATTGACTTTACCGGGGACATCGCTTCGACGGAAGCTTGGGCAACCCGTTGGAGCGGCAAGCATTTGCGTTTCAATACACGTCCCAAAGTCAAGGGAAATTTCCGCAATGGGAAAATGCGTGCAGATGTTTCCATTGCGCCTATCGAATACGCTTACACAATGAAAGCGGATTCTTTGTTTACTTCTCTCATCCTCGATCAAAACGGCATCGATTTTTCTAACGGATTTATTCGAACGCCCAAGGAAGACTTCACCTTTACAGGCGACGTCAAGTGGGAAGACTCCATTCCGCATACATCGTGGCAAGTGTACCAGTCCGACGGAGGTTACGGAAAAGCGTTCATCACCTTTGACCTGGATATGGATAGCGAAGCCCATCGGGTACGCCTTGGAACGATTCCTTTTGCCGACACGGCACTGCTCCACGGATTCGACGGAATCGTTACAGGCACTTGCGTGCAAAACTTTGAACACTGGGAAGGGAATGTAAATCTTGAAGTCGAAACGGTGCTTGACCAGATTCCTTTGAACGGAAAAATCAAATTGCACAATTCCATCGATAGCATTACCCTGGACCACGCCCTGTTAACCACAGGAACGAACTCCATTGAAATCGAAGCTTCTGCACTGCTCCATTACGATTCTACCGAAGCATTCTTTACAAGCGCAAGGCTTACCGACATCTGGGCATCTACCGATAAATTCGACATTCCTCTTTTGCTTGCGCCCTATGAAAAATCTCCCCTTGCAACGGGCCTCTTTAGCGGAAACGTTTCTTACCGCAAAGGAAACGGAATCCAGGGTGCGCTTCAATTTTCTAACCTGACTCTTAAAAACGTTTCCCCGGAATTTTTCTCCATTCCCAGACTGGACGTTTTTGCCGAAAAAGAAAAGATGCAGATTTCGGGAGACATCAGCGCCGGGGAACGGGCGTGGAACGGAGACTTGCAAATCGATGTCAACGGACTTCTTGAACCTAGCCGTCACATCTTTGCCTATTACACGACTCCCGTCGGAGGAACGGCTTGGCTCGATGGCGATATAGACTCAACTTTCAAATGGAACGGCAAAGCGCAGCTGACCGGATCCTGGTTCTTGCCCGAAAATTTGGGAGAAATTGTTCACACGGATTTTAAAGCCAACGCCACCGGCGATTTGCGCCATCCCTTCGACAGCTTAAGCATTTCTTTCCATTCCGATTCGACCGCAATCGATACCAAGCGCGGCTTTCCCATTTTACCAGCCTCCTTCAGCGGAACATTCCAAAAGGGCATCTTCGACGTTCCCGACATGCAGATTACCAATTCCAAAGGTGAAAGCGTACATGCTAGCGCCAGTTACGATTTGGAAAAGGGAACTCTCGGAAGCGTTGACATCAGCACGGACCAGTTCTCGATTGTTTGGAACCAAATTCACAATGTCCGTCTGAGTAAAATCAGCGGTCACCTAGAAGATTCGGACAAAGAATTTACCCTTTCGCTGAACTTGGACACAGTTACGTACAAATTAAACAAACCGGAATGGGGCAACGCAGACGCTTCTGCACACGGAACCGCTGTACTCCATTTACCTCATGCCGTTGACGGAAGTTTTGCAAACCCCACTCTCGAAGGAAATTTTTTGCTCGACCGTGCCGTTTACAAAAACGATTTTTCTGTTGAATTAGGTTTTGGAAGCCTGAGCAAAATTTCCGCAACGCTTTCCGGATTCTTTACAAAAGTACGCCGTTCCAAGCCCCAGCTGAAAAAGACCGCTGTGAAATCGAGACCGCTGAACCTTTCGATTCACGTCAGCGACTCCCAGCGGGATACCATGGCGATCCTTACGAACCTTGCAAACTTCCCGTTGACGGTGGACCTTTGGATTCTCGGAACGTCTGACCATCCGCTGTTCCGTGGCGACGTCAACAATTCCGGTAGCGGAACCATCGGCCTCAAGGATTTGTTCCAATTCAATTTGGAATCCTTTGCCATTTCATTCCAGGATGTTCCGTGGGAACGTGGAACCATTAACGTTTCGAGCGTCCAGGAACTGCCCTACTGCCGCACGAATGAAAACCGGGACGACAATGAAACGTGTCCGGTCCATTTGGACATTCTCGGATCTTTAACCGCTCCAAAACCCATGCCCAGCGCAAACTGCGGCGTAGACGATTCCCCCGCTTCGCTGTATTACAGCGTTCTTTTGGGCTGCATGTCCGAAGAAGAAAATTCTTCCATCGACAGAAATAAGGTTGCAGGGAAACTCATCGGAAGCGTTCTGACCACAACGGCGAACAAAACCCTCGGTGGCGAATATGTGGGCGATATCGATATGAAGCTCAAACTTTTTGACGAAGAAACCATTGCCGAAAAAGATTCCAGCTATTTGATGATCCCGATTTCCCTTGACCGCTGGGTAAAAGACTTGAGCTTTGTTTTCGGATACAAGCAGGATCAGAGCGAAACTCCTACCTATGACCGAGCCTTGGAAGCGGGCATCACTTACACGATTCCCGCCTTCTCCGAAGAAGACAAGACCAAAAATCCGGAACATTACAGTCCAAAGCTCGACTTCGGTGCAACCCTGATTTCAAAGAATTATATTACCACGACAGATGAAGACGAAAACCGTCTAGAGAAAAACGTGGGCTTTAATTACAGCTATAAATTCTGGTCTCCCCGCTTCTTTGGATTTACCAAGTCCGCGGAAGAAAAGAAAAAAGAGAAGGAAAAGAAATGATGCGCAAGATTCTTTTCATTTTACTTCTCTGCATAGCGGGCCTTTGGGCTGCGGAAACGGAAAGCGATACCACAGCCGCTCCGGTCAAAAATCCTTGGAAAGTTTCGTTTATTGGAAACCACCTTTATTCCGATGAACAACTGGCCCTTGAACTCGATATTCCAGAAGAATTCGGCATTGTGGATACCACCCGTCAAGATTTTTTGATGCGGGTCGCCCGTACAAATCTGGAACTCCTTTACTATTCGGCAGGTTATTTTAGTTACAACGCCAAACTGGAAGTTCTACGGAACCACGTGGATTCCAAAGATTCCGTTCCTTATACGCTGTACCGATTCCGCATGGAAGAAGGCGTTCCTTATAAATTCAGCGAAATGAAAATCGAAGGAACAGATTCCATTGAAACTCCAGTAACTCTTTCCGGACTGCGTTTTAAACCGGGCAGCGATTACGATCCACTGGTCGTTTCAGATGACGTTCAGCAGATACAAGTTCTCTTCCGCGAACAGGGATATCTCCACGTTCGGGCGGATTACCTCGAATATCTCGACACGTTAAATCACCTGGTGAACGTGGAAATTTACATCGATCCCGGAAAACAAATTCGCATGGGAGATTTTTCCAGTCAAACTCAAAAACCCGCACGCATTGCAAGGCTCGACACCACGGACAAGCAAGGTTTATCCGACACTGCGTGGTTAAACAGCCTTTGGCGAATTCCCAAAGGCGAAGTTATCAATGGGAAAACGTACACCACATTCCGCAGTAAACTTTTGTCCACGCAGATTTTCACATCCATTCACTTGGAAGACTCCCCCCGAAACGACAGTCTTTCGGATGTTCACTTTAGCGCCGTGGAACGTATGCCGGGAGAAGCCCGCTATTCTGTATTCTTTGAAGAAGTGTACGGATTCGGAGCGTCTGCCATGGTGAAGCACAAAAACTTTTTAGGAAGATTCCACGAAGGATCTGCAAGCATTCTCGTGGCGCAGAACAAGCAAGAACTGACTCTCGGTTACGCAAACCCGCTTTTGTTCGGAACACGATTCAACTTTATTCCGACAGCTATCCGTTTTGATGACCACATCAGTTTTAACCACGAAAAGACTTCCCCGCCAGCCTACCCAGACAGTACCGAAGAACGGTACGAAATCATTAACCGCGGCGACTTGACCTTTGGACTTTCCAAAAATATCCGTTTCCGTTCCACCATTGATACGCGTTTCGTGCAAAAAAATGAATCCCGACTGTTTAAAGTGAAAGGGGAAACCGCTCTAGCTTTTGACTTTACCGACGATTACTTTAACCCGACCATAGGACTCCGTTTTGCACCGAAATTGGGTGCCGGCGCAAACTTTATCGGTAACATTCGCAATGCCGAAATGAAAGGCAATCCGTACACATATGGAGAATTGACTTCTACCGGTTACCTTCCGCTATTTGGACCGTTTTTAACCGCAGGCAGCGTGAGCTACGGCATGTTCTTTGACAAAGCAATGGAAGACGACGCCCGAATTTTTTACCAAGGCGGATCACGCACGGTACGCGGTTACCGCTTCCGCAGCATATACCCGAGTTACACAAGCTATGACGAAGACGGCGAAGAAGTCATCAATACAGGGCTCACGCCCAAATACTTGCGTTTCAACGTGGAACTGCGTATCAATTCACCCTTTGAAGCCATCAAAAACTGGCAGTTGGTGGAATTTTACGACTGGGCTCATGTGAGCGACAAAAACAGCAGTCTTTACAGCGGGAAAACGGACGCCGCTTTGGGAACAGGCATCCGTTATAAATGGGAATTCCTGACGCTACGTCTGGATTACACGTTCAAAAAGGACTTCTCCAACTGGGGAATGGAATCCTTCTCTTTCCAGAGAATCAACTTTGACTTGTCCCAGGCATTTTAATCGCCAAAGGTTTCATTCAAAAATATTCGCTTCTAGCGGTCGTAAAGTTCCAAGCTTTACCCCGTCGAGATTGGAAAAGATTAACGTTTGCCCTTCGACGATTTGACTTGCATACGAAGCTTCCATTTCGGATAAATTCACAAGCACTGTCAGCGATTTGCCATTCCACGTTCTGCGGTACGCAAAAATCTGAGGATCGCTTTCAAGGATCGGAGCGAAGTCACCGTTCAAAAGAACTGCGTGATTCTTTCTAAGCTGAGAAAGCCGTTTGAAATAGTTCAGCGGGGAATTGGGATCTTTTTCTTGCGATGCAACGTTCACCTGTGTAAAATTTTCATTCAGCTGAAGCCATGGTTTTCCAAGGGAAAAACCTGCATTCAGCGAATCGTTCCACTGCATCGGTGTGCGAGCGTTGTCACGACTTAAAGCCTTTACAAAACCGATAGACTGTTCATGGGAAAAGCCTTCTTGCAAAGCCATTTCGTACTGGCTGCGGGAATTCAGCTCGTTGTAATCGTCGATGGAATTCCAATTGACATTGCTCATGCCAATTTCTTCCCCTTCATAAACAAAAGGCGTTCCGCGAAGAGTCAAAAGCAATGTGATCAACGCTTTGCTTGCCAATTCTTTATTCGCTTTTTCCGAAAAATAGGCATTCACCGATCGGGGCTTATCGTGATTTTCAAAGAATATGGGATACCAGCCATTCTTTTCAGTCGCCTTTTGACTTTGGAAAATGGCTTTTTTCACGTCCAACGTGGAAAGGCGAATGGGACGGTACCAAATATCGCCGCCTTGCAAATGGTTGAATTCAAAAAGCATGTCGAAAACGCCATCCTTCCCAACCCAACGATGCAATTCTTCCGGGTGAATTCCATTGGCTTCGCCTACAGTGAAAACGTTCTTTCCATCCAGAACGTTCTTTTTGAATTCGTGCAAAAAGTCCAGAATGCCCTCGGTATTTGCGGTCATATCGTGAATGAACACCGTGCCGTCCGATGCATCGGGCTTTCCGTCTGCAAAATCCGAAGGCTTTTTGATGTACACAATCGCGTCGATTCGAAATCCACCCACGCCCTTTTGAATCCAGAAATTCGCAATATCATAAAGGGCTTTTCGCACTTCCGGATTTTCCCAGTTCAAATCGGGCTGAAAGCTTCCAAAGGTGTGCAAGTAATATTGCTTCCGTTCTTCGCTATAGGTCCACGCCGAGCCTCCAAAAATACCCCGCCAATTGTTCGGTTGATCTCTCCAAATAAACCAATCGCTCTTCGGATTATCCTTGCTTTTTTTGGATTCCAAAAACCAGGCACTTTCTTCGGACATGTGATTGAACACAAGATCCATTACAATCTTCATGCCTCGGGCTTTCGCTTCTGCCAAAAGTTCATCCATGTCGTCCATGGAGCCGTAAAGCGGATTGATCTGGTAAAAATCCGAAACGTCATAACCGTTGTCTTTCATCGGGGACGCATACACCGGTGTAAGCCATATGCAGCCCACTCCTAAAGATTTCAGGTAATCCAAACGGCTCGTGATGCCTTTGATATCGCCAACGCCGTCTCCATTGGAATCCTTAAAACTGCTTGGATAAATTTCATAACAAACGGTATGTTTCCACCAATCCGAATCCATCTGTGTCATTTCTTCTTTCTTTTGACAACCTAGCAACAGGCTTAAGCTGAGATAAAATAAAAAGCATTGACCAGCGAAGGCCAATGCTTCCCATGTGTTCGATTTTTTTCTATTCACGGGTCAACGTTTTGTATTTAAAGCGTTTCGGTGTATCGGCATCGTCACCCATACGTCTACGATAATCGGCTTCATATTCGCTCCAGTTGCCTTCAAACCAGACAACCTTCGAATCGCCTTCATAGGCAAGGATATGGGTCGCTACACGGTCAAGGAACCAGCGATCGTGAGAAATAATCACTGCGCAACCAGCAAAGCGCAAAATGGCCTGTTCCAATGCTTGCAAGGTTTCAATATCCAAGTCGTTCGTCGGTTCATCGAGGAACAGCAAATTTCCCGGATGCTGAAGATTCTTCGCCATCAAAACTCGGTTGCGTTCACCGCCCGAAAGCACAGAAAGTTTCTTCTGCTGATCGGCACCGGTAAAATTGAAAAGTCCGCAATATGCACGGGCATTCATTTTGCGTTCACCCAGGACGATTTCATCTTTTCCGCCAGAAATGGTTTCAAAGACGGTCTTCGAATCGTCCAAGCTTTCACGGCCCTGCTCCATGGTGATCATTTCAACGGTTTCACCGATTTTGATGCAACCGGAATCCGGTTTTTCCTGACCGGTGATAATTTTAAACAGCGTCGATTTACCAGCACCGTTGGGACCGATAATGCCGACAATTCCCGAACGGGGCAGCGTAAAGGAGAGATCTTCGAAAAGAAGTTTGTCGTTATAGGCTTTGCGCAAATGCTCCGCCTGAATCACGACATTACCAAGGCGTTTGCCGTTAGGAATGTAAATCTGGGCCACTTTAATCTGTTCACGGCTATCTTCGGCAAGAAGATCTTCGTAAGCTTTCAAACGGGCCTTGTTCTTTGCCTGACGAGCCTTAGGACTCTGCTTCACCCATTCCTGTTCACGGGCAAGGCGCTTCTGACGATCGGATTCGCCCTTTTCTTCATTCTTCATGCGTTCAAGCTTTTGGTCAAGCCATTCCGCATAATTGCCCTGCCATGGAATTCCACGTCCACGGTCGATTTCCAAAATCCAGCCCGTGACGTTGTCGAGGAAGTAACGGTCATGGGTTACAAGAATCACCGATCCTTTGTATTCGCGGAGATGGCGTTCAAGCCAGGCAACCGATTCCGCATCCAAATGGTTCGTCGGTTCGTCGAGAAGCAAAAGGTCCGGTTCTTCCAAAAGCAAACGGCAAAGAGCCACACGGCGTTTTTCACCGCCCGAAAGATTCGTGACAGGCCAATCTCCCGGAGGGCAGTTCAAAGCGTCCATTGCAATTTCAATTTTGCGTTCCAGACTCCAAAGATCTTCGGCGTCGATCTGGTCTTGAAGTTTACCCTGTTCTTCCATGAGCTTGTTCATTTCATCATCGCTCATCGGTTCGGCGAACTTCATGGAAATTTCATTGTAACGATCAAGAATCGCCTGTTTTGAGGCCACAGCCTGCATCACATTTTCTTTCACGGTCAAATTCGGATCGAGCTGCGGTTCCTGTGGAAGGTAACCGGCGGTACGGCCCGGTTCAATCCAAGCTTCGCCCTGGAATTCTTTATCAATGCCCGCCATAATACGGAGAAGCGTCGATTTACCACTGCCGTTTGTACCGATAATGCCGATCTTTGCGCCGTAATAGAAGCTTAAGGAAATATCCTTCAGCACCGTCTTTCCTGGCGGGTAGGTCTTGGTCATTCGGTTCATGTAAAAAACAAATTTTTCGGCCATATGGATTCCTTTACTTCAATTCCGAAGAATGAGGGTCTTTTGTACTTTCTTCTAATTTCTTCTGTTTGTTCGCTTTAAAACTTCTAATGATCACCGCAATATTCATTGCGATGCCGATTACAAGCAAGAACGAAATGCAATAAGCACCGATTCCCGGTTCAACCACCAAAAAATCGTAATGCTGCCGCACCACAGTCGCACTTAAATTGTAGATAAATACCCAGAGCGATGTAAAGGCCGCGATCCCCATGGCAAGCGATCCGACGGGCGTGAAGAACGCGCAGACAGCGGCCAATGCCACCGCCACAACAATCGGAAGGACTGCCCGAGACGTTTCAATGGGCTGTTCCAAGAATTCCTTGGCACGGGCTTCGTTCTGCTTGATTTCTTTCACCGCTTTGGAAGTTTCTTCTCCAAGAACCGATTCCGGAGTCACCCCGACAATCAGTTCATAGGTACTGGGTTCTGCCACCACTTTTTCCGAGCAAGAAACATTCACCAGCGGAAAAAGAAACGCGACAAAAATCAGCAAAAAGGGGAAAGAAGCCAGTTTTTGAAAAAGTTTTAAATCGGATTTCATTTGATAGAATTTCCTTGAAATTTAGATGGGAACACGCAACGGAAGCCGAGCGTATTCGACCAATAGCGTGGATCTTCGTCGTCCCGGTCCGTCAAATCCAATTCATCTTCTGTTTTGCTGTTCCAGGAGCCGCCTTTGAACACACGGTTATCTCCGAAGAGCGCACCAGTCGGGTTTTCTTCTTCCACATAGAAAGAGAACCACGAATAGGAATCCCGCGTCCATTCCGCCACATTGCCGGAAACATCGTAAAGATCCCAGGCATTAGGCTTGGTCGATGCGACGCGTTGCGGACCATCGGCGCGGAAAATCGCAAACTGGAACGCCTGATCGCCTTTTCTTAAGCGCCAGAGCGAGCCTTCGTTCATTCCCGCACGGGCTGCGAATTCCCACTGGGCTTCCGTCGGAAGATCTCCGCCGAGGGCTTTGCAGAAGTTTCGAGCCTTGTTCCAATTTACATTGTGCACCGGCATGAGACTATCGTTAAAAGTGAATTTCGTCGTGGAATCCTTCATTACATCGCGATATTCTGCAATGGTGACTTCCGTTTTGCGGATTCCGAAGGGCGACATGTGGACGATGCGGTTCTTGTAACGGAACGTTCCCGAATCGATTTCGGCAACGGCACGGCTCAGTTCTTCAATGGAAGGCTTCGCTTTTACAGTTTGAACGGAATTTTTTGCCAGGTTTTGAGCGGTTTCCACCGTTTCGACTTCCGGCTTTGGATTCAACCATTCCTGAACTTCCCGTTCCGAAAGGATTTCTGCAGGGAGGGTGAAAGTTCCTTCTCCCACCGACAGCGCATTGCGGAATCGCACATTCAAACGCAAAAAGCGGTAATGGTGACGGCTCTTGACACGGGCACCGTCATACTTCCAAACAGGCTTGTTTTCTACCGTCAGCACAAAGCGGACAATCGCCGGATTTTTTGCTTCCGCGACTAAAGCGGAATCCGGTACAGCAGGAGTGAACCGACCGTTCCATTCTACCTGCGTCCGTTGCAACGAGTCTTTGAAAAGAATGCTAAATCCCGAATCATTTTTGGAAATGGTTTCCGGTATCAGTTCTAATTGAACCGTATCCATTTGCTGTTCTTCGAGACGAGCGTTTAACGCCTGATTGAGAGACGTAATTTTGGAAAGGCGTTTAGAGAACCAGAGTGAGCGGGCGCGGGAACGGGTCGCTTCAAAGGTCGCTGCGTAAGCAACATACTGGGACTGATTTTTATCCATGCCCCGGGGAGGATTTTTCACCTTCGGGTAGATGGAATCAAATGCAATCGTTCCGCGGTCAATGTCCGAAGCGTTCATGTCATCGATAAAGCGATCGTACAAGATTTCCGTTTCTTCTAGAGACTTTGTTCCCTTGATTTTTTCTTCGGTCACTTCCGTCTGAATTTCATAGGCAAGCGTATCGAGAGGGATTACCCGCGGTCTTAAAGATGCCGTTTTCCCTGTCGTCACGTGGACGCCTTCTGTAACCGGGTATGCGTCCGGAATAAAGAATGTGGCATAAAAAAGTCCCGTGTCCACAGGTGCAAAAGTGATGGGCGTGTTATACACATCCGCATCGATTCGAAGGGTCGTATTTTTTGGCAAAGAATCGACAACCACCACTCCAGTCAGAGAAGTCGGAACAAGCTTTTGCCATTTACCGTTTTGCACAAAATAAAGCGTTTTGACTCTCGACGAATACAGGTATCTTCTGTCGAAATAAATTTCACCTTCATCCTGGAAAGGTTTCATGTGGGGAGTTGCATAAAAACGCATGTGGACAGCTTCCAAAGCTGTCAAATGGTTCGCTTGCAGATTAAAAGCGTGGAGATCCTTGTAACAGGGGGCTTTAATGTTTCCCGAAAACCACCCGTACTGATTTCCTTTGATCTTCGATCTCAAATAGAGCTTTCCCGATTCCAACGGGAAATGGAGCTTAACGGAATGCAAATGCGCAGAATCACCGTCTACGCATGTATTTTCGGCATTGACAACTTTAACGTTGTCCTTGAAGTGTTCGTCGGAAACAGAGAAACGAAAGTCTCGAGTTCCGCCAGCAATCGCAATCGTCGCGAAAAAAGGAATCCACATCCACGCTTTAAACTGCATAAATCCTCCTGCCAGGCTTCTTTCAATTTAAGTTAAAATGAAGTCGGTGTAAAAGAACTCTCCTATTTTTTAGCCGCAGGAGCCCCCATATAGGTTACAAAACCGCCCGCATCGCCACCCGAAGGACCAAGCTCCACAATGTAATCAGAAAGGCGGATCACATCCGGGTGATGTTCGATTAAAATCACCGTATTTCCTTGAGCAGAAAGGCGTCTTAAGAGATTCCAAAGAATCTGAACATCCTTCAAATGCAGACCGGTTGTCGGTTCATCGAGCAAGTACAAAACGCCTTTACGGCCCGTGCCGCGGGAAAGTTCCGCAGCGAGTTTCATCCGTTGAGCTTCACCACCCGAAAGCGTCGTCGCCGACTGTCCCAAGCGCAAATATCCAAGTCCGACATCCAAAAGCACCTGGAGTTTTTTCACAATCTTCGGAATGTCCTTAAAGAATTCACAGGCTTCGTCGATGCGCATGTTCAGCACATCCGCCATGTTCTTCCCTTTAAATTCCACTGCCAAGGTTTCTTGATTATAGCGTTTCCCTTTACAGACTTCACAGGTTTCCCACACATCCGAAAGGAAGTGCATTTCCACAGAAACCATTCCACGGCCTTCGCAGGCTTCGCAACGTCCGCCGCCATGGGAAGAATTGTAACTGAAACGATTCGGGCCAAAACCTTTCATTTTCGAAAGTTCCATTTTGGCGAACAGGTCCCGGATTGGATTCAGCACCCCGGTAAAACTCGCCGGAGTCGAACGAGGCGTTCCCGATATGGGGCTTTGATCCACAGCGAGAACTTCCTTGACCGTTTCCGGGAATACCGCTTTCAAACGAGCCTGTTTACGCTTTTCGCCACGGCCATACGCCGCTTCCATCAAAGGAAGGATTTCATCCATCACTAGGGAACTTTTTCCCGAACCCGAAACGCCACAAACCGTAGAAATGCGATTCTCTGGGAAACGAACAGAAATATTCTTCAAATTGTGGGAAGAAAGATTCTTGAATTCGAGATAAGCGGTGTCGTTTGAAATCGGTTCAAGAGGCGGGTTGTACATGGGAACGGAACCGGTCAGATATTTGACGGTTTCGCTACGCGGATAAACCTTTAAAGAAACTTTTTTGGAAAGCTGCTTTGGCGAACCTTCTGCAACGACTTCCCCGCCATATTCGCCAGCCATCGGGCCCATGTCTATCAAATGGTCCGCGCCACGGATCATTTCCAGATCGTGTTCCACAACGATCAACGTGTTTCCTAAATCCCGCAACTTGTACAGCGAATCGAGAAGCTTTTTTGTATCGCTCTGGTGAAGCCCGATCGTCGGTTCATCCAAAACGTACATAACGCCTTCGAGACCGCTACCGATTTGACTTGCCAGTCGAATGCGCTGCGCTTCTCCGCCCGAAAGGGTATCACCTGTACGGCTCAAATTCAAATAGCCAAGACCGACGCCTTCCAAAAATTCCAAGCGGCCTTCAATTTCTCGGAAAAGAGGCTTTGCCACTTTTTCACGGGATTTGTCCAAATGGATTTTTTTGAACCAGTTTCGGGCATCGTGAATGCTCATGTCCGAAGCTTCGGTAATATTTTTGTTTCCGATTGTCACCGAGCGGATTTCCGGTTTTAAGCGAGCACCATGGCATTCCGGGCAGACTTCTCCCGATTTCAAAACGCCCATGCCGCTGCATCGTTCGCATGCGCCCCAGTGCGTGTTAAAGCTGAACTGTTTGGGGTCAAAATTTTGCGTCAAATAATAGTGGCAATGTTTGCAGCTCGGGTAAAAGGAATAAGGGTAAATTTTTCCATTTTCAAAGCGAACTGCCGCCGCATGGGATCCGTCGTGATAAGCCCGTTCTAAGGCTTCCGTAAGGCGCGGCGCATTGGCGTCGGATATAGGAACCATATCGGCAACGGCATACACTTCTTTCGCATTCTTCGGATTTTTCTTGAGCGGAAGATTTTCCTCTTTGCCGTTCACCCAAAGTCGGCGGTAACCCAGTTCCTGCAAACGGTCCGAAAGCCCAGCGATTTTACTTGCATCTGTCGCCATCCATTCCCCGTTGGAATCGGCAATGTAGATGGGCGTCAGGATTTCCACTTTTTTACCCTTTGATTTTTCGAGCAAATTTCCGACGATAGATGAAATCGGTGAAAACTCTAATGGTTTTCCACAATTTGGACAATGAGCTTCACCGGCCCTTGCCCAAAGGATTCTAAAGTAGTCGTAAATTTCCGTAAGAGTGGCTACGGTACTTCTCGGGCTTTTGGAAGCGCTTCCCTGATCGATTGCAATTGCAGGCGAAAGTCCGCGGATGAAGTCTACCGATCCGCGATCCGGGCGTCCGAGGAAGCGGCGAGCGTACGTGCTGAGCGTTTCGACAAAACGGCGCTGCCCTTCCGCAAAAAGCGTATGGAAAGCAAGGCTTGATTTTCCAGATCCTGAAACGCCAGAAATCACCGTCAGCTGATGCCGCGGAATCGTGACGTCGAAATTTTTCAGATTGTGCTTTCGAGCTCCCACGATTTGAATATCTAAACTGTCCGCCACTTCTTTTTTACGGGAAAAAGATTTGACTTCTCCTGTCTTCGGAGCAAGAACCTTTGCCAAAAACTTTCCTGTCAACGACTTGGGGTTTTTAGCCACATCTTCCGGAGAACCTGTAGCGATAATTTCACCGCCGTTAACGCCCGCATCCGGGCCAAGATCAATAATCCAATCCGCGCATTTGATCACATCCATATTGTGTTCAATGATCACCATGCTGTTGCCGAGATCGCGCAAGCGTTTTAAACAATCGAGCAAATGACGGATGTCTTCAAAGTGCAAACCTGTCGTCGGTTCGTCGAGCAGGTACAGAGTTTTTCCCGTTCCAGGTCGGCGAAGTTCCGTTGCGATTTTAATGCGTTGAGCTTCCCCGCCCGAAAGCGTTGTCGAAGGCTGACCGAGCGTCAAATAGCCGAGCCCAATTTCTTTCAAAAGCGCTAAAGGTTCTGCAATTTTTGGAATATCCTGGAAGAACTTACAACCTTCATCGATTGTCATTTCAAGCACATCGGTAATCGTCTTCCCTTTGAAATGTACTTCCAAAGTCGGATCGTTAAAACGTTTTCCGTTGCAAACGTCACAAGGCACTTGCACATCCGGGAGAATCTGCATGTGCACAATCTTTACGCCTGCGCCTTGGCAAGCTTCGCAACGTCCTCCCGACACATTAAAGCTAAAACGGCTCTTGGAATATCCCCGAGCTTTGCTTTCAGGAAGGCTAGCAAATAGATCGCGAATATCGTCAAAAACTCCCGTATAAGTAGCCGGATTTGAACGCGGAGTCCTTCCGATTGGAGTTTGGTCGATTTCAATGACCTTGTCGATAAATTCTGTTCCGGTCAGCTTGTCGAATTTGCCCGGAGCTTCCGTTGCTCCATGGAATCGCCTTGCCAATTCTTTTTTAAGGATCGTGTTGATCAGGGAACTTTTTCCCGAACCCGAAACTCCAGTGACAACCGTCAAAATTCCATCCAATGGAATCTTCACATTCACTTGTTTCAAGTTGTTTTCCGCTGCTCCGAAAATTTCAAGGCAATGGGTTTCTTTCGAAACCTTTTTTCGTTCCTTGGGAACTTCGATCTGCAATTTTCCCGAAAGATATTTACCCGTAAGCGACTTCGGATTTTGCTGTAGATCTTCCACCGTTCCTGCGGCCACAACGGTTCCGCCTTTCACACCGGCATCCGGGCCAATGTCCACCACGTAATCCGCATAACGCATCGTCTCTTCGTCATGCTCGACCACGATCAAACTGTTCCCTTGGGAACGCAAACGTTCCAAAATTCCAAGGAGCATTTCGTTATCACGGGCATGCAGACCGATACTCGGTTCATCTAGCACATACAGCACACCCTGCAAACCGGCGCCCACCGCACTCGCCAACCGAATACGCTGCGCTTCCCCACCCGAAAGGGTCTTTGCGCCACGGGCAAGCGTCAAATAGCCAAGCCCCACACTTACCAAAAAATTCAACCGGTTACGGATTTCCTTAAAAAGTTCGTGACCGATATGCTCTTCTTTGTCAGAAAGCTTTAACCCTTTGAAAAAAACTTCCAATTTGTCCACGGGCATGTGGCACATTTGATCGATGGTCTTGTCTCGGAAAGTGACCGCATTCGCTACCGGAGAAATTCGAGTCCCATGGCAAACCGGGCATTCGCTTTCTAGCATGAATTTTCGAAAATGCACAATATGCCACTGATCCCAAAGGTCCTGCATCAAAGGGATAATGCCATCGGTTCCCGCCTTGGGACATCCATAAAAAATGGCGTTTTTTGCCGATTCCGGAAGATCTTTCCACGGAGTATCCAGCGAAAAACCTTCCGCCCGAGCCACGCGGGAAAAATCGGACCAGCCAAAATCCGTGAAAATAACTTTTCCATCGGACTTTTGGCACTTGATTGCACCCTCCCGAATGGAAAGATTTGCATCCGGCACAATCAATTCCGGTGCAAATTTATAGTCCCTTCCTAGGCCCTTGCAATGCGGACACTGCCCCTGGGGATCGTTGAACGAAAAAAGTCTCGGTTCTAGTTCCGGAATAGAAATTCCACAATCCGGGCAAGCAAGCTCCGTACCTTGCAGCACATATTCATTGTCGTCAAAAAGGAATGCGACAAGTTTTCCATCCGTCAAATGCAAAGCGCCTTCCAACGCTTCGCGGATTCGAGAAACATTTTTATTTTCGATTACAACGCGGTCTATAACGGCTTCAATAGTGTGCTTTTCATAGCGCACTAGCAACGGGACTTCATTTGTACGTAAAATTTTTCCGTCAACGCGGACACGGGCAAAACCTTTTTCCAAAAGTTCCGCCAATTCTTTACGGTACTCGCCTTTGCGTTCCTGTACAATCGGGGCAAGAATCGTTAAACCGCGCCCCGCATTTTCTGCATACAAATTATCTACAATCTGGTCAACGGTCTGAGCCTGAATGACTTTGCCGCATTTCGGGCAATGGGGTATTCCCAAACGGGCATAAAGCAAGCGGAAAAAATCCAAAATTTCAACCGTCGTTCCCACCGTTGAACGCGGATTTCTATTTACCGTTTTTTGATCGATAGAAATCGTCGGAGAAATTCCCGTTACCGATTGCACATCGGGACGCTTCATCACTCCGATAAACTGACGCGCATAAGCCGATAGAGAATCTACATAACGTCTTTGCCCTTCTTCAAAAATCGTATCAAAGGCGAGACTCGATTTACCGGAACCCGAAACCCCTGTAACCACCACAATGGAATCCCGAGGAATCGTAAGACTTACATGCTTTAGATTATGTTCGCAAGCATCACGAACGACAATAGAACGCGTCATAGTTCAAATATAGTGAACACTTGTTCAGTTTTCAATGGATATTCGCTATTACAAAAACCTATAAAACGCCATAGTCCACAAAATCTTGCTGATCCCTACCTGCAATCCTATTTTTCGCGAGCAAAAAAGGAGAACATCATGAACTTTGTAAAAATCAGCAAAATTATTCTATCCGTTGCCTTTGCCTCCTCCGTTGCCTTTTCTATCGAAACCATTAAAGTAGGAGCAACTCCAGAACCGCACGCCTCCATTTTGAACCTGGTAAAAGAAGATCTTGCCAAGGCTGGATATGAACTCAAAGTCATCGAATTTACCGATTACGTAACTCCCAACGAAGCATTGGAATCGGGAGAACTTGACGCCAATTACTTCCAACATTTGCCATATCTGGAAAGCTTCAACAAAGAAAAAGGAACGCACCTTGTAAATGCAGCAGGCATCCATGTAGAACCTTTTGCACTTTACCCTTCCAAGGATTCCGGGAAAAAGGTCAAATCCATTGCAGACATAAAAAAGGGCGCAACCATCGCGATTCCGAACGATCCGACAAACGAAGGACGCGCTTTGCTTCTGCTTCAAGCGGCAGGCCTTATCAAGTTAGATCCTAAATCGGGCATCACTGCAACACCCATCGATATTACCGAAAATCCCAAAAAGCTCAAGTTCAAAGAACTGGAAGCGGCATCGCTCCCCCGCATTCTGCAAGACGTGGACGGAGCAGCAATCAACGGTAACTATGCAATTCCGGCGGGACTCAACGCTTCGACTCACGGCTTATTTGTGGAAAACGCAAGCTCCCCTTATGTGAACGTCATCGCTGTCAAAACAGGTAACGAAAAGTCTGCAAAAATCCAAGCTCTGACGAAAGCACTCAAAAGCGAAAAAGTCAAAAAATGGATCCAGAATAAGTACACCAAAGGCGAAGTCGTCCCCGTATTTTAATCGATGCAGATCAAGCTCGAACACCTAAACAAAACATATACGACAAAACGCGCAAGCGTCACGGCAGTCAAGGACATTTCCCTTGACTTTCCGGACAATGCGATCATTGGCATCATCGGTAAAAGCGGAGCTGGCAAGTCTTCGCTTTTGCGGCTTGCAAGCTTACTCGAAACTCCCGACAAAGGTGCAGTCTATTACGACGGAAAACGTGTAGACCATTTGCCCAAAAAAGAATTGAACCGGCGCAGGCTTGAAATCGGAATGATTTTCCAGAATTTCAACTTGTTCAGTTCCCGTACAGCAGGTAAAAACGTTGCGTTTCCGTTAGAACTTGCAGGCTGGAATCGACGCGACATCGATGCCCGTGTGCACGAAATGCTTGCACTGGTAGGGCTTGAAGGCCGTGAACGTTCACCGATTTCTACACTTTCGGGAGGTCAAAAACAACGCATCGCCATCGCCCGAGCTTTAGCGCCCAAACCGAGCATTCTCTTTTGCGACGAAGCCACCAGCGCACTGGACCCGCAAACGACTCACGAAATTTTGGATTTAATCAAAAAAATCCATGCGAACATGAACCTGACCGTGGTAATGATTACCCACCAGATGGAAGTGGTACGGGACGCTTGCCAATACGTAGCAGTCATCGATAATGGTTATGTAGTCGAAAGGGGAACTGTTTCGGATGTTTTCAAATCTCCTGAACACAGCGTCACCCGTGAATTTTTATCGAACATTCGCCAAAAAGAACTTTCTGTGGAATCGGCAATCGCTTATCTGCAAAATCAAGGTTATGAGGTAAACAAAAAATGAGTCCGATTACAGAACTTGTTTTGCAATCTACTTGGGAAACCATCGTCATGGTTTTCTTTTCAACTTTATTTGCCGTTATTCTCGGGTTTCCTTTGGGGATTTTCTTGTTCGTCACAGCTCCCCGGGGAATTGCGCCTAAAATCATCCCTTACCAACTGATCAGCCGCATTGTGAACGTGTTGCGCTCCTTCCCTTTTGTGATTTTGATGATCGTCCTTTTTCCACTTTCCCGTGTGATTCTTGGAACAGCGATAGGCACGGAAGCGACGATTATTCCGCTATCGATTGCAGCAGCCCCTTTTATTGCACGGCTTACAGAAACCGCTCTAAATGAAGTAGACAAGGGTGTCATTCAAGCTGCGGTAGCGATGGGAGCTTCCAAGCGTCAATTGGTACGCAAAGTGATGATTCCAGAAGCGCTTCCGTCGATTATTTCTGGCATCACATTAACGATCATTACGCTGATTGGATATTCAGCAATGGCAGGTGCAATCGGCGGTGGCGGCCTTGGAGATCTAGCGATCCGTTACGGTTACCAACGATTTCGCACCGACGTGATGATAGAATCCGTCGTGATTATTATCGCCATGGTGGAAATCGTCCAGTTCCTTGGGAACAAGGCAGCGAACCTTGTTGCAAAATATCCCTTGGGAAGTTTTTAGAATTCGTCCCAGCCCTCTTCTGCAGCAGGGGCATCACTTCCCTGAGCCGGAGCAGCTTGCGGAACTTCTTCGGAAACGGGCTTTGCTTCTGCAGCCGGAGCAGCATTCACCGGAGCAGCCGGAGCCTGTTCCGGGGCTGGTTTCACAGCAGCCTTTTCCACTTCGTGAGCAGGGACAGCCTTGGTCTTCGGCGGTTCAGAAAGCGGGAACTTGCCGATGTAATTGTGAATGATACGCGGCGTCACAAAGATCACAAGATCGTTCTTTGTTACCGTCTTCTTCGTATACTTGAAGAGGTTTCCAAGGACCGGAATATCCATGAGGAACGGAATGCCCGATTCGGTTTCCTGATGTTCATTACGGGTAAGGCCGCCGATGACCACTGTTTCACCATCCGCCACCACAACCTTCGTTTCTGCTTCCTGCTTACTGATCACCACCTGACCCATTTCGTCATAGCGGTAAGAGTCGTTCTGCGGGTGCAAATCCAACATAATGCGGTTGTCGCCAGAAACATGCGGAGTCACCGTCAGCTTGATACCGGTTTCCACCATCTGGGTCGAAGATTCACCGTCGTCGTCGATCACACGGATGGAAATTTCATCACCCATATAAATCTGGGCTTCCACGTTATCCATGGTGGTGATCTGTGGAGTAGCGAGCACTTCCGTAGAAGCGTCCGAAAGAATGCTTGCAATGGCAACCTGAACGTTGTTATCCAAAACGCTTGCCGAAATCGCAGTCGTCGCATTGGACACGCCCGGAGAAATACCGTTGTTCGGGAAGGATTGCATGGCAACGCTGGAACGGGAAGATCCGGCAGCGCTTCCGGTAGGAGTACCTGCAGTTCCCGGAGTCAAAGAAGTCGTTCCCATTTTTGCAGACCAGTCCACACCGAGTTCTCGGGCGAGATCACTAGACACAACCACAAGCTTTGCGGTAATCATGATCTGCAAAGTTTCGACGTCCAATTCCTCCAAAGCATTTTCCATTTGGTTAATGCTCTTTTCGGTATCATAAACGATGATCGAATTCGTACGTTCCACGGTCGTAATCTTACCGCGGCTAGTCTTCATGGATTCGAGAACCTTCACCAGTTCTTCTGCCTTGGCATGTTCCACCTGGAAGTTTTTACGTACTAACGGTGCGTTGTTCTCTTCGGCGGCCTGCTTATCGGCAAGTTTCTTCTGCTTTTCCTGGTATGCAGAAGAACGCTGAACGTAGATGTAATTTTCTTCAATAGTCCAGGTCAAGTCATAAGTGTCGCAGAGCAGCTTCAGCACGTCCTGCCAAGACTTCTTTGTCACCTGGAGATTGGTAATCTTGCCGGAAACATCCGGAGCAAGCACAATATCCACTCCCGCAGTTGCAGAAATCGAATGGAAAGCCGTACCAAAGTTCATATCGACGAACTTGAAATCGTACAGTTTATTATTCGGCGTAGCTTCTTGTGCAATTGCCGAAGCAAAGCACAGAACAATCAGCGCAATCAGTGAAAATTGGACGATCTTTTTCATTTCGCGTCTCTCCCATATTTATCGGGCAAACTCATGGAATATCTACGACTTACCCCAAATTCCTGCAACAAGAACAAAACATCGGTCTGAGTGATTTTCAAGACCTTGCCATTCAAAATGCGGTCTCCTTCCTTCACAGCGTAAGACACGGAAGGATTCTTCGTTTCCGCAAGAATTGCCAAAGGTTCTTCGGATTCCCAGATAATACCGACAAGTTCCACCTGGTCAATATTGATACCGTCATCCATCAAGCCTTTAATTTCAATAAACGGATCGCGACGACCAAAAGAGCTGTACGAAACCCGTTCTTCAATCGGATGTTCAAAACGGACCGCATTAGAATCCAGCACGCCGCCCTTTTCCATGGCAATCTGTTTTAAACGTTCAGACTGCACCGCCGAAAGTTCATCCGGGAACGAAACCGCACGACGGTTCACATAACCCACTTTGGATCCCAAACGCACCTTGTGATAAAGGCCGATCAGTTCAATGTCTTCCAGACGCGCGCCGAATTCCAAAGATTCCAGTTCCTGAGCCTTTTCCGAAGGCGAGGCGAGGAACGGTGTAATTTCAGCAACCACGATCAAATTACGGGCAACCGGGCGAAGTCCAAAGGACTGGGAAACCGTCACCAGTTGTTTCTTGTCGAAGTCCATGTTCTTCGAGAAATCCGCAAAGGATTCCACCGCAGAAGACGGGTTCTTCCAACTGCGCACATAAACGCCTTCCGGCTTTGCCATGTAGCAAATGAAGCCCGGAGCTTTCGACTTATGAGAAATCTGCAAAATCAAAGTTCCCTTGTACACAAGGATCATCGGCTGCACATTTTTTTGCAGCTGAATGCGAAGACCGGTAGACATCCACGTTACAGACTTCACAATATTGCTGGTCGAAACATTGAACATCGGCGTTTTCTTCGGACCGGGAACCGTAACCTGGATAATCGAAGCTGCTTCACGGTTATGTACCATGGAAAGATCAATATCAGCATCCGTATCAATGCGGAACTGTTCAATTCCGTTGCCTTGAATGCCGGTCATTCCCTGAATGCCTTCGATCAAAGCGGAAACGACCTTCTTTTGAGACTGTTCTTTTTCTTCGCGGATACTGTCCAAACGCGCTTGTTTTGCAGCGGCAATGCTATCGACCTTCGCCTTTTTAGCGGTGGCAATGCTATCTGCTTTGGCTTTTTTAGCGGCGGCGATACTATCCGCTTTGGCTTTTTTAGCCGCTTCGGCTTCGGCCTTAGCGGACTTTACACTGTCTGCCTTCGCCTTTTTAGCGGCGGCGATGCTGTCCGCTTTGGCTTTTTGTGCCGCTTCGGCTTGTGCCTTGGCGGACTTTACGCTGTCTGCCTTTGCCTTTTTAGCCGCGGCGATGCTCTCCGCGTTGGCTTTTTTAGCCGCTT
>JAGDBD010000003.1 GCA_017959225.1 Fibrobacter sp. | reverse complement strand
TTAGTACATGAAACGAAAAAAATGAAAAACAATGCAAAAAGGACCGATTTTTTCATTCTGCTCTCCTGGAATCCCTCATGATCTCCATTGGTAAACATAGCATTGAAATGGAATAAAAAAATGCTTTTCGATTATATTTATCCTATGAATTCTTTTAAAAATAAAGTTGCCGTGGTAACCGGTGGCGCTCATGGAATCGGAGCGACCATCGTCAGTGAATTTGAAAAGGAAGGCGCTCAGGTCGCGTATATCGATATTCGGGAAAACCCATGCTTTGTCGGGGACCTTTCTCAAAAGGAAGATCTTGAAAAGTTTGCCGATTTCGTCATTCAAAAATTTGGGCATGTGGACGTTTTGGTGAACAACGCCCTTCCGCTGATGAAGGGAATCGAAAATTGCAGTTATGAAGAATTTTCGAATGCTCTTGCCGTGGGAGTCACCGCTCCATTTTATTTGTCCAAGTTGTTTGCTCCATATTTTGCACCGGGAGCTTCGATTGTGAATATTTCGTCGAGCCGTGACCGGATGAGTCAGCCCCAAACGGAAAGCTATACGGCAGCCAAAGGCGGAATCGCTGCTTTGACCCATGCCCTTGCGGTGAGTTTTTCGGGAAAAGTGCGGGTGAATTCCATTTCACCGGGTTGGATCGATACGGATTTTAAAACTTACGAAGGTCCGGATGCAATTCAGCAGCCCGCAGGCCGAGTCGGAAATCCTCTCGATATTTCGAATATGGTGCTTTACCTTTCGAGCGAAAAAGCGGGGTTTATTACCGGAGAAAATATTTGCATC
The DNA here is from genome assembly GCA_017959225.1 of Fibrobacter sp. Classification (GTDB taxonomy): domain Bacteria; phylum Fibrobacterota; class Fibrobacteria; order Fibrobacterales; family Fibrobacteraceae; genus Hallerella. The sequence continues at coordinate 14,322 of JAGDBD010000003.1, read as the reverse complement.
GATGGGGGAATGACGCGTCAGATGGTTTACCACAACGATTGCGGTTGGAGTTATCAACCTTAAACAAAATCCCTGAGAGGTAAGCCCCTCATGGATTTTTTGCATGCGATTTTATTAAAAATTAATTTGTGCGTAAAACCTTTGCAGCTGCGACAAGATTTTTGAGGCTTGCCGTTGTTTCGGTTACACCGCGGGTTTTTAAACCGCAGTCCGGATTTACCCAAATGTTCTGCTTTGGAAGCTTGTCAATGATCCTGTGCAGGGCTTCGACGATTTCTTCCACGGACGGAACGCGGGGAGAGTGAATGTCGTAAACTCCGGGACCAACCTGCGTTTCGAATTTAGCTTCGTTCAAAGCGTCCAAAAGTTTCAGGTTGGAACGGCTAGCTTCGAAAGTAATCACGTCAGCGTCCATGTTGTCGATGTCTTTTACGATGTCGCCAAATTCACTGTAGCACATGTGGGTATGAATCTGGGTTTCGGGTTTTACCTTGGCATGTACAAGGCGGAACGCCGGAATGGCCCAGTCCAAATATTCTTTGTGCCAGTCGCTTTTACGGAGCGGCAACTTTTCGCGAAGAGCGGCTTCGTCAATCTGGATAATGCGAATGCCGTTCTTTTCTAAGTCCAAAACTTCATCGCGAATAGCAAGGGCGATTTGTTCTGCTTGGGTTTTCAGGGAAACGTCTTCCCTGGGGAAGGACCAGTTGAGAATGGTTACCGGACCCGTGAGCATGCCTTTCACGGGCTTTTTTGTTTGCTTTTGGGCAAAAACGGACCATTCGACGGTAATGGGAGCGCTTCGGCTTACGTCGCCCCAGACGATTGGCGGTTTTACACAGCGAGTGCCGTAACTCTGTACCCAGGCATTCTGAGTAAACACGTAACCGTCCATTTTGGAACCGAAATATTCCACCATGTCGTTGCGTTCGAATTCACCGTGTACAATCACGTCCAAACCGATTTCTTCTTGCTGCTGAATGCATTCGGCAATTTTCTTTTGGTTGAATTCCTCGTACTGTTCACGGGAGATTTCACCTTTGCGGAATGCGGCTCGGTTTGCACGGACGTCTGCTGTCTGCGGAAAAGATCCGATGGTAGTCGTAGGGAACGCCGGAAGTTTGAATTCATTCTTTTGAATTTCGCGGCGTTCAAGACGGTTCGGCTTGCGTTCAAAATCGCTAGAGGTGAGACTTGAAAGTTCCTTTTGTACCGAAGCGTTTTCTTGGACTCGGGTAGATGCAAAAAGAACTTGATTCTTTTCAAATGCAGCGGCATCTGCCCTTGCAATTTCAGAAAGTTCTGTGAGCTTTTCTTCGGCGAATGCAAAATGCTTTAACACATCGGCCGAAAGCTTCTGTTCCGCAGCGACCGTGTACGGTACGTGCAACAGTGAACAGGACGTTGAAACGACAACGTTAGATGCGTCAACGATTCTTTCGATTTCAGAAAGGATCGCTTTCTTTTGTGCATAATCTGCACGCCAAATGTTCTTGCCGTTTACAACGCCTGCGAAAAGGAGCGTGTCTTTGGGGAAGCCCGTCTTCAAAAGTTCGAGAGACTTGGAACCTTCTACAAAATCAAGACCGATGCCATCAAACCCGAGATCAATCACGTCTTGATACACATCGCGAATGTCTCCAAAATAGGTTTGCAGTGCAATTTGAACGCCGGATTCGGTGCGAATCTTTGAAAGAAGCGTTTTGTAAATGGACTTGAACAACCGCTTTTCTTCTGCATTTACATCGAAAACGAGAGCCGGTTCTGCAAAGCTGATCCATTTGGCGCCTGCAGCGGCCAGTTCAGATGCGAGTTTTGCGTATGCGGAAACGGCTGCTGTAACAAAGTCCTCGGCTTTCTTTTGACCGTTATAACGGGCAAGGCGAAGGAAGGTGTAAGCGCCGATTACAGTGGGAACCGTTTCGAAACCGAGTGCTTTAGCTTCGTTGAATTCTTCCACGGGCTTTTTCCCGGTGAGCTTTAAATCGGTAGCGTCATCGATTTCGGGAACGATGTAATGGTAGTTCGTGTTGAACCATTTTTTCATGGGAAGGGCTTTGACGTCGCCCTTTTCTCCCTGATAGCCGTGAGAAGCGGCAAAATAAGTTTCCAGTTCGCTAAGACCGAGATTCTGGTAACGCTTTGGAATGACGTTCAGCAAAAAGGCGGTGTCGAGCACGTTGTCGTAAAAAGAAAAGTCGTTGGACGGAATGTACGAAATGCCTGCGGCCTTTTGTTTTTCCCATCCGTAACGGCGGATTTCGGCTGCAACTTTCTGAAGTTCTGCTTCGGAAAGTTCACCCTTAAAGAATTTTTCACTGGCGAATTTAAGTTCACGATTTTTGCCGATTCGTGGAAAGCCTATAACGGAAGTCTTTTGAATAGTCATTGTATGATTACCTACTTTTTTAATGTGTTTTTTGTAGGCACAAATATATCATCCACCATAGGGATAGGTAAAATACTATTTTTTTGCACATCACCATAGGATGAATCTATGGTGAAGAAAGTCGGAATACTGAAATGACATTACAACAACTGAAGTACATTGTTGCCATCGCCGATACGCGAAATATTACAGAAGCATCCAAAAGGGTTTTTATTTCTCAACCGAGCCTGACTGCCGCCGTCCATGAACTTGAAGAAGAAATGAACGTAACCCTATTTAACCGTTCGAATAAAGGGGTTACCATTACCAATGAAGGCGACGAATTCCTTTCGTATGCCCGTCAGGTTTTGGAACAGGCGAACCTTTTGGAAGACCGCTATAAGGGCGGGAAAGGTGGTAACACGATTTTTTCGGTGAGCTGCCAGCATTATTCCTTTGCGGTCAATGCTTTTGTGGACGTAATCCGAAAGTTCGGCGCGCAAAGTTATGACTTTACTCTTCGCGAAACGCAGACAAATGAAATCATCGATGACATTGCCAAAATGAAAAGTGAAATCGGTGTACTGTATTTAAGCGATAAAAATGAAAAAGTCATTCAAAAGATGATTCAAAAAAACAACCTTATTTTTGAACCTCTTTTTGTGACTTCGCTGCACGTCTTTATGTCTTCCAAAAATCCCCTTGCCAAAAAAGAAAAAATCACGCTAGCGGATTTAAAACCATATCCCTATCTCACATACGAACAGGGCGATTTTAACTCGTTCTACTTTGCGGAAGAACCGTTGACTGCCATCGATTTTGACTGCCCGCGGAACATTAAAGTCCGTGATCGAGCCACTCTTTTCAATTTGCTGATCGGTCTAGACGGCTATACCATTTGTTCTGGAGTGATCAGTCACAAATTGAACGGTAGGACCATTATCGCCAAACGGTTAGCGGTAAACGATAAAATGACTATCGGCTTTGTCATGCGCAAAGGCGTAGCCGTTTCCCGTTATGCGGAAGCTTATATCGCTGCGTTAAAACGGCATTGCCGCACTAAAAACCTAGGCTGACTTCTGCCATGTACACGCGGCTTTCGTCCTGACCGGTATAGTAGCCGCGTTCTTCACCCCACGTTGCAAATTGCACTTCGATAAAGCGCAACGCTTCAAGAGCGATCCCTGCGGAAGGATAACCTCCGTGGAAACCTCCGGAAAGCCGCACTTTAAGAGCTCGCAAATTGTCATTGTCTCCGGGGACTGCAAGCAGAACCTGCTCAATTTCCATACCGAAGTTCAAGTGGCTGAGGGTTTTGTAATTGTGGGAAGAGGAAATGGCATTTTCATAGTCGATGGCAAAATTCACCTTCCTTGAAAATGCGGAATTCCGGTTTAAAAAGCGGGGGCTGTAAGCGAGACCGAATGTGAGTTCCGGAACAATGCGTTCTCCGCCGAGTTCTGTGAAGAAAATGTTGTTGCAGGCTGCGCCTAAACGGATTTCTCTGGATGCTTGGTAAAGAACGCCTAAATCCATGCCCACGCCGATATTTTCAAATTCGAAGAAGTCGGAGGTGGCGTCTTCCACCCTTTCGTTTAACGTATCCGAAACGGATTTAAAGTTGGATGCGTCCACACGGATCATGTCCACATGCTGTCGCTTTGCCACTTTTAAACCTGCACCGACAGCCAAATTATCGGTAATGCCATAGGCTCCACCGGCTTGGGCAACAGCGTCCACGTAAAAGGTATCGATTCCAAAGTAGGGAATAATTAGTCCACCGTCGAAATAAGGCGCTGCGTTTCCGTCTACCCAAATCGCAGCACCCACATTGTGCATGGCAAATTCAAGATCCGCTTTCGCGATAATGTTGAACAGCATGTGATCGTACTGGTTGATTTTACGGGTAAGTTCCGGATGCTTGGAAAGGGAGTCTGCAAAGGCGCGTTCCGTGGTGACGTCGTTTGTTTTCTTTGCCGCTTTTTCGGCTGCGTCGTAAAGATCCTGGATGTCGTCGACCAAGCGGTAAATATCGCGGGTTTCGTTCAGCGGAGCAGCTCCGCCAATGTTTATACGCAAATCCATGTCGTTACTCGGATAATAACCGGTTTCCGGATGGGATTCGTAATGGCCAAGCTTTTCTAGTTGGTTTAAACCTGCGTAGTTGTAATAAAGCGCTTCCTTTCCATCGACTATTGCTACATGAGCATTACCCATGGCGTAAGCGCGTAAAGATTTATGGCGAGGTCCTTGGGCTGCAAAAACGGAAGCGGCACATGCAAAAATCAGAAGGCTATAAATGGATTTCATGTGTCAGCCTCCTAGCGATTCCGGAACCAGGTTTTAAAGGTTTCTTCGGTGTAATTGTTCCAACATCTGCCGATCAGCTTTTGACGTTTCGAAAGTGGAATCTGGATATTGGTGGAATCGGTATCTTTTGCAATAGCTTGGCGGACTTTTGTCCTTAAAGAATCCATTTTGTACAGTTTGTCAAAATCTTCTGCAAAGAGCAGGCGACCATTCGTAAGGAGCATGCGTTCGCCAAGATCTTCCTTGATGCCGTTCATGTCGTGGTCTAAGCTATCTTCGCCGACTTCAATGATTGTTTCAGTTTCGGTGGTGATGATCGGTACAAGCCGCAAATCTTCGTCGATCAGTCCGTCCCCGTCGTTGTCTTTGCCATCGAGGATTTCTTCATCGACACAGCCGTCTCCGTCATTGTCGATTTCGTCTCCCAGCTTGTAATAAGCGATGGAATTTTGAACCGTTTCTGCGTTGGCTTCAATTTGTTCACCGATCAGCTGGGAGGCATTTGCGTCGTCGATATACTGGGAAGCTTTCGGCAAAATAATGTCTAAAGTGGTGGACAGATCTTCTTTTAAGGAATCGATGCTTCGGTTGAGCTGCTCGGCAACGGACTTGTCCGAGAGAGACTGCTCGTACAAATTTTGAATGTCCAGGTTGATGGATCCGTCTTCGTTTAACGACACGGAAATGCTCGAAGCGTTGGTGTAGCGGAAGCGCAAAATGGTGTAAGCGAATTCAAGAATCGCATGGCTTGCCGAAAAATTGGAATAAGTGACGACTCGGTCCGAAAGCTTCAGGGTGGGGTCTTGTTCGGTCAAAGTGTCCCGGCGAATGAGTTCCCGCAATGGAATCAAAGAGCTGTTGACCGCTTTGAAATACATGGCGATTTCTGCGGAATCGAGATTCATCAGAGGAATGTCTGCCTCCGTATCGAGTTCGCCGATCAAGTCGAAAGGACTGTTGCAGTACAGGTAAAGGTTCGCTTTGGAAAGCCCGAACCAGGCTTCGGATTTCGTGGAATCGTCCAGAATCGCATTTTTGAAATAATTCGCAGCGTTCTGGTATTCGCCGTCGCGGAACCGGCTCTGCCCTTCGTAAGTCAGCATGGACGCATCGCTCGTGTCCACCGAAACGTCGTCCGAAGGGTTGAATATGTTACATCCAGCTAGAAAGAACGCAACCCCAAGGCCTAAGTGCGTAATTTTCATTCCTGATCTCCCAAAGAGGACCTTTTGACCTCATTCATAACAAAAAAATAGTTTCATCTTCCGAAAAAGCAAAAGCAAAAAGGTTTTTCACTTCATATATTTGGCATTGTGGATGCTAATATGGAATATTTTCCGACCCCGGCCTATAAACGCTCGATTCTTTTGATCCGTTCTGTCCTTTCGAATGAAAAGGCTCGTTTAGATGCGATTGCCCGGGAAAAAGGGCGAAAACAAGCCATCGGCGAGGATAATTTTGCAGAAGAGCTGCCGAAGATCCTTGAATTTTGCGACTCTTACCAAAATGCGTTCATGCGCTATCTTTCGGCGGTTTTGCCGCAACATTCGTCGAAAATCCAATGCAAAGCGGGCTGCGGCAACTGCTGCCACCACTTTCCGATGTCTGTAGAACCCTTTGAACTCATCGAATTCTACGGAAACATTCGCAAAAGTCCGGACTTACTTTCTTACTTGGAAGATTGCCATTTCCGCACAAAGGCTTATTACGCTCTGCTGCAAAAAGGAATGGATGCTTGCGTCGAAGATCCGGAAGATTACGCTTTGGTGAATTACTTTAACAAGGGGCTTGCGTGTCCCTTTGTGCTCGCATCGGGCAGCTGTGGAGTTTACTCGACGCGTCCGGTGACTTGTCGCATGTATTTTAGCGAAACACCGGGAGAATTTTGCGTTCCGGAACATTTGCTTACGGAAAAAAATCGCAGTTTTATCGTGTACTTGCCCGATGAAATCGAAGAACAAATTGCCGATGTTTCAGCGCATTATGCGGATTTGGGTTTACCGGAAGGCTTGTATGAAGGCCTTCTTGCGATGAACGCATTTGAATCTTCTTTTGCGAATGCCGAAAAAATTTTGGAGTCGTCAAAATGATGGACGACTCCTTTCAAACGGATCTGTTCGGGAGCTTGGCCAGTTCCCTTTGGAAGTCTGCGCTTCCCAAAAAAGAAGAAAAAACTCCTCATCAAATTTCTGGGGACGGCACTGTTCTTTTCCGCTATGCAGAGCGATTGAAAAAAAGTATTCGCTGCCGAAAAAAGTTTTTTGAAAATCTTTACGAACTTGAACTTCCGGGCTATATGAAGTCGGAAGAATTTTACCCGGTCCGCGAACTAGCTGCGGAATGGGCCCGCATCACTTTCAAACGGAAAACGGTAGGCAACAAAGAAAAGTCCAGGGAACTGCTGTCTCGCATTTGGAAGGCTACGGACCAAATCCTTGCCGACATGGGAAAGCATCCGATTAGCGGAAGTACCAAGTTTCCTCCGATTCGCCCTGTAGGTAAAGTCCACGATCTGGAGAAAGTTTTTTCTGCTATCAATGAAACCTATTTTCAGGGAGAATTGCAAGCCCGGATCACGTGGAGCAATCGCATTGGGGGATTAAGTTTTCACACCAAACGCAAAGATCCGTTGACGGGTGAAGAGGTGAACCTGATCAGCATTAGCCGCGGATACGATTTTGAAAATTGTCCGTTATATGCTGTTGCTGGAGTCGTTTACCACGAATGCTTGCACATTGTGATTCCTCCGGTAGAAGTGAATGGGCGGCGGGTGGTACACGGAAGAAATTTCCGTCAGCGGGAACGTCGATACATTTATTATGAGCAGTGGATCAAGTGGCACAAGGAAGTGCTTCCGAAGAACATTCGGATGATGCGTAAAATGAAAAATTTTTGGTGAATGGATCGATGAAAGTTCGGGTTCCCATTTTTTATAAAAGTTTCCGTTGTAAGGCGAGTGCGTGTGAAGATACGTGCTGCGCCGGCTGGGAAGTCGATGTCGATGCCGATTCCATGCAGCGTTATGCTAAAGTTCAAGGATCTTTTGGCGAAAAACTCCGATCTCAAATTGTAGACGGACATTTTGCGTTAGACGAAAAGGAACGCTGCCCATTTTTGAATTCCAAAAATCTCTGCGAAATTTATCTGCATCTGGGAGAAAATTCTCTGTGCGATATTTGCAGAGAGCATCCCCGTTTTGTCGATGTCTTTGGAGACGAAAAAGAGCAGGGCGTGGGGTTATGCTGCGAAGAAGCGGTGCAGCTCCTTTTGAATTTGGAAGGACCTTTAACCTTCGAAGAATTGGTGGATTCGGAAGCTCCGGAAGTTTTGGACGAAGAATCTTTAGATGCCAAAAATTCCATTTTTGCGATTCGCACGGAAATTTTCGAACGGCTTTCGAATAGAAATATTTCTTTGTGGGAATGCCTTGCCGACATATTGCGTTTTACCGCCGGATTTTCGGAAGAAACCACAGACATCGCTATCGAAAATGCAGACGAAATTTGGAATCATCAGGTGAAAATCTTGATGCAGGGTGAAAGCCTAGGTGCGGAATGGAATTTTGCCCAAGCCCAGATCGAAGCCTCTTTACAAAATACTTCGTTTAAGAATTCTTCCCATTTATTTTCGGATTCTGACGGAGAAAAACTTGTAGCCTACCAGATTTTCCGTTATTTCGCCAAAAGCCTTTATGACGGAGACATGCTTTCGAAAGTCAAATTTGCCATTTTCTTCTGGCTTCTTCTGCAAAATTATGGCAGGGAACTTTCTCTTTTCAAAACGAAACCTTCGGCAGCCATTTGCGCTGTGAAGCTTCTTTCCAAGCAAATCGAATATTCCGATGAAAATATGCAACGGCTCGCTGACGCATTTGCAGCGGATACTTATTTTTCTACAGGGGCTTTTTTACGGCTTTTGGGTGAAAATACATGATGCGATGGATTGGAATGATTCTTTTGGGAGTGGGGCTCGCTTTTGCCGATTGCTTGGCTGAATCGGAATGCATGCCTGATTCCGTCATCACATCTTTTCCGGATAAGATTTCTGTCCAATTTTTGGCGCGCTATAATTATGCGGCTTTTAGCGGAGCGAGTACAGATAACGAAAATTTGGCAACGAATCGCCCCATCGATCTCGGTTTGGGTGGCGGTTATGGCGATTTTACGTGGAGCACTCTGTTCACGTTCTCTTTTGGCGCTGACGCTTCCAAGCCTCGGACGCAGGCGACGAATTTGCAGTTCAACTATTTTGGCGACCGCATTTTTGGCGATCTCTATTTGAAGGTGAATGACGGATTTTATTATCACAACGATTCGTTAGATGAATATGTTTCGTACAAATTACGCATCATTGAAATCGGTCTGGACGTGAATTATCTGTGGAATCCGGAACATTCCTTGCGAGCCGTATATTCCTTAGACCGCAGACAGTGGAAGCATAACGGAAGCTTTATTTGGGGACTTGGGGTTTATTACAACGGTATTGTGTCCCAGGATTCCGTTCTCGTTTTTTATAAAGATTACCAAGCTTTTTTGCACGCAGGTCCAAGTGTAGGGTATTCTCATAATTGGGCTTGGAAAAATGGATTTTTTATAAACTTGATGATTGTCGGGTCGGTGTCTTTTGGAATGAATATGACCCGCAAGGAATGGATGCAGTTCTATCAGGTTTTCCCGAAGTTTGCTGTGGGGTATCACAGCGATACGTGGTCGGTGAACTTCCCGTTCTATGTTTCCGTTTTACAACTGTATGAAAATGACGGAGAAATCAACGATACCTTCTTTGAAGGCTCGGGCGGTTTTATGGTCACAAAACGCTTTTGATTTTTCTCGAAATCTCTAAAACATCGGTAAAAGCATCGATGGGCATGCAAAAAACTTCTTTGGAAAGCCGGTAAGCGTTAAAGTTTGCGTGGGCGTCGGATGCGGCAGTTTTTAAGTGTGCAAAGCAAGGCTCAGCCGAAAGGGGACTGTTGTAATAAATGCGCGTGGGAACTCCGACTTCGGAGAACTTTTGAATCACGTTTTCCCGGTCTTTAGATGTTACTGCATATTGGGCAAAAATGCTTGAGTTGCCCTTTGCAATGGAAGGCGTTTTGAATTTTGGGAAGTGGCTAAAAAGTTTATTGTAAAGTTCTGCGTTTTGCTGTCGGGCCAAAATTTCTTTTTCCAAATGGTTCCGCTTCACGTTCAAAATAGCAGCCTGGATTGCGTCTAGTCGGCTGTTCGTTCCGACTGTTGCGTAACGGTCTTCGGCATTTCGACCGTGACTGGCGAATTTTCGGACTTGACTTGCCAAATGTTCGTCAGCGGTAAGGACTGCTCCTGCGTCGCCGTATGCGCCAAAAGGTTTTGTGGGGTAAAAGCTCGTTGCGGCAATTGTCGCAAGGGAACCTGCGCCTTTTCCGTTCTGAAGCGCACCGATACTTTGGGCGGCGTCCTCCAAAATCCAGAGACCGTGCTTGCTAGCAATGGATTTCAGTTCTGCATAATTGGCGCATTGCCCAAAAAGATCCACCGCAATGATGCCCACCGTTTTGGGGGAAATGCGCTCTTCTACCGAAAGGGGAGATATTAAAAAATCGTCTCCGATATCGGCAAAACGGGGAATCCCTCCCAATAAAGCGACTGCGTCGGCTGTGGCTGCAAAAGTAAAATCCGGAACGATCACTTCGTCACCGGGCGTTAAACCGAGGGCGGCAAGGGCTAAACAAAGGGCGCTGGTACCGCTAGCACACGAAACCGCATAAGGGGCGCCCGTATCCATTGCAAGGTTTTCTTCGAATTTTTGAACTTCCGCCCCACCGATCAAACTGCCGCTTTCCAAAACGGAAATGATAGCGGAATCGATTTCATCTTTATAGGCTTTGTATTGGGCGCTCAAGTTCACGAAGGGGATCATGGCTTAAAGTTACAAAATCTATTTTGGGCAATATGCAAAATCCGATTCCTTATGGAGATCTCCTCCCCGCAATCCGCGAAGCAAGTGCCAAAGAAATGCTCTATTATAATAATGGTTACGATGTGCAGATCAAAAGTGACGAAACTCCGGTTACGTCTGCGGATCTCGCTTCGAACCGGATCCTCGTGGACGCTTTGCAAAAGCTCTATCCCGAAATCCCGGTGGTCTCGGAAGAATTTGACAAGCCCAACCCGGAAGTTCTCCGGAATGCCTTTTTTCTCGTGGATCCTCTCGATGGCACAAGCGACTTCATTTCGGGCCGTAAAGAATTTACGGTCAACGTGGCGCTGGTGGAACGGGGAAAAGTCGTTCTTGGAATCGTCGCTGTTCCCGCTTTGAACGAGCTGTTTTACGGCTACCGCGACAGGGCGTTCTGTACAAGCCTTTCCGACGTGGAATTGGGGAATGTCAAAGAACTGCACCTCTCTGGGCGGTATAGACCTTTTATGCCCGGGCGTAAACCTCGGGTGCTCGTTAGCGTTTCCCATGCCGAACCGCAGACCGAGGATCACCTTCGAAAAATCGCCGGGGAAGAGATTCCTGTGGGTTCAAGCCTCAAGTTCTTGCGGATTGCGGACGGTTTTGCCGATTATTACCCCCGGGCTGTTTCTTTGCACGAATGGGACATTGCTGCCGGGCATGGAGTTTTAAAAGCGGCGGGCGGAAACGTTTACCGCTTTGGAACGGAAAACGAAGTGGAATATGGCCAAAAAGACTTTGTTTGCCCGCCATTTGAAGCTTATTAGACCCCAAAACGGCTCTTTTGAGCACTTTATCTTGACTAATTGTTCATTTTTTATTAATATTGTCGCAACATTTTAAGGTTTTCACCCGGAGATATAAAGGTGCCAAATCATCAGTCTTGCAAAAAGCGTATTCGTCAGACCAAGAAGCTGACCGAAATCAACCGTTCTGTCCGTTCCGCTATCCGTACGAGCCTCAAGGTTATCCGTACCGCTACCGATAAGGACGCTGCTCTCAAGGAAATGCCGAACCTCTTCAGCATGCTCGATAAGGCTGCTGCAAAGCATCGTGCAGGTTTCAACGCTAACCGCGCTGCAAACTACAAGGCTAAGGTTGCTCAGGTCATTAACGGTTTTGCCGCTAAAGCCTAATCGGAACGCTTAGTTCAAGTGTGAGGCCGCTGACATTCTGTCTGCGGTCTTTGCTTTTTTTCTGCAATTGCGCGCCGATTGATTATATTTTTGTTAGATTATTTGAAAACTTCAAGGAAGAAGAATGTCATCTATTAACTTCGCTACTCGTGAAATCAGCTGCAAGGTCGTATACTATGGCCCTGGCTTGAGCGGCAAGACGACAAATCTTCAAGTGATCCATCAAAAAATGCCTCAGGACAAGAGAACCGACATGGTTTCCTTGGAAACTGAAGGTGACCGAACTTTGTTCTTTGATTTTCTCCCGTTAAACTTGGGTGATATCAAGGGCTTTAAGACAAAGTTCCAGCTTTATACTGTTCCTGGTCAGGTTTATTACAATTCAACGCGTAAGATTGTTCTTCGTGGAGTGGATGGTATTGTTTTCGTTGCGGACTCCCAGCGTTCTCGCGAAGCGGAAAATTTGGAAAGCTTGCAGAATTTGCGTCAGAATTTGGAAGATTACGGGGTGAACCTCGATGAAATTCCGCTTGTTTTGCAGTATAACAAGCGCGACATGGAAAACGTGTTCACTCTTGACGAAATGAACCAGATGCTGAATCCGAAGGCGATTCCCTTTTTCCCTGCAACGGCTCATAACGGCAAAGGTGTCGTGACGACCTTGAAGGCCATCGCGATGCTTGTCATCCAGCGTTTTAATTTGAAGCAAGGCTTCCTTCGCAAGGCAGCGGACAGCGTTCACAATACAGGCGTGCACGATGTGACCGTTGGCAAGGAAGGCGTTTCCGTTGCACCGGCTCCGTCCGTTCAACCGGCAGCTCCGGTTGCTCCTGCGCCTGCGGAACCTTCGCCTTTGGCAGGCTCCATGCCTGACCTCGGGTCTTCGCTTGGATCTTCTTCTGCAAGTTCACCGTTCCGCATGCCGAATTTTGTATCACGAGCTGCAGCGAGCGAACCTGCAAACCGTGGCGGCCTGTTCCAAAAGAGTGCTTCTCCATTTGGACGTCCTGCTGCACCGACTCCGAGACCGAGCCCCTTCGGAAAGTCCGCTTTCGATTCGGATGACAAGGGCATTTCCGATGACGATATCGAACTGCGTCCATACGTTCCGAAGAAGAAGTAACAGAGGGAGCTTTTGAATGAGCGATTTTACTGTATATACGGATGATGCGGATCGCGTTCGCCGCTTGATGCAAGCCTATTTGACAAACGTCAAGGCGGATTACATTATGCTTGTTCACCGTGACGGTTCCGTGATTTCGGAAGTGGGCACGATCGGAATGGACACGACACCGCTCGCTGTGCTCAGCACGGCTTCTTTCGGCAGCGCAAGGCAAATCGGATCCATGCTCGGCGAAGGGGAATTCAAATCGGTTTCCTATACCGGCGAAAAGCGTTCGATTTATATCGCGCCTGTAGAAGACACCCTCTTGTTAGTCCAGATCTTTTCGGGAAACAAGCTTCCGAACCGTATCGAAGATTACAACAAGTTGTTGGTAGAAAAGCTGGTGGAGGCTGTGCCCGCATTCACGCAGAATACGAGCAAGATCCGCCGCTAGGAGTTCCTGGTGCAAGGCTTGCCTCCTATCCGCTACATTAGAAAGACGACCCTTGTTTTTTTGGTCGTCTTTTTGTGTTTTATTGCTCACCGGATTTTTGTTTCTGTGAACGAATCGGAATCCAAGAAGGTGAACTTGAAAAGCGAAGATTCGCAGGCGACTTATAACGTGGTGTGCCGTAACATTGTTGGCGGTCTTCCTTTTGGCGTGGATTCCGTTTTTCAGGTCCACACCCGTTTGCATTATTATTCGGAAGTTCCAAAACTTTTGTGGGATGCTCCGGTGGAACGAAAAATCAAGCACATTTGGTTCAATGGTGCAGATACCGTTCAGCAGGTACTTTGCACTTTGGCGGATTCCACATGCGAAAGTTCCATTGCTCCGCTGCTTTTAGCTCCTGGAGAATGGAGCGTAGACGCGGTCGAAGGACGTAGACTTCTTTCCAGTCGCCAGTTCAAGGTTGAACCGGCAAGGGAATAATCCTTGCCCCCGGTCTTTCTGTTCATTTGTCTGCTTTTTTTGCCCGGTATAGCGCTTGGGGCAGAATATGCAAAGCTTTCGCTGGATTCCGTGCCGGTGTTCCGGGGAATCCCTTTTTTAAGAAATGATTCGGCCAAAGCCTTTGAAGCGGAAGAGGAAGTGAAGGATTCCTTAAAATTGCAGACTTCCGGATCGAAGACAATCCAGGTGATTGTGGGCGACGGGGGAACGGAAGTGAACCAGGAACTGCATCTTTCGATTCAAGGAGAAGCGACAAAAGGCGTTTATGTGGACGCTCTCCTTTCGGATGTGGGAAGGGAAGCGGGTGAAGAACGTACGGCAACCCTTCAGGAAGTGGATGAAGTTCATTTTCGGGTTGAAACGGAACATTTGTTCTTGCACCTAGGCGATATGACGTGGCGTGAAAATACGCTAGGCCTTTCGGGGCTTGAAAGGGCGACTCTCGGTGTGGCTGCCGGTGCAAAAATGGGGCATTCCCAAGTGCGAGGCGCTTATGGCTTTGATGAAC
>JAGDBD010000019.1 GCA_017959225.1 Fibrobacter sp. | reverse complement strand
GCAGATGGGGAAGACCTGAACCTCATCACTTACGTGACGGACCGCTTGGGCCACGATGCCCGTTATGCCATTGACTCTACCAAGCTTCAAAAAGAACTGGGTTGGGAACCGAGCCTCCAGTTTGAAGAAGGTATTGAAAAGACAGTGAAGTGGTACCTTGAAAATCAGGAATGGCTGGACAATATCACCAGCGGTGATTACGAAAAGTACTACGAAAAGATGTACGGAAACAGATAACTCTTTCGCGTCTTTTCAGGTTTTAGGAGAAATATCATGGGAAAGTTTAATTTTATCGATACAGAATTTGAAGGCGTAAAAATCATTGAACCGACTGTTTTTGGTGACAGCCGTGGCTACTTCATGGAAACTTACAGCGAAAAGGAATTCGCTGAAAACGGCATTGACGTGAAGTTTGTGCAGGATAATGAATCCCGCAGCAAAAAAGGCGTTCTTCGCGGACTTCATTTTCAAAAAAAGAATCCTCAGGGAAAGCTTGTTCGCGTTCTTGAAGGAGAAGTTTTTGACGTTGCCGTGGACCTTCGCAAGGCGAGCAAAACATTTGGTAAATGGGTCGGCGTTACGCTTTCGGCGGAAAATAAAAAACAGTTTTACATTCCGGAAGGCTTTGCTCACGGCTTTGTGGTTCTTTCCGAAACAGCGACTTTTGTTTACAAGTGCACTCGGCTCTATGCGCCGGGTGACGAAGGCGGACTTATGTGGAACGATCCGCAAATCGGCATCCAGTGGCCGGTGGGCGGTGATTTTAAGCCTCTCCTTTCTGAGAAGGATACAAAGAATCCGACTCTCGACAAATTGGATTGGACTTTCTAATCAATAAAAATTATCTTTCTCCCGATGAAAAATATCCTTGTGCTTTGTACCGGAAATGTCTGCCGAAGTCCGACTGCGGAATTTTTGCTGCGTCGGGCTTTGGACAGTGCAAAATATTCCGTTCAAAGCGCGGGCATCGGGGCTGTTGTGGATTCTTCTGCGGAACCTTTTGCCCAAAAAGTGGCGCTTTCCCACGGGCTCGATATTTCTTTGCACCGTTCCCGGCAAGTGTCGATGGATATGCTCAAATGGGCGGATCTCGTTTTGGTCATGGAAAAATTTCAGAAAATCCATTTGCTTGAACGTTACCCGTGGCTGCAAGGTAAAATCTTCCGTTATGGAGAATCTTTGAAAGTGGATATTCCGGATCCCCACGGTCGCCCTGAAAGTGCCTTTGTGATGACTTGGAATTTTATAGAGAAATTGACACCTTACTGGGTCGAAAAAATTTCTCACCTTTAAGGAATGAAGATTATGGCGAACGAAAAAAAGTCTGCGTCAAAACCTGGAAAGAACCCGTGGCTAGAACTTTTTGAAGATCTTTGGAAAAACAAGATTCTCGTTTTGGCCTTTGTGTTCTGTTTTGCGGTGCTGGGCGCTTTTGTTGCGCAGTGGAGCCGTCCCGTGTACGAAGCGAACTCCTTGCTGCAAGTGAAGTCCAAATCCAGTTCGCTTTCCGCAATGCTTGGAGATGTGGGTTCGTTGCTCGGCATGGCTGGAGGCTCTTCCGATACGGAAATCCAATTGATGCAGAGCCGTCGCGTTTTAGACGAATTGATCGATTCTTTGGGCCTTCAAAACGAAGCGATGCCGGTGGGCGTTTTGGACCGATTGCTGCACCGCGAAGGCCGTGTAGACATTCGTTACTTAAAACTCCCGAATTTTTCCGTAATCGCTCCGGAGCGTTATAAGCAGCCTTGGTCTTTGGTGGTCGACGATTCCGTTTCCTTTTCCCTTTATGACGATTTAGGACAAAAAGTTTTGTCTTGTTCTCCGAACGAACTTTGTTCCGTGCCTTACATGGGAGATACCACAGCCATTCGAGTTTCGCTGATGAACGCGACTCCGGGTCAAAAGTTTAAAGTGACCCAAAAGGTGATGATCAAAGCGGTCAACAGCCTTGTGAAAAACTTATCGATTTCGGAAGTTGGAAAAAAGACCGGCATTTTGAACATTGCTTACCAGAGCCTGTATGCGGATAAAGCGGTTCTTGTGGTGGATTCCTTGGCAGCGATCTATTTGCGATTGAATCAGGAATTTGGATCTTCAGACATGAAGAGCACTCTCGCCCTTTTGGAAGCGCAGCTCCCGGTAGCCAGAAGAACTCTGGATAGTTTGATGATCGGTTTAAACGATTACCGTGAAAAAATCGGATCTGCGGATATTGCCGCTGAGACAAAGATCACGCTAGAATCCCAGGTGAGACTCCAACAGCAGATCATTCAGTTGGAACAGATGCGTGAAGAAAAGGCTCGCCTTTTTGATTCTTCCCACCCGCAGATCGTGACGATGGACAAGCAGATTGCTTCGTTAAAACGGGAACTTGCCCGGGCCAGTACGCAAACAAAAAAATTGCCGGAAACGCAGCAAAAAATCTTGACGATGACAACGGAAGCCCAATATGCTCAGACGATCTATTCCGATCTTTTGAAGCGCGTGGAACAGCTCCGCCTTTTGGTGGCCAGTTCTTCGGAATCCGCTCAGATTATCGACTCGGCTATTGCAAACCCGGAACCGGTCAAGCCCAAGAAAAAAATGATCCTTTTGGTTTTTGTTTTTGCTGGATTCTGCGCTTCCTTCGGTTACATTTCTCTTCGCAAAAAGATGAAAGGCGTCACGGATCCGTTCCTCGTTTCGAAGACTACAGGTGTGAGCGTCTATTCGTTGATTCCCAAGGGAGAATCTGAAGCGGCTGCGGGCCTTCAGACTCTGCAACTTTCTTTGGAACTGGAATCCTTTGGTAAAGATAGGGTTCTTTGTGTTTCGGGGCTTTTGCCGGGCGTTGGTGCGTCTTTTGTTTCAAGCCGTCTTGCAAAGGCTTTTGCGGCATCCGGTAAAAAGGTCCTTTTGATCGATGCGGATTTGCAAAATGGAACGCTTGGAAGTGAATTTGGGATTTCACATTCGGATGGCCTTGTGGAAGCTCTTGCCGAAAAAACGGGCATCGCTTCTGCAATCCATTCCGTGCAGATTCCCAATTTGGACGTGCTCCTTTCGGGTAGCCGTTTAATGAGCTCGGAAGGTGTTTTTGGTGCAGATAAGTTCACAAACTTTATCAAATCTGTCCGCGATAGCTATGACATGGTGATTTTAGATACTCCGGCCCTTTTGATTCGCCGGGACGCATCTTTGATCAGCCGTGTATCGGATGAAGTCCTTTTGATTTTGGAATATGGCCGTCACAGCCTCGAAAGCATTCAAGAAGGAATCGCTTTGTTGCCGAAGACGCCGAACCCGACGAAGGTGATCGCATTTAACAAGTGCACGCTTTTGACGGAAAAAAAGAACGTTTAGGAGTTGTTTAATATGATTAATTTAATTCTTTGCGGTGGATGTGGAACGCGTCTTTGGCCGGTAAGCCGGACTTTGATGCCGAAGCAGTTTGCCAAACTTTTCGACGGCAGTTCTCTTTTCCAGGGAATGGTTGTTACGAACTCGGTCGCTTGTGAATCCCAATATGTGATCAGCAATGCGGAACAGTATTTTTTGGCGAAGGATCAGCTTTCCGAGCTGACGGAATGCGGTAACGATTCTCGTTTTATGCTTGAACCGGTGGGCCGAAACACGGCGCCTGCAATCGCTCTCGCTTGCCTTTCTTTGGATCCGAATGCGGTGGTTCTGGTTTCTCCGTCGGATCATGTGATTCGCAAAAAAGAAGCTTATTTGAAGGTTTTGGAAAAGGCAGAAAAACTTGCGGAAGCAGGTTCTCTTGTTACTTTCGGCATCACGCCCACAAGTCCTGAAACCGGTTACGGCTACATTGAAGCGGATGGCGAAAATGTTAAGCGCTTTGTGGAAAAGCCGAACTTGGAAAAGGCGAAGGAATATCTCCAGAGCGGAAACTTCTATTGGAACAGCGGCATTTTCTGCTTCAAGGTTTCCACATTCCTTTCGGAACTTGAAAAGTACGCTCCGGACATGTTCATCGCTTGCAAAAAAGCTTTGGCAAACGCCAAGAAGGAAAATGAACTTCTGCGCGTGAATTACGAAGACATGATGGAAATTCCGGCCAATTCCATCGACTACGCCGTCATGGAAAAGTCTAAAAAGGTGAAGGTTGTCCCGTCTGATATCGGCTGGTCGGATCTCGGATCCTTTGACGCTCTTTATGGCGAATATCCCCATGATTCTGCGGGGAACAATGTAAACCCGAAGCATCTTCCGGTGGGAACCACCAATTCTTTGGTCATTGGCCAGCAGCGTTTAGTTGCAACTATCGACCTGGATAAAATGCTCGTGGTGGATACTCCGGACGCTCTTTTGGTAGCGCCTTTGGCTTCCAGTCAAAAGGTCAAGTCTGTTGTTGAAAAATTGAAGATTAAGAAGTCTCCGTTGACAGACGTGCCACAGACGGTAAGCCGCCCCTGGGGATCTTATTCCGTCCTCGACGACAATGAACGTTATAAGATTAAGCGTATCGTGGTAAAACCGGGCAAGCGCCTTTCTTTGCAAAAGCACCTGCACCGCTCGGAACACTGGGTGGTTGTCAGCGGAACGGCAACTTGCACTGTCGGCGAAAAGATCTTCTACGTGCGTCCCAACGAATCCACTTATATTCCGGTCGGCGAAGTTCATCGTTTGCAAAACGATGGAAAGCTCCCGCTGGTGATTGTGGAAGTTCAGGTGGGCGAATATACCGGTGAAGACGATATCATTCGCATTCAGGACGATTTCAAACGTTCGTAATCAATAAAAAAAATGCTCCGCAAATGCGGAGCCTTTTGAATATTTGGAATTATTCTTCCGGACCCATATATTCGACGACGAAAATAAGAGTTGCGTTACCCGGAATGGGACCGCCGCCGCGATTTCCGTAACCCAGTTCCGGCGGAATCACGAGAACTCTTTTTTCTCCCGGAAGCATGCCTTCGACGCCCAAATCCCAACCGCGGATCACATTGCCTTTGCCCAGCGGGAAGTTGAAAATTTGACCGCGTTCACGGGAGCTGTCGAATTTTTTACCATCCGAAAGGAAGCCTGTGTAATGCACTCGGGCATTTTCGCCAGCGTGAACCGGTTCGCCTTGGCCTTCGCGAATGATGCTGTACTTTAGGCCTTCCGGACCGTCTTGCAAGGTGAGCTTTTCAATGTCGGGGAAAAAGTCCATGGTTTCGGCAAGGGCTTCGTCCAGTTCCACGTTCAGCATTTCGACGCGGAAAATAAGAGTTGAATTCGGGGGAATTGCGCTGTAAGACTTGGCACCGTAACCCATCGACGGGCTGATTTTTAGCCAGCGGACCGTTCCCGGTGAAACTCCATCCAGACCGACTTCCCAACCGTTAATAAGACGTCCACCGCCGAGGATCGTGGCGAGCGGTTTACCGTAATCTTTGGAACTTGCGAATTTGCGGCCATTGGTGATCCAACCGGTATAATGGGTTTGGATGCGCGTGCCTTGTGTGGCAGCAGTTCCTGTACCGGTCTTTTCGTCCCAGTATTCCACGCCGTTTTCGAGCTTTGTCCACTTGGCCTTTTTGCTGTCGGCAAAGTTGTCCGGTTGCAGGGGAGGTTCTGCGGAAACCAGTTCCACTTCAAAGTAAAGATCGGATCGGGCCGGAATCGGACCGATTTCACGGTCACCGTAAGCGAGCTGGTAGGGAATGGAAAGCTTGCGGATTTCACCGACTTTCATGCCTAAAAGGCCACGTTCCCAACCCGGGATGACTTGGCCCGCACCTAACGAAAATTCCAAAGGTTCTCCGCGGTCATAAGAGTTGTCGAACATCGTCATGGCCGAGTCGGCTAAATAGCTCTTATAATGGACGCGGATCAGCTGACCGTTTTGAATCGGTTCGCCTGAACCTTCTTGAACTGTGACAACTTCGTAAGGAATTGCCCATAGGCAAATCGGCAGAAGGAATAGAAAAGCAAAAAATCTGTTTTTGAGCATGCGAACTCCTTTGGTGCAAATTAGAAAATGCTAGTTTTTTTGGACACAAGCAGGTGAAATAACATGGATTTGACAATCATTTTCATGCTGGTGGCTATCGTTCTGCTCTCGCTGGTGCTTGCCGGCTTAGGAGCTTATGTGGTCATCCATAATTCAGATGAGAAGGAAAAGGAATCGAATGCTCCGGTGATCGATGTCTCCGGTCAGTATGCGGTCGTGGTTCGTCCTGCCCGGGAATCGATTGATAAGGTTAAACCTTCGATCAAGGAAGTTGCAGAATGGCTCTCTACTACGGGCGCTAGTCCGGATGAACAAGCTCGTTTGATTGAATCTTGGAAGAAGAATATTGATGATGTGGTGAAAGTGATCGATGAAGGCGATCGAAACGGCACGGTGACATACCGCGTGGTCATTGGTCCTAAGAGTAAGCCGTTTTGTAGTTTTATGAGTGACGACAATTATATTACCAGGGAACAGATTCGGAATCATGCAGAAATCCTTCCGCCCTATGTTCTCGGTTGTGATTGTCATTTGGTACCAAAGCTTCCTTGGGAAAATCCGGGCAAGGCGGGGTGGAAACCTCTCATTCCGGAGAATGGGGCATATCGCGTTCCCGATTGGAGACACATTGCGTAAGACTCTACTTCTAGTTTCTCTTTGCTCGGCTGCCGCTTTTGCGGCAAATTCGGCAATCATCACTCTAGAGATGCCGGTCGGCGCTCGCCAGCTCGGTATGGGCGAAACGGGTGTTGCCGTGGCCGATGATGCTACCGCGCTTTATTACAACCCGGCAGGTCTCGCTTTTGGGCCTCTCGCCAATGAATGGGAACTTTCTCTGGAACAGAAATCAGAACGAGTTCCTGCGTTTACAAAGCTTGCGGCCAAGAATCGCTCCGGCTTTTTTGAAAAGAGCGAAATTTGGGCGGGTACAAACAGCGGCATTCGACACTATGACGGTGAACACTGGGCGGATTACCACGTGGTGACCCTCGAAGGTCAGCAAAAGATCCGGGATGTTGTTCGCGTGTTTGCGGGAACGGAAGCCGGTTTGGACGATTATACCCGTAAAGTCAAGCAGTTCAACGACGTTCAGAACGATGTGGATGAATCTTATGTGCGCGACGTAAGGATCCCTTGGAACCTGGTGGTAGGCGACACGGTCACCGCTCTTTTGTACGACGTCCGGACGGAAAAACTCTGGGTCGGAACTCCGAAAGGCCTTTTCCGCTTTGACGGCAAAACCTGGAAAAATTACGAAGCTGAACTGGGAACTCCCCGTGTGACGGCTTTGGCAAGCCAAGGCGCAACCCTTTGGATCGGTACCGATAACGGTCTTTTCTCGTACCGTAACGGTGTCGTGGAGCAGAAGGGAAAGGTCCTTCCGAGTCAAAAGATCAACGCTCTCGCCTGGTCTGAATTCAAGGGTGAACTTTACGTGGCCGCTGACGGTGCAGGCATTGCCCGTTTGGTTCCGAAAAAAGGATCGAGCTCTAAGGACCGCTGGAGCTTGTTCAACGATGAAGACGGCTTGATGGATTTGCATGCGACGGCTTTGATCGTGGATTCGTCGGGACACGTTTGGTCTGCCCATAATGGCGGTCTTTCGCACTTTAATTTGCGCAAGTGGGAACAGGTCAAGTTTGAAAGCAACGTGGTGAACGATCTCGCTGTAGATAAAAACGGCGCTATTTGGATTGCTACCGATAAGGGCGTCTGGCGCCATTTGCCGGATTACGCAACCGCTTCGGGAAGAAAAGCGGAACTGGAACGCAAGCCGGAAGAACGCGGCAATCAGCAATCGGAAGATGAATGGCAGCATTTCCATTCGGGAAACGGGCTTTCTTCGAACCGGGTCTTTGCCGTTTTACCGCAGGCAAACGATGTCTGGTTCAGTACCAGTTCGGGCATTGAACGTTACAAGGACGCAGATTATCAAGTCACGTTCTTCTATGAAAAGCTCCTTCCGGTTTTGAACATTCCGGACCTTTACCATTTGTACGGCGGCATGACGATTCCTCTTGCGGAATGGGGAACTTTGGGCGTGTCGGTGAACTTTGTTTCTTTCGGTGAAACCGTGGTCTCTTCGGAAGATGACGCTGCGACGAACGCCAACAGCTCCGAAGTGGTGGGCGCAATCAGCTACGGTACAAAGCTGACCCAGAATTCTTCCATCGGTATCACGATCAAGTTCTTTTATTCGGACTTGAGTTCGGGAGCTTCCACAAGCGGTGAAGAAGCGACGACGTTCAGCTATGCTTTCGATGTGGGCTTCCTCCGTCGCAACTTCCTAATCGACGACTTGAGCGCGGCAATCGTTTTGGCAAACATCGGTCCGAGCGTTTACTATACCGATAAATCGGATCAGGATCCGATTCCTTTGACATGGCGTCTTGGACTTGCTTATGAAATTTTGAATACTTTGGATCACCGTTTGTTGGTGGCTGCGGATTACAACCGTACGGTTGTGTACGACGATGACAAGGGAGATCCGGAACCGTTTTACAACGCCATGTGGAAAAGCTTGATCCACCCGGATCTTGGCGGTCATGGCGCAACTCGCTTCAAAAATTCTTTGCTCCAGGGCATTTTCAACGTCGGTGCGGAATACACTTATTCCAACACGGTGGCGGTTCGAATCGGTTACCTGTACGACAAAACGGGTAAGCGTAACGAAGTGGATCTGGGCCTTGGCGTGATGCTTTCCGATGTTCTTGAATTCGACATTGCGACGATCAAGGATGTGGGCGATAATGACGGCGTTCGCGACGGTCAGATGCGCTTTGGCATGATCTTTAAATTCTAAGGACCGAAATGACAGCCCCGGTGAATTATCAGCGGCAGATGGATGATATCATTCGTCGTTTGCAGAGCCGGGGTGAAGTCCCTTCGCTTTTACTTCACTGCTGTTGCGCTCCCTGTTCGACTTATGTGCTCGAATATCTGTCGAACTATTTTCATATCACAACCTTCTATTACAATCCAAATATTTTCCCGGTGGAAGAATATCAGCACCGGGTTGCGGAATTGAAGCGTTTTTCGGCGGAATTCCCAGCCAAGTATCCGGTGAATTTTTTGGAAGGGAACTATGAACCGGAGCGTTATTATGCTGCGGTCAAAGGTCTTGAAAAGGAGAGGGAAGGCGGCGCACGCTGTTACAAATGCTTTGAATTGCGCTTAGGCGAAGCGGCAAAAGTGGCAAAAGAACTGGGCATGGATTATTTTACGACAACGCTGACCATTAGCCCCATGAAAGATGCCGACGTTTTGAACCATATCGGTGAAGAAATGGGAAGCCTTTACGGGGTCAAGCATTTGCCGTCGAATTTCAAAAAACGGAACGGCTTTTTGCGTTCCACGCAGCTTTGCAAAGAATATCATCTTTACCGTCAATATTTTTGCGGGTGCGTCTTTTCGAAGATGGAGCGGGATCGTCAGATTGTCGAAGAAGAAGCCAAGGCGCATGCTTTGCAGGAACAAAATCCTGCGGCTTCCATTTAATGATTTTTGAATAGTCAATAAAAAAAGTCTCCGCCGAAGCGGAGACTTTTCTCTCTTTGTAAGTTGAATCTTATCGGAGCGAGATGCGCTTAGTCCAGTTCATGGATCCGGATTGGATGCGGACGATGTACGAACCGTTTTGCATGGAGGCGAGCGAAAGAGCTCCATTCACCTGGAAGAATCTCTTCAGGGTACGGCCCTGCATATCGAACACTTCCACCGAGACCGGAGCGGCGCTGCTGATGTGAAGCGTCTTTCCTGTGACGGTCGCATTCAACTTCTGCATGTTCTGCATGCCTGCAATCGATGTGCGGTCGTCCGGAAGCTGTTCGACTACGTTCAATGTAATGTAGAGGGTTTCACCGTTTACGGTGAGGTTTTCCGTGTACGTGCCTTCCGAAGCCCAGTTTTCTACCGTTCCGGAAATCGTTACCGAGTTGCCGACATAGTCAAAGTGGATGTCGCCAATGCTGCTGAAGTTCCAGGAGTTACGGTTGAAAGAGTTCACGTTCGAAATCGTAATCGGAGCGAAATCGCTGCCTTTGAGAACGATCTGTTCTGTAGAACCGGAAACTTCGTAACCAGCGTTCGAAACGGAAGAACTCGAACGCGGCAAAACGACAGTGCTTGAAGAAGAAATCGTCGAGGTAGAAGAGCTTACAGAACTGGAAGAAGCGCTAGAGGAAGATTTTGCCGAGCTCGAAGAAGACTTTGCTGAGCTAGAAGAAGACTTTGCAGAGCTTGAAGAGGATTGCGTTACAGGAACAATCGACATGCCCGTGCAGCGGACATCGTCAATGTAGAGATAGTTGTAAGCGGGCTGTGTTCCCTTGATTTCCCAAGTGAGCTTGTTGATGCGCTTCTTGGAAAGGGAAACCTCTTCTGCCCATTGTTCCTGTGCGAGACTGCTCCAAGCGATGGTCACAGTTTTCCAGTCGCTGGAAGCGGCTTTGGATGTCTGGTGGAATCCGTAGTCCAAAACGTTCGTGTCTTCTGCTTTAAAGTTGTGAGAAGCGCCCTTGTACTTGTAACTGATCGCTGAGCAAGCAGAAAGATCGTAGGCGGTCTGGGTTTCGTTTAAGCCTACGCCGATGGCGACATACGGATCGTAAAGATTTCCACCCTTGGATAGCTTGACTCCGGTAATGCCTGCGACGTAAGCCGTGGAGTTCCCGGTGGAAGATCCCGAAAGGATTACGTTATAACCGCCATTTTTGCCAGAACCGTTGCTGATCGTCGAAGCGCCGTCGTCACCGATATCGGTATAGGCGTACCATTCGCCACCGGTAAAGGCGAAATTATCGCCATCTTCAAAATTATCGATATAATCGGTAGTTCCGTTTGCCTGGGAAGTGGACGAGGACTTTGCAGAGCTTGAAGAGGACTGCGGAGCGGTACCGCTGCAAGCCGTATAGGATTTCGGCAAATAGGCGAAGACGTTGTTGTTGACCCATTGACCGCTTTCGGAATAGTTCCATGCTCCGGTTATATCAAAATAGGAAGCGGTTTCATTTTTGTTTGAAACAGACCAGTTTGCACCGGAAAGCTGGTTCTTTTTCATCCAGTCGTACCAGGTGGTGCTATAGCCGGGAGTAAAGCCACCGTCACCGCTAGGAGCAGAGTTGCCCCATTCCGAAACGAAAACGGAAAGTCCGCCGTCCATGGCGGCTTCTGCATTCTTTCCTTCTTTTCCCGTTGTGTGTCTGTATGGATCTTCGCCTGCGTAATAATGGAATGTGTATGCCACGTTTTTATCGGAAAGAGGCTTTGCGAGTGCGGCGTTTGTGTATTGGTCATAATACGGTGTGCCGACAAGGATCAGATTGTCTGAATATTGGCGGATCGTGTTGATGACAGCGGTTGCATAGGGGTAAATGCCATCTACCCAGTAATTTCGAGCTCCGCTTATATCGAACCAACTGTCTCCACAGGCATTTTTCGGCTCGTTATAAATTTCAAAAATCACGTTGTCATATTTGCCCCATTTTTCAGCCATTCTGGCAAAGAATTGCTGGGCTTTGGATGTGAT
>JAGDBD010000018.1 GCA_017959225.1 Fibrobacter sp. | reverse complement strand
TTTATGGGAATTTTCGGTGCGCTTTTGATAGTCGGTGGTGTCGGCGGCATGGGTTTTGCCGGCTATTTTGGAAGGCTTGTTTTAATTGGATTTTTTGCTCTCGTTATAGCCAGTTGGTCGATCGGGTATACGGGTGATATCATTCAGGTTTCGATGAATCATCGGGTTAATTATTTGGTGGAACATGTGTCCATATTCCTTTCGCCTTGTGCGTTGGAACTTTTGGTGGTTGGATTCCGGCGTAATAAGGTTCATGGGTGGCGTTGGCTTGGACTTTGTGTGATTTTTACGTTTAGCTCGTTGCTGTTCGTTGTCGCCACGATCCTTCATTTCTTTGGCATTGCAAAATATGGAGAATTATTACCGATATTCCATTTGTCGGTGATTCTTGGAATTGTTTTTGCATTGCTACCGGGAGTGATCTATTCAAAGAAGGACGGCCTTCCCGACAAGATTTTTGCCATCGGTTTTGTGTTTTATAGCGTCACTAGCTTGATTGAAGTCATCACGTACATCGTGACGAAAATTTTATTTGATGGAAATGTGGAACGTTATCCGATTATTCCCATTGGAGTTCTCGCATTTTTACTTTCCCTTGTGATCAGTTATGCAGTGTATTTGCAAAAATCGGTGGCGGACCGTGCCGAAAAATATGTGCTCGCAGCCATTGCATACCGCGATTCTTTAACGGGCCTTTACAACCGCGCCAAGTGCGAAATGATTTTTGACGTAATGAATTCTAGTGCGTCGGACTTTGCAATTATTAGCATCGACTTGAACGGCTTAAAAAAGGTGAACGACGCTTATGGACATCAACAGGGCGATGAACTGATCAAAAGTTTTGCCGGTGTTTTACACCGAGCCTTTGCAGGGTATGGAACGTCCATTCGCATGGGCGGCGATGAATTCGTTGTGATCGTTCGCCAGGAACATTTGAACGATATCGAAAAATGTGTGAATAAACTTTTGGAACTGCAAAAGGCGGAATCGGAAAAACTTCCCATTCCTCTCAAGTTCTCCATGGGAATGGCGACTCAGAGCGAAGTCCGTTCAAATGCTTATGCGGTTTACCGCGAAGCGGACCACCGCATGTACGCAGAAAAGCGCAAGTCGAAAATGGGGTGAACGTCTACCGGCATTACTTTTCGGCTCGTCTGAACAGAGAATATCCTGTTGCATGTCTTCATCCAACAAATTGTGGCTTCGCATGGAGTTCTTTTTGATGTGGTCCATCTGTTTTGCAGTGTCTCTTAGCGTGATGATCGCTAGGGCAAAATCGTCCAACTTTTTTTGAACAATGCTCGGCAATGCTTTGTATTCTTGATCGTTGACCTCATATTTATTTTTTACCGGTCTACGCTTACGAGGTTTGGCTATGCGTGGAATCGGCTCGCTAGCTTCAATTTTGTGTTCTTCTCTTTCGGCTTGTGAATTATAAAATTTAAAGTCGTGACAAAAAATGTCACCTAATTTATTTTGTGCTTGTCAGTTTTTGTCAAATTAATTGTATATCTTCTAGGAGAAGATATTTAACATATCGCAAAGGCGGAATTTAATGATACCAGTAAAAGAAGCCGTTGAAAAATTTTATGAATACCTGCCAGATGCTATTCTCTGGGGACTTTATAAATCCGAGGCTTTAAATGCGTATTTGATTCATTCCAACTATGTTACAATTGACGATTGTCTTCATGCAATCGGATTTGACGGCTCTGTTGTTAACGTTCCTTCTCGTTTTCTTAAATCGGTGGATCTGAAAAAGGTTTATTCAAAAAAAATTGTTTTTGCGTTTGCTAAACAATGGAAAAATTTTCTTCAAAGGCAAGATTGCACGGGTGGCATTGCTTTGTGCGATGATGGCTCTTTGTATCGGATCAATTATATGGAGGGTTTTGATACGGCTAACTATGTGTTTTTAGGGTTAGAGAAGACCTTACTTGATGAAGTGCGTCGTTGGCTTAAATTGAAGAAAGAAGAAGTTAAATCATTACCGAAGTGCGTCGAAAATGATGACGCTATTTCGGAGAAGTTCTTTTATGAAAAAGACTATTGCATTTGCGGGAAGGAAGTCCAAATTTTCAAATCGGATTACTTTGAAATGGAAAGACAATTTTTGACCCAATTCCTTTCAATCGCTAGAAAATATTTCGCAAATCTGGATGATTATTTAGATTGAAATTAATTCAAAAAACTACACAATGGAGGCGCGTATGCCCAGCAAGAAACCGGCAAAAAAAGAGGACACTCTTCTCGAAGACTGGAATCGACTTCTTTTGATGGAAGATATGAAATACACTTTGCGCCGTTATGAAGTGGACGCTTTGTTGGACTTCTGCCTGGACGCAATGGAAGCGGATGTTCAGTCTGAACGTACTGTGGATGTGTATAACATTCTTCAAAAGTTTGTCACATATCTTATGTATACCGAAAAGTTAGAGAAAGCACAGAAGAAATCCGCTGTAAATGCAAAAAAGCCGGCCTCAAAAGAGAAACCGGCAAAATCCAAGGCGAAGAAGAAAGCTTAAAACTTACTTTACCATTTCCATATAAACGCCCTTGGGCAAGTCAGGCATTGCACCGGATTCCGTCCTTTTTCCAACGGGCTTTCCAAGCGCGTTGAAAATTGGATTCCCCGGATTTCCACGGTTGAACCGCTTGATTTTTGAAACGATGGACTGCTTTTTGTCGATGGTGACGGTGAATTCCAAAATGGCCTGCTTGTTGCCGTAAACCAAAACCTGTTTAAGGACAAAAGTTTCACCGGAAGAAACTCGGTTCGGCATATGCCCAATGTTTGTCGTCATCGTGGAAAGGTCCACGTTGGAATAAATCGTACTCGTCCCGTCCAGGTTCTGGTCCCAAGCGACAACATATCCTTCCGGGTCAAACCAGTGGCCAGTTCCTTCGGCGGTTGTGTTGCTGTTCAGAGTTCCGCTGGGTTCTTCACCGTAGAACGAAACTTGGCTTGCAATGTCGCTTTCGGCGATTCCCAAGAAGCTTGCAATTTCGCTGCCGTTCAAATCAACGTTGACCGGCGCATAATTGTTGTCTAACGGAAGGATTACGTCATAGGCGAAGGTTTGGGTTTCTGGCTCTTGCACGGTCGTGGAACATTCTCCACCCAGGCAGAACGAAATGCTTTCACCGGGCGTTCCGATGTCTGTGATTTTTAATCCGGTCGCATCGCCGTTATACCAGCGGATGGCAGGGTATTTTTCGTCCGAAAATTCTGGGTAAGTTCCGCTTTTGAAGAATGCGCCGGCTTCGCTTCCCGGGCTTGGCCATTGCTCTGTTTCCATATCACTGGATTTCCCTGCGGAATTAGCATGGACGATTCGCAAACCGAGCTGTTCTGCCGAAGAATTTCCGCTGATCGAAAAATCATAATGCTGCATCAAAAGTCCGCTGCCCTTTAAAACGGTATTCCGGCCCGTATTGGTAACATAAGACCATACAAGTCCTTCGGTATTCGGCCTTGCCGGGTTGCGGTAACGGTAACAGGCTTCGCCCGGTTGAATCGTTTCTTGCCCCACATCTTCGCTTGTTATATCGATAAAAGGAATCCATCCCTGATCGGCTCTGTAAAAATCGTTAATGGCAACAGGATTGATATCGTTTGCGCGGTTTCCCATGGTGCAGTAATCGCCGTACCAGTAAAGATCTGGCCATCCAAAGATCATGTGCCCAGTTTCGTGAACAAATACGTAAATCGAAAATGTGCCGGGCATGTCCGTCATCTGATGGTGGGTCAGCCGTACACCGTCACGGACTTCCGAAGACCAGCCGGAATGGGGCCATAGTCCTTGTCCCCACGTTTGCCCTTTACCTGCGTACACAACGTTAATCGCTTCGGTGGTGCCGTCTTTGTCATTGTCGTAACGGGAATAATCCACCATGCCGTCAAAATAGGCAAAGAGTTCTGTCATGAGCGAATCGGAACCTGTATAATAGGGCAGGTTTTCATACCAGGATTTGGGATGCTTTGCCCGGTACCAGCCGAATACTTCGCTTGTCAGGTCCAGTTGGCCGTTGGAAACGTCCAAGTAGTAATCTCGCACCGATCCGTTGCAACCGTCCCGGTTAAAGCCTTCCTTGTTCAGCCAATCTTCAACTTCGCTTTTGGTTACCGGAGCAGGTACGTCCGAAAAATCCACCAGCAGTGTCAGGGTGTAAATTTTGCCCTTGGGCTTTGCATAGGGACTGTTTACCTGGATATTGGACGCTTTGCGGAGAACGCCTTTTTCACTGTGGAATGTAGGTTTCGCTTCGCTAGGCCAAGCCTGGACCCGTTTCCCTTGCCAAACGATATCGGCAAACAACAGAGATGGAAGCAGAAAGAAAATGAGGCAAAAAGAGAGAATTTTGCTTTGCATAATGTACCCTTACCAAAAACGCCATTGGAAGTATATACAGATTTTTTAATGCAAAGCTCGATTGAAATTAATTTGTCCGCAAAAGCGTTTAAAATACGTGTAAACTAAATAAAGAAAGTTTTCAAAATAATGCTTACAAAAAACTTGCAAAATATAGGATCTTTTTTATGAAATTTGTTTATATTATTTAACATGAGATACGTAAAAACATTCTTAAGAGTTCTGCTGGGGGTCTTTATGACCTATGCCGGCATCAGTCATTTAACCGTTGCTAGGCAGGAGTTCTTGGCGCAGGTTCCGTCGTGGCTTCCGCAAAATCCGGGATTCCAGGACTTTGTGGTGCTCGCTTCGGGAGTCGTCGAAATAGCGCTCGGTCTCGGCATGATTCTGCTCTTCAAATACAAGGGCGTTGTCGGGGTGCTGCTTGCGCTGTTCTACGTGGCGATTTTCCCGGGGAACATTAGCCAGTATGTGAACGGGATCAGCGCTTTCGGGCTCGATACGGACCAGGCCCGTTTGATTCGCCTGTTCTTCCAGCCGGTGCTTATCGCCTGGGCTCTTTGGTCTACGGACGGCGTTGCCCAGATCAAAGCTTGGGTGGCAAAGTACCGTTCCAAGCTCTAAACGGATCGTTTGGCGTTACCGCATTTTCTTGAACTGCCAACGGAGCAGCAAAATGCCGATGACGCCAGCACCGATGTCTGCCATGGGCTGCGCCATGAACACGCCCTGCAAATCGAAAAATTGGGGCAGCACCAGCAGGAACGGGATCAAAATGATCACCTGACGGCAGGCGTTTAAGAACATGGAAAGTCCCGCTTTGCCAGTGCCCTGGAAGAAGCTTCCGGCGACCATGCCGAGCGGTATAAAGAGGAACGCCTTGGTGAAAAGGCGCATACCCCAGGCGGATACGCTTTGCATATAGGTGTCGCCCGGTGCAAAAGGTGCGACGAAAACTTCCGCTTTCCACTGGAGAAGTCCCCAGGCGACAAGCATAAAGGCGATGCTGTATATGTATGCGAATTTGACCGTGCCACGGACTCTGTCAAATAGCTTTGCGCCGTAATTATAGCCAAGGATCGGCTGGGTCCCGTGTACAAATCCGATTAACGGCATTACGGCAATGGAAACGATACTGTTGATGATGCCGAATGCGGAAATAGCGATGTCGCCTCCTGTCATGGAGGTGGTTGCCTGCAAGCTTTTGTTTCCGTAACTGGCGAGACTCCAAGCGAGAATCGCGTTCATGAGGCTGTTGCAGATCTGCATAATTGCAGGCGGGAATCCAAGTATGTAAATCTTTCGCACGTAGGGGAGTCGTAAACGCATATGCCGCCGGTTGATTTTGATCGGCGTCGATTTTTTGATGAAGAACTGCATAATGAGCAGACTGCTTACGAACTGCGAAATGAGCGTTGCCCAGGCTGCGCCTTCAATTCCCCAATGCAGTTTTATAATAAAGATCCAGTCCAGGAATACGTTTGTCAAAGCTCCGACGATATCCCTTAGCATGGCCGTTTTCGGATGCCCCATGGAACGGATAAAATGGTTCATGCCCGGAGCGATCGTCTGGAAAATGGCCCCAAGGAGAATAATCCGCATGTAAGAAGTGGCGACCGGGAGAGTCTGGTCACTTGCACCAAAAAGGCGAAGCAACGGTTCCATGAAAATTTCGCCTAAGGCGAATGTCCCCGCGGCCATCGCGATCAGCAACACAAACGCATTGTTCAAAATGATGCTTGCTTGTAGGTATTTCTTTTCGCCCAGACGAATTGCAAAAAGCGTGTTTCCGCCCATGCCGACGATCATGGACATCGCCATAATGAAAAGCATAATGGGGAAGCAAAGCGTGATGCCTGCAATGCCTAGCGCTCCCACGCCTTGACCGACAAAGTAACGGTCAACGATGTTGTAAAATGCGTTCACGCACATGCTGATAATTGCGGGAACAGAGAACATCAGGACAAGTTTTGGAATGCTTGCCGTGCCGAATGCTTGAAGCTTGGACGAACGTAGATCTGTCATTTGGCCCAAAGATAGAAATTACGCTTTAGATGAACAGGGGAGTCGTTTGCCGATCTCTGATTTTCCGTTGAGGATGTATATTTTCACTGAGGGCGTATGAAAAATTTTCAGAAGAATATTCTCATTGCGATTCTTTGTGGCTTGATCTTTTTTGCTTTGGGAGAACCTTGCCGGGAATTATTTAAAATTTCTGATACCACTGAAGTCCGGATCGTTGCGGCATTCCCGTTGCTGTTCGGAATAACTTTTGGCTTTTGGGGAGTTTTCGGCTGTGCCGTGGCAAATCTGGTTGCGGATATTTATTCCGGGTATGCGGCTATCATTTTTATCCCTGGATTCTTTGTTCAGATTGTATATGGCTATATTCCGGCGCTTATTTGGAATAGGCTTCGCCGGAATGATGAAAACAAGTTCATACTGGACAAAGTGTATAAAAATGTTCAGTACATGGTCATTGTCATTTTGGATTCGCTTGCGTCGGCGATTATGGTGGTGAGCGTGATAAAGCTTATGTTCGATGCCAGCTATTTTTCCATGCTCGCGGCGAACATTTTCTTTAATCAGTTCATTACCATGGTGATGTTCGGCTTCCCTTACCTTATTTGTGCGTCGCTTCTTTTTCAACGCAAACAGCGCAAAAAAAAGAATCTGCCGGGAAATTTCATTTTCTCATTTTCGCTAAACGAAAAATTTATTCTGTTTTTTTTGGCGTTGAGCATTATCATTTCCATTTCGATTGGGATCGCGAGTTATCCGAGTTTTGTAATCAAATATGGTGAAAATAATCTTTACCTATGGAGTTATGTCTATTTCTTTATCGGGGGATTGTTGAATATCGGTATTTGGGTGTCGCTAGGATTCCTTTATTACATGGAAAGGACGGTGACAAGGCCTATTGAAGGCATGAGCCAGATTGGCAAGACGTTTACGCGGAACTCTACGATCGATGAAAGAATTCGTCATATCTTGGACCAGAGCCGCGGCTATGCGTCCTTTACTTCTGAAATCGGGGAACTTGCCCGTTCGTTTCAAGAAATGGCAACGGAACTGGATCTTTACGTGAAAAACTTGACAAAGGCCACTGCGAAGGAAGAAAAAATCCATACGGAACTTGCCATTGCGACCTCAATTCAGCGGGCATCCCTTTCGAATCCGCTAGAAATCGAAGGCTTTGAAAATTATGCGATCATGCGCCCGGCCTTGGAAGTGGGTGGAGATTTTTACGACAACTTTTTTATCGATGACGATCATGCTGTATTTTTGATTGCGGATGTTTCGGGAAAGGGTGTTCCCGCTGCGCTTTTTATGATGGTTTCAAAAATTGTTTTAAAGCACAATTTTATGCATGGATGTTCACCGGCAGAAGCTTTGAACAGGGCGAATGACGAACTTTCCGAACACAATGTGCACGATATGTTTGTCACGTGCCTTTGTGGAGTGCTGAACGTGAAAACCGGACATCTGGTTTATGCGAATGCAGGGCATGAAAAACCTTTTATCAAGCATAAAGATGGAAACTTTGAAATGGCCAACATCAAAAGCGGTTTTGTTTTGGCAGGTTTGGAAGGTTACAGGTACAAGGAATTTGAAATTCAATTGCAGCCGGGAGATACTGTTTTCACTTATACGGACGGAGTCCCTGAAGCGACCAACGAAAAAGATGAAGAATTCGGTTTGAATCGTTTGCAGGCTGTTTTAAATGAGAATAAAGATTCTTCACTGCGCGCGATGTGCAAAAAAGTGCGGGAAGCGGTGAAGCTGCATGCAGGAAATGCTCAGCAGTTCGATGACATCACGATGCTTTCTTTTAAAATGATGGGTCGGGAAGCGTAACGGCGATCCATGAAAAGCAACAATTGAAGCTCTTTTCAATTGTTATTGAACGGTGTGTTTAATAGCGAGTCTTGTTTCGTAAAAAAAGCTCTGCAAGGGCTGATTTTATGCCGGAGACTCCAAAAAAATCGTATTTTTTCCAAGTAAATTTTGCCACTTTAGCAAGATTTCTCACGAACAAATCACACTTGAAAAAAAGAAACTATGAGTCTTAAAATTATCGTGCTTGCAAAGCAGGTGCCAGATACTCGAAACATTGGCCCGGACGCAATGACGCCGCAGGGAACTGTGAATCGTGCTGCACTGCCGGCTGTCTTCAACCCCGAAGACTTGAATGCTCTGGAACAGGCCCTTCGTTTGAAGGATCAGTTCCCGGGTTCCACCATTTCCGTTTTGACCATGGGACTTCCGAAGTCCGCAGAAGTGGTCCGCGAAGCGCTGTACCGCGGTGCCGATAACGGCTACGTGGTAACGGACCGTCCGCTGGGCGGTGCGGATACGCTTGCAACGAGCTATACGCTTGCCCAGGCTGTGAAGAAGATCGGCGACTACGATATTATTCTCGGCGGTCGTCAGGCGATCGACGGTGACACAGCACAGGTCGGTCCGCAGATCGCTCAGAAGCTCGGACTTACGCAGGTGACTTATGCGGAAGAAATCCTTTCTCTCGATGAAAAGGCTCGTAAGGTTGTGATCAAGCGTCACATCGATGGCGGTGTAGAAACTGTCGAAGCTCCGCTTCCGCTGGTGGTGACGGTGAACGGCAGCGCTGCGCCTTGCCGTCCGCGCAATGCAAAGCTCGTGATGAAGTTTAAAAAGGCGACTGTCGCTGCGGAACGCAAACCGGAACAGGCGGATGCCGATTCGGCGCTCCTTGCCAAGAAGCCGTTCTTGAACATTGCCCAGTGGGGCGCTGCCGATATCGACGCCGATCCGGCGCAGATCGGTAAGGCCGGCTCTCCGACGAACGTGAAGGCTGTCAAGAACATCGTGTTCAAGGCAAAGGAAAGCCGCGTGCTCACATCGAGCGATGCCGACGTGGATGGACTTATCAAAGAACTTTTAGACGAAAAGATTATTGGCTAACCTATGAATAACGTATTTGTATACTGCGAAATTGAAGGGAAGACCGTCGTTGACGTTTCCCTTGAACTGCTTTCGAAGGGTCGCAAGTTGGCCAACACTCTCGGCGTTCAGCTGGAATGCATTTGCGCTGGCAGCGGTCTTGAAGGCATCGAAAAACAGGTTCTCCCGTATGGCGTGGACAAGGTTCACGTTTTTGACGCGGAAGGACTTTTCCCATACACGACGAATCCGCATACGGCTCTCGTGGTGAATCTTTTCAAGGAAGAAAAACCGCAGATCTGCCTCCTCGGTGCAACGGTCATCGGTCGCGATCTTGGTCCGCGTATTTCGAGCACCATGCACAGCGGTCTTACGGCTGACTGTACCGAACTTGAAATCGGCAGCTTCGACATGACGAGCGTCGTTGACGGCAAAACCGAAAAGAAGCATTACGAAAATCAGCTTTACCAGATTCGTCCGGCTTTCGGCGGAAACATTGTGGCGACCATCGTGAACCCGGAACATCGCCCGCAGATGGCTACCGTTCGCGAAGGCGTGATGAAGAAAGAAGTTGTTGACCCGAATTACAAGGGCGAAGTCATTAAGCACGACGTGGCCAAGTATGTGCCGGAAACGGAATACGTGGTCAAGGTGCTGGAACGCCATGTGGAAAAGGCCAAGCACAACCTGAAAGGCGCACCTATCGTGGTGGCCGGTGGCTACGGCATGGGATCCAAGGAAAACTTTGACATGCTGTTTGAACTGGCAAAAGAACTTCATGCCGAAGTGGGTGCAAGCCGTGCCGCTATCGACGCAGGTTTTGTGAGCCATGATCGTCAGATCGGCCAGACCGGTGTGACGGTTCGTCCGAAGGTTTATATCGCGTGCGGAATTTCCGGTCAGATTCAGCACCTCGCCGGTATGCAGGATTCCGGAATCATCATTTCCGTGAACTCCGATCCGGACGCTCCGATTAACGCGATTGCGGACTATGTGATTAACGGTACGGTCGAAGAAGTCGTTCCGAAGCTTATCAAGTATTACAAGGCAAACAACAAGTAAGCGTATGGCAAATTTCTACACAGATCATCCAGAGATTAAGTTCAACGTCGAAAGCAGCCCGTTGATGGAAAAAATCGTGAACCTCAAGGAACACGGTTATGCAGACAAGGACAATTTCGACTACGCACCCGAGGACTTTGCTGACGCGTTGGACAGCTATGACCGCGTCTGCGAAATCGCGGGCGAAATTACCGCAAACACGATCTTCCCCAATTCCGAAGATGTGGATGCCGAAGGTCCGCACTGCGAAAACGGCCGCGTCCGTTACGCAAGCAAGACTTACGAAAACCTGGAAGCCACCCGCAAGGCTGGCCTCAACGGTGTCACCATGCCCCGTCGCTACGGCGGTCTCAATTTCCCGGTAACCGTTTACACGGCTATCAACGAAATGATTGCCGCTGCGGATGCTGGCTTCGAAAACATCTGGTCGTTGCAGGACTGCATTGAAACGCTGTATGAATTCGGAAACGACGATCAGCGTTCCCGCTACATTCCGCGTGTGTGCGCCGGCGAAACCATGTCCATGGACTTGACCGAACCGGATGCAGGTTCTGACTTGCAGCGCGTGATGCTCAAGGCTACCTACAGCGAAGAAGACAAGTGCTGGTATCTGAACGGCGTGAAACGTTTCATCACCAACGGTGACTCGGATAGTCACCTGGTGCTTGCCCGTTCCGAAGAAGGCACTCACGACGCCCGTGGCCTTTCCATGTTCATCTAAGACAAGCGCGACGGCGGCGTGACGGTTCGCCATATAGAAAACAAGATGGGCATTCACGGAAGCCCGACCTGCGAACTCGTGTACAAGAACGCTAAGGCGGAACTTTGCGGAAGCCGCAAGCGTGGCCTTATCAAGTACGTGATGGCACTTATGAACGGTGCACGTCTCGGTATTGCTGCACAGTCCGTGGGCATCAGCCAGACTTCTTACGACGAAGCCCTTGCTTATGCAAAGGATCGTAAACAGTTCGGTACCGAAATCGTGAACTTCCCGGCCGTTTACGAAATGCTTTCTACGATGAAGGCAAAACTCGATGCTGGCCGTGCCCTGCTTTATGAAACTGCCCGTTACGTGGATGTTTACAAGGGCCTTGAAGATATTGAACGCGAACGTCCTTTGACTCCGGAAGAAAAGCAGGAACTGAAAAAGTTCGACAAGCTTGCAACGGCATTGACGCCTCTTGCCAAGGGCATGAACGCTGAATTTGCGAACCAGAATTCCTATGACAGCATTCAAGTGCATGGCGGATCGGGATACATGCTGGAATACGCTTGCCAGCGCCTTTACCGCGACGCTCGTATTACTTCCATTTACGAAGGTACGACGCAGCTGCAGACGGTGGCGGCTCTTCCGCATCTTTCGACGGGTGAATATTCGGCGATCATTGCGGAACTCGAAGCCCAGACCGTGGCTCCGGAATTCGAACCGATTGCAGCCCGTGCAAAGGCGATGAGCGTCAAGTTCAACGAAGTCCTTGAATCGGTAAAGTCTACCGGCGACAAGGAACTTTTGGACCTCGCATGCCGTCACCTTTATGAACTTGCTGCGTATTGCATTATGACCCAGCTCCTTTTGCGCGATGCAACGAAGAATGCGGAACTCTTTGGAAAGAGTCTCCTGGTCTTTGCGAATTATGCAGAAGCCGAAGTCGCGAAGCATTACAACTTCGTGAAGTCTTTGAGCGTGGAAGCGATTGTGAATTATAAGAAGGCTTAAGTCGCAAA
The DNA here is from genome assembly GCA_017959225.1 of Fibrobacter sp. Classification (GTDB taxonomy): domain Bacteria; phylum Fibrobacterota; class Fibrobacteria; order Fibrobacterales; family Fibrobacteraceae; genus Hallerella. Next base: position 232 of record JAGDBD010000018.1, on the reverse strand, counting down.
ACTTCATTGCGAGGGGCGAAAAGCCCCGAAGCAATCCATAAAAATTCAGCCCCGGCTCATTGCGAGCCGGGGCTTTTTAATTTTTAGGTAAGGGGGACAACGTTATGGATTTTTAGCCTCAGCAAAACCAAATTTTTGGCGGGCCCAAGTTTCCATATAGGGCAGAATTTCCTTGTAAGGCACCACGATCATCACGCTACCGTGGGTGTGCTCGCCGATATCGAAAGAGTAA